>JBLNEM010000509.1:0-65378 GCA_050262655.1 Mycobacterium leprae | reverse complement strand
TGCCAACATACGGCATGGCTGTTCACTCCCGCTGCTACGGCAGTTCGATCCGGGGCTCTTCCTCGTTGCGCCGGTACAGCAAGAAGTTGCGGCCAACCACCTGCACCAGTTCGGCGCCAGTGGCTTCGGCAATGGCAGATGCCGTCTCCGTAACACCTTCCGGCGAAGTGGTCAGCACCCGTCCTTTGATCAATTCACGTGCACCCAGTGCACCGTCGGCCTGGGTGATGGTGTTATCCGAGACTCCATCCTTGCCCACTGTGAGAATGGGGTCCATGGTGACCCCCATGGCCCGCAGAAACCGTTTCTGCTTACCCCGCAGCTCCAAACTATCCTCTCCCTAACTGATCGGCTCCGATGACAGTTCCAACTCGATATCGGCAATGCGGATCGTATCGCCGTCCTCGGCTCCATAGTTCCGCAAGGCCTTCTCAATCCCCTTGGCGCGCATGATCCAGAGGAAGCGCTTGACCGCCTCATCATTCTCCCACATGGTCATGGCCACCAGCTTCTCGATCTCCTTGCCTGCCACGTGCCAGACCCCGTCTTCCTGATAGACCCGGAACTCATCCTCCTGCGGCCGGTAGACCTTCTCAGCAGGGGGAGCCGGCTCTTCGGGCGGAACGTAGCTGGCAATGGCATCAGCCACAGCCTGCAGGAGGGGCTTCATACCCTCCCCGGTGACGCCGGAGATGGGGAAGACCTTGAACCCCTGCGCCTCCAATTCGGCCTTGACGCGGGGCAGGTTGTCCAGCGCTTCTGTGACATCCATTTTGTTGAACGCCACCAGCGTCGGTCGCTTCACCAGGTCGGGGTTGAACTGTGCCAGTTCGTTCTGGATGATTCGGAAGTCTTCCAGCGGGTCCCGCCCTTCGGTTCCGGCCCCGTCCAGCACATGGATCAGCGCCTTGGTGCGCTCCACATGCCGGAGGAACTCATGACCGAGTCCCACGCCCTGGTGTGCGCCCTCGATTAGCCCCGGAATATCTGCCAGTACAAACGAGCGCCCATCACCCACGGCTACCACACCCAGTATGGGGTTGAGCGTGGTGAAGGGGTAGTTGGCTACCTTCGGCTGGGCCGCACTGACCCGGGAGAGGAAGGTGGATTTGCCCGCGTTCGGGAAGCCGACCAGCCCGGCATCGGCCATCACTTTCATTTCGAGCTGGAGCCAGCGTTCTTCGCCCGGCTCTCCCTTCTCATAGAAGGTCGGGCACTTGTTGGTGGGCGTGGCGAAGCGCATGTTGCCGCGGCCACCGCGGCCGCCATGCGCGACAACGGCCCGTTGACCTGGCTCTGTCAGGTCAAACAGGACTTCCCCTTCGTCGGTCTTCACTACGGTGCCAGGCGGAACTTTGACGACCAGATCGGTACCGTTTGCACCGTGCATCGCCTTGGTGCCACCGATCTCACCCCGGTCGGCCTTGAAGTGTTTCTTGTACTTGAAATCCAGCAGGGTATTCAACCCTGTGCTCACTTCGAAAATCACACTACCGCCGGAACCCCCATCGCCACCGTAGGGGCCACCCTGAGGCACATACTTCTCACGACGAACCGAATTGGAGCCTCGTCCGCCGTCGCCACCCTTGACATATATGCGGGCCACATCAACAAACATGGAATCACATCCCGGACCTTTCTTGGGACTATCGTTCGCCCCGCTGTGCAGGGCTATGTGCCGTCAACCCATCCGACCCCAGGGAGACCACCAACAGCCGGTCGCCGTCTCCCATCCGTCCGACGTTTTCCAGGGCCCTGCCGACCTCTGCTTTGAAGCATGCGGGAGACAGGTCAGGGAGCGGCTTGCTGATCCGCCACTCGACCTCCACACCCAGCGCTTCGGCCTCCAGCGACAGTTCGAGGGCCACTAACCCCAGATCGGGCGTGAGACTCCGGATTGCCTGCCCATCCGACTCCATCCGGGCAGCCACCCGTGCCACGTACTCGCTTGCCCGCTCTGGCTTGGCCAATTGCAGCCATCCGGAGATAACCTGCAAGTGGTTCAGAAAGCTATGCCGCTGCCGGCGAAGTATGGCCAACGCGTCCGTTTCCATCCCTTAGCCTCCCCAGGAAAAAGCCCCAGCACCGTTCGGTGCTGGGGCCGATGGGTTGCCCTAGGCGGGCAGAATGCTGACAAACTTCTTGTCGGCGCCCTTGCGGCCGAACTTCACGGTGCCGTCCACCGTGGCGAACAGGGTGTCGTCCTTGCCGATACCCACGTTGGCGCCGGGATGGAACTTGGTGCCACGCTGCCGAACGATGATGGAGCCAGCAGTGACAACCTGACCGTCATAACGCTTCACACCAAGGTACTGCGGATTGGAGTCGCGGCCGTTCTTGGACGAGCCGACGCCCTTCTTATGCGCGAAAAGCTGCAGAAACACAGCTTTCAGCCTCCTTCTGTTACACGGATAAATTGGGGGTAATCTTTGGCAATATCCTGAAGCCCTAAAAGCGTTGTCTCAAGGATGACCTGGGCCTTGGCAGCGGTCTCCGGGCTGCCACCGGGCTGGAGTTTGCAGTACATCCGCCCCATGGTCGCTGACCCTTCATGCGGATGTTTCGCCACCTGTTTCAGCCCGATCAGGGCGGTCACAACCAGGGAAGAAACACCGGCACAAACGATATCCTGACCCGGGTCGGCAAACCCGGCATGTCCGGTTACCTGAAGTCCGGCGATGACGCCGTCAGGATTCCGCCGCACCTGGACCTTGATCACAGCTCTTACGCCTCGATGCTGTCGATGGTAACGGCCGTGAACGGCTGACGATGGCCAGTCTTACGGCGGTAGTTGACCTTGTTGTGGTACTTGAAGACGATGATCTTCGGGGCCTTGCCCTGGGCCTTCACGGTGCCGGTAACCTTGGCGCCGGCCACGAAAGGAGCGCCGACAGTCAGGCTGCCGTCCTTGCTGACGAGCAGAACCTTGTCCAGCACAACCTTGTCACCGTCATTGCCTGCAAGCTTCTCGAACCGGATCGTCTCGCCGGCCTGCACCCGATACTGCTTACCACCGGTCTCAACAATTGCGTAAGTCAAGAGGGACACCTCCGAGATGTATACTCGCCAGTCCAGGTACGCAGATGCGTTTGAGGAACCTGTCTCCGAGCGGTTGCCACCCCGCTCTTGTCCATGTGTACATAGACGCGCGCAGGCGACAAGTTAGTTTACCACGACCAAACTTCGACTGTCAATTCTTATGAACCGCTACAGCCGCGCGAATCACAGCCTGCGAACCGACAGGGACGTTCCCACTTTGGGAACGTCCCTCTGTGCTTACCCCTGAATCATGCGGGCTTTGGCGTAAGTCCGGTAGGCCTTGGTGATCTCCACCTTGATCTGCTTGCCGGTCAGATCCCCGGCGCCCTCCACATCGATGACATAGCCATCCAACCGGGCAATGCCATCGACCGTATTGGTCACATGGGCCTCGTCGATCTTTACGTCCACGACCTGGCCAGGCCGAACCGGCAGGGCGCGTTCCTCTACCTCTTCCCGAGTGCCCAGAACGCGCAGGTTCATCTGCTCCAGGTGTACTTCGTTGTTGCCCCGGATGTAGATGGTCTTGCCCAGTTCCGCCTCCAGTTCCCGCAGGTTGGCGCCACCCGTGCCGATTAGCAGGGCCGCCACAGAAGGATGGACCTCCATTAACAGCGCTTCGCTGGAACTCTGCTTCAGGATTCGCCGGATTTCGGCCCGCACGCGCCGGGCCATTGTCTCCTCCGACAGGACCTTGCCACGCCCGTCGCAGTATGGGCAGGAACGCATCATCGCTTCGTCGAGGTTCTGGCGTGACTTCTTGCGGGTCATCTCCACGAGCCCGAGTTGGGTAAGGCCCAGCACATTGGCCCGGGTCCGATCCCGCTTTAGCTCGTCTTCCAGGGTCTTGATCACTTTCTGCCGATGCTCAAGGATCTCCATATCGATGAAGTCGATGATGATGATGCCGCCAATATCCCGCAGCCTTAGCTGCCGGGCGATCTCCTTGGCTGCTTCCAGGTTCGTCTTGAATACCGTATCGGCCAGGTTCGTGGTCCCCACAAACTTACCGGTGTTCACGTCGATCGCTGTCAGGGCCTCAGTCTGGTCGATGACGATATAGCCGCCGCTCTTGAGCCATACCCGCTTCTTCAGGGCCTTGTCGATCTCCATCTCAATGCTGTGGAAGTCGAACAGGGACTGATCGGTGCGGCTATAGAGCTTCAACCGGTCTTTCAGGTGCGGCGCATGCAGATCCAGCACCTCGAGAGCCCGCTGGTACTCTTCCTTGTTGTCGATGGTGAACTGATCTACGGTATCGTCAAACCAGTCCCGCACCACCCGCTGCACCAGCCCCAGATCGTGGTGAAGCAGCGAAGGAGCAGGCGCCGCGGTGGACCGGCTGGAGATGCGGTCCCAGAGCCGCTGCAGGAAGACGGCATCCTTCGCCAGGTCTTCCTCCTGGGCGCCCTCGGCCACGGTCCGAACGATGAGTCCGGCGCCTTCGGGCTTCACCCGGGCTGCCATCTGCTTGAGCCGCTCGCGCTCCCGTTCGTCCGAAATGCGACGCGAAACGCCAATGTAGTCCACATGCGGCATCAGGACGAGGAACCGCCCCGGCAGCGTGATGTGACGGGTTACACGAGCCCCTTTCGTACCGATAGGTTCCTTCGCTACCTGGACAATGATCTCCTGACCCGGCCGGACCAGCTCTTTTATCGTGAGGGTGCGCGTGGTGGCGCCCACGGTCTCCCCTTCCACTTCTGCCTTACCCGGTAGTGCGTCATCCACATACAGAAACGAATTGCGTTCCAGGCCAATGTCCACAAAGGCGGCCTGCATACCCGGCAGAACGTTCTCTACCTTGCCTTTGTAGATGTTGCCTACCACCCGCTGATGCACCGGCCGCTCTATGAAAATCTCGACGAGTTCGTCGTCCTCCAGCACGGCCGCACGGGTCTCATCCAAATCCACCGTCACGAGAATCTCTTTGGTCACAACAATGCCCCCATCTCTTTTGGGGTTGGTTCAGATGGCGAGTGCAGGCGGTGGGTCATGGCCCATACGCCTACACCCTTAGTATGCCAACTAGCACTGGATTCTGCTCCCACCGGCGAACTTCCTGCCGCTCAGCCCTCGCACAGTGGGGCAGCAATATCGAAATGTAGACTCAACTGGCTATATTTTGCCACGTGGTCGTAGTCATTAATCTTCAAACAGATGGCGCAAAATGCGAAAGGGTGCTTTCTCGTTATGCAGGAATGTATATTTGTAGTGGAATACCGCAGGGGAGGGGAGCTTCAACGGCTACAATCGTAATCGCACTGGGCGGAAACGCCATCCTGCAGCCGGGGCAAGCAGGCACTGCAGCAGAACAGGCAGCAAACATTCATGAGACCTGTCTCCAAATTGTAGAGCTCATTTGCGCCGGGCACCGGGTCGTCATTACGCACGGCAACGGTCCGCAGGTTGGCAACCTGCTGATTCAGCAGGAGGAAGCCTCCGGGGTCGTTCCGCCCATGCCCATGGATGTCTGTGGCGCCATGAGCCAGGGGTTGTTGGGCTACTGGATTCAGAATGAGCTTGGCAATCTGCTTCGGGCTCGGGGTAGGAATTTGCCCGTGGTTACCGTTGTGACGCAGGTGTTGGTCGATCGCACCGACCCGGCCTTCCAGAACCCAACGAAGCCGGTAGGCCCGTTCTACACCCCCGCTCGGGCACAGCGCCTGGCCGAAGAGCGGGGATGGCAGATGAAGGAGGATGCGAGCCGCGGCTGGCGCCGGGTGGTCCCTTCGCCCGACCCCAAAGCGATCTGGGAGAAGGAGTCCATCCTCAATCTGATTCAGGCGGGCGCAGTGGTCATCTGCTCCGGCGGCGGTGGCGTACCGGTCTATCGCGCGGACGACCAGCTACACGGGTGCGAGGCCGTCATCGACAAGGACCTGGCGGGCGAACGGTTGGCGGTTGATGTGGGGGCAGACATCTTCTGCATCCTCACCGACGTTCCCAAGGTAGCACTCCGCTATAAGCAGCCCGACCAGTTGCTCCTCGACAAGGTGGACGTGGCCACCATGAGGAGTCATCAGAAAGCGGGCCACTTCAAAGCCGGTTCCATGGGTCCGAAAGTCGAAGCCGTGCTCCGCTTCGTGGAGTCCACCGGTCATGTAGGGGTCATCGCCGCTCTGAACCAGGCTACCGCAGCCATCGCCGGCGACGCCGGAACCCGTATCGTCCCGTAAACGGCAGACCTGCCCCCTACTGTTAACCGAACACATAGAGGAGGTTTGTGACCATGTCCGTCAGTCTGAAAGGCCGCGATTTCATCACGATCCATGACTGGACTTCGGAAGAGCTGACGCAACTGCTGGATACAGCCGACATGATGAAGCTCCGCATGAAGACCGGCCTCGTGGACCAGCCGCTCAAGGGCAAGACCCTCGGCATGATCTTCACCAAGAGCTCTACCCGGACCCGCCTCTCGTTCGAAGTGGGCATCTATCAGTTGGGCGGAACGGGGCTTTTCCTGAGTGCCAACGATCTTCAGCTCCGGCGGGGCGAGACGATCGCCGACACCGCCCGCGTCTTCTCCCGCTACCTGGACGGCATCATGATTCGGACCTTTGCCCATAAAGACGTGACCGATCTGGCCGAGTATGCCTCCATTCCCGTTATCAACGGACTGACCGACTGGCAGCATCCGTGCCAGGCAATGGGCGATCTGATGACGATTCGGGAGAAGAAGCATCACCTGGAGGGCCTGAAGATGACCTTCCTGGGCGACGGCAACAACGTGGCCCATTCGCTCATGGAAGCCGGCGCCAAGTTCGGGATGGAAGTCGTGATCGGCTGCCCGGCTGGCTACGAACCTGATCCGGTAGTTGTGGCCCGCACCAACGCCAAGATCGTTGTGGGCGATCCCCGCACGGCCATCGAAGGGGCCGATGTGGTCTACACCGACGTATGGGCCAGCATGGGCCAGGAGGCTCAAGCTGCGGAAAAGGCTGCGGCCATGCGCTCCTACCAGGTTAACCGTGATCTGATGTCTCTCGCCAAGGGGGACGCACTGTTCCTGCACTGCCTGCCCGCCCACCGCGGCGAAGAGGTAACCGATGAGGTGATTGACGGCCCGAACAGCGTGGTCTGGGATGAAGCCGAGAACCGGCTGCACCTGCAGAAGGCCGTTATGGCGCTCGTAATGGGCTAACCAATCGATAAAGGAGTGGATCATATGTCCAGGACTCGCGTTCTGATTCTGGGCGCCGCCGGCCGTGACTTCCATAACTTCAATACCTTCTACCGTGACAACGAAGCCTATGAAGTGGTCGGTTTCACCGCAACCCAAATCCCCGATATTGCTGGTCGCAAGTACCCCGCCGTATTGGCCGGGCGCCTCTATCCGAATGGCATTCCCATTTACGACGAAGCCCAGATGAGCGACCTGATTCGTGACCTCCGTGTAGATCAGGTGGATTTCGCTTACTCGGATGTCCCCCACGAATATGTCATGCATCGCGCTTCCGCTGCCATTGCCGCAGGCGCCAGCTTCCACCTGCTCGGCTACCGCCAGACCCAGATCAAGTCCAGTAAACCGGTCATTGCCATCTGCGCTGTTCGCACGGGCTCCGGCAAGAGCCAGACCTCCCGTCAGGTGGTCAAGGCCCTGCGGAACATGGGCAAGCGGGTCGTCTCCATTCGGCACCCCATGCCCTACGGTGACCTGGCTGTTCAAGCCGTGCAGCGCTTCGCTACATACGCCGATCTCGACAAGCATCATTGCACCATCGAGGAACGGGAAGAGTACGAACCACATATCGATCTGGGCGCCGTCATTTACGCCGGTGTGGACTATGGCGCTATCCTGCGGGAAGCCGAGAAGGAAGCCGATGTCATCATCTGGGATGGCGGCAACAACGATTTCAGCTTCTACGCCGCCGACCTGTACATCACCGTCGCTGACCCGCATCGCCCTGGCCACGAGCTTACCTACCACCCCGGCGAGACCAACATGCGCCTGGCCGACGTCGTCGTGATCAACAAGATCGAAACGGCTTCGCCGGAGGGCATCGCCAAGGTACGGGAGTCGATCGCCGCCGTGAACCCGAAGGCGATCGTTGTAGACGCCGCTTCACCGATCTTCGTCGAGAACGGCAGCCAGATTCGCGGCCGCCGTGTCCTGGTCGTCGAAGACGGGCCCACCCTCACTCACGGCGAGATGAAATACGGCGCCGGCATCATTGCCGCCCGCAAGTTTGGCGCTGCCGAACTGGTCGATCCCCGGCCTTATGCCGTTGACTCCATCGCCGCCACCTATCGTAAGTATCCCGGCATTGGCGTCCTGCTGCCCGCCATGGGCTATGGCGACAAGCAGATGCGTGACCTGGAAGCAACCATCAATGCCTGCGACTGCGATCTGGTGATTTCCGCTACCCCGATCGACATCACCCGGGTGATTCATCCGAATAAGCCGATTCTGCGGGTGTCCTACGAGCTGCAGGAGATTGGTGATCCCACCCTAGAGCAGATCATCCGCAGCCGGCTCAAGTAATGCCGTGAACCTGCCCGGCTCCCTTCGGGAGATTAACCCGGTCATCGACCGGATTGCCCGTGGTGGTGCGGCAGAGCAGGGCCCCGAGCGGGAATTGGCCATCGGTCTGGGCCTGGTCACCCCGCAAGGTGCGTTGACCGACGCGGGGAGGGCATATGACCTCCCCTCCGTACCTGAGGGGCCAGCGGCCCTGGTGATGAACGAAGCCAGAAGGGCCGCCGCCGAAAGGCTGCTCCGGTCACCCTTGCCGCTGCCAACCTCACTGCGACGGCTCCTGCAGGCGGTTGTGCAGCGGAGCGAAAGGCTTGTTTCACCCGCGAGCCTGAACTGGCCGGAGGTGTTGCTCCGCCCCTACCTCTCTTACCTGGAGGATTTGGGGCTCCTCGTTGCCGTCGGACCCTTTGTTGAGCCCACCGATCGCGGGCGGCAGACAGCCGCCCTGCACGATGCGGCCCAGCCGCTCTACCCAAGCGACCCTGACATCCCGGACCCGTTGCCGGAACCGGCCGGATCACCAGATCCTCAATCTGCCCGCTATCGTTATCTCCTGGCCCGACAAGTCTCGCTCTCCCTGCTGTACCTGCGCGGTCGTCGGGAATGGTACCGGCTCTTCCCTCTGCTGGATGGCCCTCTGTCTGCCCTCAAGCCAGCCTACAGCGAATGGCTGGGGCGGTTTGTGGCAGCGCAACCATCGGCACGCCGCACCTGGAGCAGCCGGCAGGTTGAGCTATTTGCCAACCAGACGCCAATTCCGCCGTGGTTTGCGACATGGACCCGGGTGCTGCTAGAGGCCGAGCCGGCGGAAGTGCTGGAAGCCTTGTCTCGATCGCCGAAACTCCTCGACGGTCCAGCAATCTTGGAACCAGCTCTGCTCAACCGGGAAGGTGCGCTGATCGCCAGAGCCCTACAGTGGACCGCCGACCATCACCGGGTCTTGCATTACGAGCTGGCCCGCAACCGCCTGGAATTGGACGGCGTTCGTCTTCCTGTTTGGTCAGAAATGCACCGTCGGCTGGAGAAGGCCGGACTGTTGGTTAGCACGCAGTCCCCGGTCCGTCTCCTGTCCCCGGTGCAGTTGTCCCTACCCGCTGAAGCCCTGTGGCCTTTCGGCGGCCCTGAACTCCTGGCAGCCGCGCTCCTGGAAGGCCATGCCATCAACCTATCCGTGCACCCACGTCAAGCCATGCGCCTGTGACAGCCAAAACCCCCACCAGCCTGCAACCGCAGGTTGGTGGGGGTTGCTCTTGATCAGAAGCTCCAGGGCTCTTCCAGCATCCCGGTCTCCAGGTTCAGGCGGTAAATGGCAATTCGATGAGCCAGCGCCAGCCTGGCCTGCTCTGTCTCCACCGCCACGCTTTGAAAGCCTTTCAGGAAGTCATCGGGCTTCAGGTTGCCTTCCGGCCCGAACTCCATGACCACCCGCAGTTGCACCAGTGTCTCGTCGCCGGTCGCGTTTGGTCCGGCGCCCTCAAGCCAGAGTGCGTGAACCTGCGGGCGGATATTCACGAGGTTCGGCCCCCGTTTGCCCTCTTTGGTCACCGCCACCTCTATCCGCCCCAGGAAACTGGCGACCGCCTCGCCAAACAGACCGGCTGTCTCCGGCTGTACCACAAGGGTCAGCCGGTACTCGGCCATGTTGATCATGCTCCACACCGACCGGCCGCCTTCCGGCGCCGGGCGCACCTCACGGACCGCCAGGCCAGGCGGCGTATGTGCGTTCACCCGACGAACGAATTCGTCCGAGTCCATCTCTTCCGCCAACTCGATATCCACGAACTCCCCTTCACTGCTGGTCCCTGTGGGCAGCGCACCCACAAAGCTGATTAGCGGATGGGGGCTGAACCCCTGCGAAAGGGCCACAGGGATGGCTGCTCGCCGAAGGGAACGCTCCAGGGCCCTGCCCATGTCCAGGTGGGAGAAGAAGCGTGCCTTCTCCTGTTTGGCCAGTTTCATCCTCAGTTTCAAGTCAGGTTCATCCCTTCAGTAATGGCGAGACGTCTCTCTGCAGGCAGACCCCGCAGAGGTCACAGGTCTCCCACCGGCAATCGGTAATCTCCTCTTCGGCCATGGCACGCAAGTGGTCATCTACCAGCCATTCCTTGGTGACGCCGGTGCTCAGGTGATCCCAGGCGAACACCTCGCCATACCCCTTCCGCCGGTACACATAGAAGTCCACGTCCACACCGGTTTCCGCACAGGCCCGAAGCCACCGCTGATGGTCGTACTGATCCGTCCAGCCATCAAACCGCGCTCCCATCTGCCAAACCCGCAAGAGCGTTTCGGCCACTCGCCTGTCCCCCAGACTCAACAACGCCTCGATCGCAGCGCCGTCCGAAGGATGGTACTTATACTCGATGCGGCGGTCCCTAAGGCAGCGTTTGATGTATTGCTGGCGCCGCACCGCTTCTTCCGGCCGCACCTGCGGCTCGAACTGAAATGGCGTGTGGGCTTTCGGCACAAAGACCGAAACGCTAATAGTGACGCGCACTCGCCGAGCCTCCTGGGGTGGCAGCACCTCATCGGCAATCTGCAAGGCCCATTTTGCCTTCTCGACAATCGCCGCCAGGTCCTCGTCCTGCTCCGTGGGCAGCCCCAGAATGAAATAGAGCTTGATCGCCCGGTATCCGGCCTCAAACGCCGTACGGAAGGCGGCTCGAATGTCCTGATCGGACACGGTCTTGTTAATGACGCGCCGAATGCGCGCGGAGCCCCCTTCGGGCGCCAGCGTCACACTGCCGCGGTGCACCTTTTGAATGGAGTCAGCCAGCGCTACCGAAAAAGCGTCAACGCGGGTCGACGGCAGCGTCACGTTTACGCCGTCACACTGCAGCCCTTGCGACAGAGCGGTTACGGTTCCAGTGATGTTGGTGTAGTCTGCTGTCGAAAGGGAGACAAGCGAGAGGTCGTTGTGGCCGGTGTTCCGCACCAGATCGTGCGCTAGCGCCAGCACGTTGGCCGCCGATCGTTCCCGTACCGGACGGTTGACCATGCCGGCGTGACAGAAGCGGCAGCCCCGGGAGCAGCCGCGAAAGACCTCCATCTGTGCCCGATCGAAGACGACTTCCAGGTTTGGCACGATGGGCGCTGTGGGGAAGTCGACCTCGTCCAAGTCGGCCACAATGGCTCGCTCCACCGTAGCCGGCACCCCGGGTGCGATGGGCCGATACGCCCCAATCCGGCCATCCGGTTGGTAGTCAACCGTGTAGAGGGATGGCACGTAACAGCCGGTGATCTGTGCCAGCCGGAGCAGCAGATCGGACCGGTTCCGCTTTCCTTCTGCCTTCCAGGCCTTCACCGTGTCCAGGATTTCATGAATGACCTGCTCGCCGTCACCGAGCACCGCTACGTCCAGGAACGGCGCCAGCGGCTCACTGTTGTACGCACACGGACCCCCGGCGATGACCAGTGGGTCCGCTGCGGTGCGGTCTACACTGCGCAACGGGATTCCAGCCAGATCAAGGCATGTGAAGATGTTGGTATAGGTCAGCTCATAGAGTAGAGGGAATGCGACGATGTCGAACTGGTTGACCGGTGTCCAACTCTCAAGCGTGAATAACGGGATCGATTCTGCCCGCATGCCCTCTTCCATGTCCGGCCAGGGAGCATAGCACCGCTCACACAGCGAATCCGCCCGTTTGTTGATTTGCTGATACATGATCAGGGAACCCAGGTGCGACATCCCTACTTCATAGGCATCGGGAAAGGTCCATGCTACCTTCAGGTCAACCGTGTCGTGCGGCTTGACCACGGCGTTATACTCGCCACCGGCGTAGCGGGCTGGCTTGGACACCCGCGGTAATAGTGCTTCAATCCGCTCTGCGAGACTGCTCAACCAGATGCGACCCCTTTATAGGCAACTTACCCTTGGCTGTTCGGCGTTGGTCTCCTGACTCCTGCCGGGCATGAGGCTAGCGGTCTAGAATCTCATCCACCGTAGCCTCCGGACCAAACTCGGCAAAAGCATCCATCAACTCAGCCTCATGCAGGGTGCCCAAAGGCCGCATCGCCTCATCCACGACCAGGACAAGGTGGTATCCGCGGTCTCCCAGGTGCTG
The DNA here is from genome assembly GCA_050262655.1 of Mycobacterium leprae. Lineage (GTDB taxonomy): Bacteria > Bacillota > Sulfobacillia > Symbiobacteriales > Symbiobacteriaceae > DASXVX01. Next base: position 52,799 of record JBLNEM010000509.1, on the reverse strand, counting down.
CATTAACTCCCCCAGGTGTGTGCCCGTTACTGCTACCAACTGACGGGCCGCCAGAACCCTCCGCTCGGCCATGCGCTCCCGCTTGTGCAGGAACTGGCGGTATGACCGGTACAGTGCTGCCTCCCCCTCCCGGCCGGCATACAGGCTCAGAAAGAACCCCCCAACCAGCGGTGTGGCATAGACCCGGCCCCCCCTGACCAGCACAGTCAGGGCAGTAGCCGCCATGAAGATGCCCGCGTACCGCCCGATCCACGTCATCCAGGTTGTCACCCGCCGGTAGCCCCAGCGCTGAGCCAACAACCCTCGCATGGCCCGACCGCCGTCCAGCGGCAGCGCCGGAATCAGGTTGAAAAACGCCAGCGAACTGTTTATGTCAAAGCAAAACTTGACCAGGTGCTGATCCCACAGTTGATGGCCGGCTAGAAACAGCGTAAGGCCAGCCAGGAAGAATGATTGAAATGGCCCGGCCAACGCCACGGAGGTCTCGGTCTGTGGGTCGGTTTCCAGCGTCGAATCCATTCGGGCCATTCCACCGAATGGAGTCAGCAGCAGTTGCTCCACCTCCACGCCCAGGACCCACGCCACTGTCAAGTGAGCGAGTTCGTGGGCTGTGAGCGACCCAAGCAGTACAAGGGCTTCCAGATAGTACCCGGAAACGGCCGCCGCCAACAGGAGAACGACAAAAAGCCAGTCGACGCCGATGCGCATGCCGGCGATCGTGCCCAGCTTCAGGGCTTGCTCCCCCCCAGTCCCAGATAGGGGGCCGGATCGACCTGTGCCTTGCCCCCAGCCGGGCGCACCTCTAGATGAAGGTGGGAGTCACGCCCTCGTTCGGCCCCTGACGGCTGCCCGACCACCGCCAGTTGCTGCCCTCGCTTGACCTGCATGCCCTGGCGAACCGAGACACGTTCAAGCTGCGCATATAGGGCTACGAGGCGCCCGTGATCCACCTCGACCAGTGTGCCTAGCACTGGGTCCGTAGTTGTTCGCAGCACGTTGCCATCGGCCATGGCCACCACCGCAGTACCCTGGCGTGCCGCCAGATCAAGGCCATAATGAACCTCCCGGCTCACGGCGGGCGGCAGCCAACCGAAGCCATAGAGTACACCACCGGACACCGGCATCGCCAGTGTGCCGCTTGCGGTGGGTGTATCGGTATCGGAGGCTTTCGGTGATAAGCGAGCCGCCCAAGCCTGCACGCGACCGATCTCGGTCGACCAGAGCCCCGTCGCGGCAGGTAGCCACCCGCCCCGTTCTCGGGCCCATGCAGCAGTGTTGGTTGCGTGCGCCCGCAGGTCGTAATCGTAGCTAACCGTCCAGGAGAGCGCCTGCCGCACCTTCGCGGCCGGGGCTAAAGGCAAGCGTGCCGCTAAGCCGGCCACCGTCACCAGCCCCACGGCCAGGAGAATCTGAATGTAGACCCGGCTCTCCCGAAAGCGCGCCCAGGTAAGTCCGCCAGGATCTCTCACTCCGGTTGGGCTCCCCGTTGCAATGCCTCCGTCATCAGCCAGGAACCTTGCCGCCTCCGGCTGGCTGTCGGGATCATAAACCAAAGGGAGCCGCTCAGCCGCCTCTGACGCGAGGCCAAGCCGATCGGCTTCCCCGGGATCTGTCTCTTGCCACCACTGCCCAGACATGGCCATCCCTCCAAGGCCATGTCTATGGACGTGCCCAGCGGTTATGACAACTCCTTTCGGTATACTGACCCCCTAACCGGTGGAGCCGTCGCCACTACGAATCCGACTCAGTTCCTCATCAGGCAGTGACATGAACGCCTCCACCACTTGAGGGTCGAACTGGGATCCGCGGGCGGCTACCACCTCGCTGACCGCGTGTTCGTGGGAGCGCCCCTTGCGATAGGGACGGTCGGAAGTGATCGCGTCATACGTGTCGGCCACCGCAAAGATCCGGGCCCCCAGCGGGATGTCATCGCCCGCCAGTCCCCCGGGGTAGCCCCTACCGTCAAACCGTTCATGGTGATGCAGGATGATCGGGGCTGCCAGGGTGAGGAAATCGATCTGTCGCAGCATCTCATAACCGATCCGAGGATGCTCCTTCATGATGGCCCATTCCGCTTCGGTCAGCGGGGCCGGTTTGCGAAGAATGGCGTCCGGTATGCCGATTTTGCCCACGTCGTGCAGAAGGGCCCCCCGCATGATGGGGATTAACTCACCTTCAGGCACCCGCAATCGCTGAGCGAGGGCCAGGGTATACTGCACCACCCGCCTGCTATGGCCAACGGTTTCGTGATCACGAATTTCCAGTGCCTTGCTGAGTGCTTCCAGCGTTCCTATGTACGACTTCTCGACCGCCTCTACCGCCTGACGCATCTCCGAAACCAACGCCGCATTCCCCAGAGCGGAAGCGGTTAAATAGGCGAATGCCTGAAGGATCTGCACCTCCCCGGCTTCAAGGTTGCGGCCAGCGCCAGGCAGCACCAGGTCCAGCCGACCATAGGACTCGCCGTCCAGCAGAATAGGGAGCGAGAACGAAAGCGTCCCCTCGTCCTGCTCGCACATGTTTACGGCTTCCGTCACCACCATAGCGGGATAACGCGTTGCCTTGGAGACCGTCAGCCGAATGCGTGCCGGGGCAAAAAGGTTGGCAGCCGCCTGCGCAACCAAGTGCAGTAAGGGCGAAACACCCACCCGCATACGCGTAAGTGCCGAAGCAACCCCCTGCAAACACTGCAAAGCCATGTCCATGCGCTCTCGGTTCTGTACGGTGAGTGTATACTGTCGTGCGTTTTCAAGCGCAACTGCTGACTGGCTAGCCAGTGCCGATACCATTGAAATCTCGGCCGTAGTCAAGTGCGTTCCCTGTTCCGTGTATACCGTGAGGGCGCCACGGAACTGATCCTGTACAACCAGGGGAACGGTGATAAGCCCTTCCAGGTTAGCTTTGGTATACAGATCACTGAGCCCCGCTGTCCGGAAGTCCCGGGCCACATTGTCCACCACAACGGGTTGGCGCGTCAGTTGACACCACTCGATTGGGGATGAGGCCTTTCCCGGCCCCTTCAGGGCCCCCAAAAACTGATGCAGGTACTCCGGCGACAACCCGCGTGACCCGGCAACCTGAAATTCGCCTCGCTCATCCGGGCCCAGAATCAAAGATGCTTTCTTGAACGGCGTATAGTTAATCACCTGTTCAACCGCCAGGGCCCCTACCTCCTTCAGGTCCAACGCCGAGGAGATCGCCTTAAACGCCTGCAGCGTGGTCTGCAGTTGGCGGTTCTTCTGCTCCAAGATGCGGCTTCTTTCTTCGTGGGCGGCGGCTTCCTTCCCCTCGCCGTAGCGCACGAGCCCTAGTAGACTCCGCCCCCACCACCCGGTCAGGATACCGGCCAACAATACGATGCTGAGCCCTACACCCTGTGCTGCCCATAAGCTGGAGGGACGGCCCGTTAAAGCAACGCCATAGAGGGCCGCCAGCACTACGAGTACCAGAGTCAGTATAATTCGAGCCTGCAGCGCCCTTTTGCTGAAAAGGTCCACGTTCCACCACTTGTTCCCCTTCACCGGACGTGCCCCCTTATCTTCCAGCTACGGAGACCGGGATAAAACTGTAACAGCTACCAGCATATGTATGTATTCTACGTCAGCGACCATGTTCCTGCCAACAATTGCCATATCCGCACACACAAAAAACGGAGCTCCCTATCGGAAGCTCCGTTACGCTTTTCTTTGAATCAGTTGGCTGCAGCCAGCCGCAGCTTCGGCAAATCCTCAATGGGACCCGCTCCACGCTGCAACGCCCGGTAACCGGCCACCCGTCCACCCAAGACTGTCTTCAGGTAGTCGCAAGCGACCTCCGGATCAACCGTCGTGCCACACGTGTAGCAGTCGATCGCCGCAAAGCCTTCCTCTGGATAGGTGTGGATTGAGAGGTGAGACTCGGAGAGGACCAGAACCCCAGTAACACCCTGGGGGTGGAACTTGACGAAGTTTTCACCAACAATAGTCGCGCCACAACGATTAGCGGCTTCAACCATAGCATCTCTGAGCAAGTCAACATTGTTGAGGTGCTCGAAACTTACTTCCCGCAGATCCATGGTGACGTGGCGACCATACGTAGAGTATGCCACAGATATCTCCCCCTTGGTTCAGAATTCTAGCCCTCTCAAGCTAGACGGGACCATCGCCACGCCAACGGGGGAAAAGTCGGGCACTCTCATCGAATGGGCCCCAACCCTTTAAGGCGTACTAGGTTCCTGTTTTTGGGACTGGTGTTGAGCCGTCTCTACCTCCGTGATATAGGCAACCGGAAAAGTTGGCTCGCAATAGAACGGATTGTAAAGCATGCTGTTACCCAAGTCAATAGACCAATAACTTACTGCTGTAGTTAGCAAAGACTCAAGAGCTTTGCGGAGCTTCCGAAAGCCGTCCCGTTTAAGTAACCTATGTTAGCATAGCGGATTAGCGCCCTCACTTCAAGGCCAACCGCGAAGATTTTGCTTCTTAAGATGCCTCCGGAACAAGCTGTGGAACCACTGCGCCTCTAGCGTTTCCACCGGTTTCGTTCAAGTGCCCGACAACGGCATGAACAAGTACAGAGGCGCCGACACTAAGCGCAGGAGGTGACATGTCAGATGCCCAATCAGGAGATCTACTGCACGGTCAACAGTTGTTTCTACTACGGTACCGGGAACCACTGCGAAGCCAGCAAGATCATGGTCAAGAACAACGCCGCTAACATGCAGAATACCCGCATGGAGATCGGCTCTATCGGCGGCGAAGCGCAGAACTCGAACCAGACCCTCTGCGAAACCTTTGTCCCGAAGCAGCAGGGGCCAAAGCCCGGCATCGACCGCATCAACCGTACGAACGCCTGACAGGCGCCGAGTCTTAAGCCCGGGGCCGTGACCAGCTGTCTCCCTCAGGAGGGACATCCATGGCAAAGAACAATCGATCGCTGCTTTCGGACGCGACCAAGATAAGGCTGGCTCAAGCGCAAGGAGCCGGCGATCGTGCAACCCCCGGAGACTATGGCCTGCTCACCTCGAAGGAGACGGGGAACATGGTCAAGCTAGCCATCAGTTTGGCCGAGCAGACCCTGGCAGGCCAGCAGCGTTAAGCGAGCCGAACAGGCAAGGGCGCCCCGCTCGGGGCGCCCTTGCTATGGTTACAGTTCGGCGGTCACGGCGTTCACGGTATCCTCCATGTTGAGGTCCTTGTCCCGCCGCTCATCAATGCTGATGTTTGTGATCACCCGCTGGGACCCGGCCCGAAGGGCCGCCTCATGCATCTGCTGTGCAACGTGCATCAGCGCAGGCAGGTCTCCCTCCATGACCGTGGCCGTCGGTGTCACATGGAACTTGATCCCGTTCCGCTTCACCTCTCGGAGCGACTGGGCGACGAAACTGGAGATACTGGGATTCTCTGTTCCTACCGGAACCACACTGACCTCCAGAAGCGCCATCCGCGGCCACCTCCAGGTATGGGTACCTATTCGTGGGCCAGGCGGTCACGAATCTGCTGAATCACTTCCTGCGCTGAACGGCCCGTCGCTTCGATGACGGGGAACTTGTTTCCATCGGTGTCGCAAATCCCCATCAGGTTCCGACTCATGCCGCTGATCACTGCGGCGTCTACTTCCGGCATGGAGCCCTGTCTCAATTCTGCGATCTCAAATCCGGCATTCTGGAGCGCTTCCTTGTATGTGTCGAGCCCGGCTTCGACGGCAACGCGCTTTGACAACCTGCTTCACCTCTACCGTCGTTTGTTTCGTCGGGACAGAATATAGTCTGCGCCGTTGACAGAACGTGATGCAGCGCCGGCAAAGAAAAAAGAGCCCACCCTTCAGGGCAGGCTCCGCCATCAACCAACACGTTCAACTCGTACCTGTGGGCGAATCCGCTCCAGATCTGCCGGATCCACGACTGCCACTTCGCTGGTCAAGGCGTTGGCCGTCCCGCAGGCAACCGCCAGCCGCAAAATCTCTTCTGCTGATAATCCCTGTACCAGACCGGCGGCAAAGCCTGCCACCAGCGAATCGCCGGATCCTACCGTATTCACCGGGGTGATACGCGGTGGAACTGCCCGCCAGGCGCCCTCCGGCGATACCATCAGCAGTCCCTCCGGTCCGAGCGAAACGGCAACGGTCAGCGGACCGGCTTTGATCAGGTCTTGTGCTGCTGATAGCAAGGCTCCCTCATCCGGCAGCGGCCGACCAGCCCATTCCTCAAGCTCATCACGGTTTGGCTTAACCAGATAGGGATGCATGGCCAGAGCCTCAGCCAAAGAGCGCCCGCTTGCATCGAGGATCGTCCGCACTTGCGTTTGGCGGTAGGCTGCATGGATAAGCTTACCGTAGAAGTCCGCAGGAATCCCCGGTGGCAGGGAGCCAGACATCACCACAAGCTTGGCCCGCCATAATAACCCCGTGAACTTTTCCAGAAAACGATCGGCGTCCGCTGCGGTCAAGGTAGGCCCTTTCTCGCGAAGTTCGGTCAAGGTGTGGCCCATCGGGTCCACAATCGCCATGCAGGTTCGACTCTCGCCAGGGGCTGCCACGAACTGGGGCTCGACGGAGCGAATCCGCAGGTCCTCCGCAATGAACTGTCCGGCCGACCCGCAGGCAAGGCCAGTAGCAATAACCGGCTGCCCGAGCGAAGCCAGCACCCTGGCCACATTATTGGCCTTTCCGCCGGCGTTTTTCGTCGTAGCACGGGCGATGTTAATCTTGTCGACACCAAAGCCATCCACGATATATGAAACATCCACTGCTGCGTTCAGCGCCACCGTCAAAATGCGGTCTGCAACCATTGCTTCTCTCCCTGTTCTGTCGGGCAATCTTGGGCCCCAAATAGCCGGTCAGAATGGCTTCGCCTGACCAGCGCCAAATCCTGCCGCGTATAAGAACCCGCCTTCCGCTGTCGGGAAGGCGGTGGATCTGGTCACGGCTGAGCCGGTACAACAGACTGCGCACATATGGCCGAAAGGTCGCTTCCCTGTGGTCCGACCAAACGCTTCTGCTCCAGGCCTTGTTCCAAATCGTATAGCCAGGGACCACTCTGCCGGCCGCCCTGAAGGATGTCGAATGCCACGATCTTTCGGACGGCGCATGGCCAGCGTATGCCCTTGACCGTCACGTCGGGCCCAAGTTCTTTGGTTAAATCTGGCCCAAATCGGGTCTTCGTCGTGACGTCCCAAATGTAGAGCAGCGTGCTACCGGAGGGAACGGCCACGGCCACAGCGACGTGCTGGGCAGTACCCGGGGCCCACGCCGCTTCGGTTGCTCCGCCCTCGAAGAGCAGGTCCAGTGACGCCTGAATGGGCGCCCCACCCCAATTGACCTGACTAAACCCAAGTAGCGGGTGGTTACCCCTGGTGACCCAAAGCACATGACTGCCGGTCAGAGAAGGAGCTGCCACCAGCCACCCCTCGCGGCCCGTAGCGAACGCGATGCCGGCCCCCGCGCCAAAGGGGCGGTATGCTTTGGGCAAGACGTCCCGATCCGCTACCTCTGCGAGGTCCTGCCCCCGGTACAAATAAAGCTTGCGATCTTTGCCCTCACTGAGTGTCAGCATCTGCGTTGGCACGTCAACCCAATCGGCTGCCTTGAAGCCCCCTCGCCAGGCCACGGTCAGCCGCTCGGTGGCAACCCGGCTGCGGGAAGCATCAATGCTGACCGCGACGCGGATCTGGTAACGGAAGAATGCCTCGTTATCATTCGGCAGCGCTTCCACCAAGTATGCGGTGATACGTTCACCGCTCTTGAGTGCGAAAGTACCGGCCCTCCCGGCCAAAGAACGGTCAAGCATGGCTTGGACCGCAGACGTGGCACCGGCCATCCGGGCCTGCATAAACGCCTCAACAAAAGCGAGCGCTTCGCGGTCGGAGGGCCGGGGAGTCGGCGATGGTGCGGGTTGTGGCGAGGGCGGTACAGGGGGCAACGGGTCGGCACAACCGGTAGTGGTGATCAGCAATAAGCCGAGCAGCAAACTGGCCAGTCGTATGCGCACCAACCCAGGTCCCCCCCTCGCCATACCGCCCTTGTGTGCGGGTCCGCCTCAGGTTGAGATGACGCGCAAAGGCCGCGCCTCTTCACTCACTAACTTCGCCCGGCACAGGGTCTGCCAGACGCTCAGTCGGATGAGGCCCCCTGGCACCAGCCAGCGCAGGACCGGTGGCAGTGTGTAAGTCGCCTGAAGGTCAAGGCGGGTCCCCCCGGCTTCCGGTTTGAGGCTGGCGACTGAATTCATCGTCCAGCCTGCGGCGCTCTTGAATGCCAGTCGACAGCCGGGGACATATTCAGTCACCGAGCAGTCGACATGCAAGCTAAGCCCCATACGCCTGAACTCAAGCCGATACCTGGTGCCAATGCCACATGACGGACTCAGCCGGAACACGTGAGGTCCATGGGGCGGAAAGAGCCGTCTGTTGGGCTCTTCCAGAACCCCAAATACCTCTTCGGGCGTACAGGCAATCCAGATGCTGGCGTGGAGGCGAGACATCTACGCCACACCCCTTCGTCTCACAAGGAGAATAAGCCCGTAAGTTCGCGCTGCCTGACTCCAGTTTAGCAGAACCGACGGGCTGATTAACAGCGGATCATGCTTTCTTTTGCGTCTTGTTATCACTGGCCCCAAGCTGTGAGTCGTCGGGATTGTCTTGTGCTACAAGCGACGGTGTGCCGTGGTCCAGGTACATCTCTCCGATCGTAGACGGCTGCTGACCCATGTTCGGATTTGTGTTCTGGCTCTGAGCAGCGTGCGCTGCATTGGCAAGATGAGACTCCGGCGTAGTCCTGGCAACTTTTCGGTCGTTGTTCTCGGTCATATGACTCCCTCCTCATGCCGTTTAGTATGACCGCATCCTGTCTTACCAAATCAAAAGAGCAGCCGGCTTGTAATGCCGGCTGCTCCCTGGGCTAACCCCTGCGCTTCCTTTAGTTGTTGCTGTCAGTATTGAGGGCGGAGCGATCACCCAGCTTGACCGGAATGGTCAACCGGTCCTTCCCGCGGACCACAGTCAAGGTCACGGTGTCGCCAACCTTCTTGCCCTGGATATAGCTGATGACATCCTGGCCATTCTTGATGGCCTTGCCGTCGATCGACACGATCACGTCCGCGGAACTCACCACGCCTGAGCGGGTTACGACCGGATCCTGCAGACCGGCTGCTGCCGCACCAGATCCCGTGTATACCTTGGCTACAACAGCGCCCTCCTTGATGGAAGGAGCGTTGGCCCAATCGACGTCAGCCATATCCGCCAGCCCGATGCCGAGTGCCGGGTAGCTGACAGCCTTTCCCTGCATCAGTGTGGGCAGGATCTCCTTGGCGGCATTAATCGGCACGGCAAAGCCGATACCGATATTGCCACTGGCACCAGAGTTGCCGGTCTCAATCAGGGTGTTGATGCCGATGACCTCACCGTTCCCGTTCAGCAGCGGACCACCGGAGTTGCCGGGGTTAATGGCGGCGTCGGTCTGAATGCCGCCGGGAATGGTGAAGGGGTTGTTATCCTCCTCCAGATCCCGGTTGACACCGGAAACGATGCCGGCCGTAACGGTGAACTCCTGATCAAACGGACTACCGATCGCAACGGCCAGTTCGCCAACCTGCACCTTGGACGAATCGCCCAGGGTAGCAGCAATCAGCTGCCGGTTGCCCGGGTCTACCTTAATGACGGCCAGATCCTTGTACTTATCTGTGCCCACTACCTTGGCCGGCAGAACGGTCCCGTCCACAAACTGGACCGTGATGTTCGTGCCGCCATCGATGACATGATTATTGGTGAGAATGTAGCCGCTGGGATCGACCACGAAACCAGAGCCAGAGGCCTGGCCGCGCTGCCAACCCTTCTGAATGGCTACCTTGATCCAGACCACGGAGGGAGAGACCTTCCGGTAGATGTCCGGAATCACGTTCCCCTGTGCAATAGGCGTGTTAGCCACAGGAGTGGCGCTGGTGGAGGTGCTCACTTTGTAGCCGATGGGCACCGAATTAGCCTGTAGGTTGCGAGCCAAAGCCCAGGTCGTGGCACTGCCAACGCCGGCGCCGATCGCTACCAGAGCAACTGCGGCAGCGAACACCTTCCAACCTGCGCCCGCCTTCCGCTTTGGCTGTTCGGCCGGAAAAACCAGTGGTGCTTCGCTGACGGGCTCTACGACAGGAATCTCCGGCAACTCCATCACTGGGTCCTGTTCAATATGGCTCTGCTCCTCAGTCTCTTGTGGCGTAGCGTTAACAGTCTCCGGCCGGTTTTCATTGTCGGCGGAGGGCTCGTTATGCTCGCCCTCAGGGTTCCATAGGTCCTTTTCATCCTGCATAACAGTCCACTCCTTTCATGATTGCTCCCGTCCTGACACCGTCTATCATGCAAGTTCCCGCTGAATCTAGCCTGAACATGTTTCAAAACCGGACGAAGAATTTTGGACGAAGAGGCCAAGCTCATTCATGGAACAGCGGTAACCAAAGGCTGAAGGTACTGCCCTGCCCCAGTTCACTCTCTACCGTGATGCGCCCGCCGTGCATGCCCGCCGCCCACTGGGCAATCGCCAGGCCCAGGCCTACCCCGCCTCGACTCCGGGCCCGATCGGCCCGATAGAAGCGTTCAAAAATGTAGGGCACATCCTCACGGGCGATGCCGATGCCGGTGTCCTGAACCTGGATAACTACCTCGTCTGCCTGACGTACCGTGCGGACCGTCACAACGCCTGAAGGCGTGTATTTGAACGCATTCTCCACCAGAATCAGCAATGTCCGTGTCAGCCACTCTTTGTGTCCCAGCACTTCAATCGCATCCAGAGCTTCCGGAGGGTCCGGTTGGAAGTCGGCTTCATGGGGTAAGGCCTGGGCCTTCCGACAGACCTCAGCAACTAACGGCCCGAGGATGAGCGGCTCCAGATCGATTGACTGCCCGGCATCAGCCCGGGCCACCGTCAGCAGTTCCTCGACAAGACGGGTCATGCGCGCGGCCTCGGATTCCATATCCGCCAATGCCTCGGCATCCAACGTCTTGGCGCGCTGTAAGTAATCAATGTTCCCCCGGATAATCGTCAGCGGCGTACGCAGTTCGTGCGAAGCATCGGCAACGAATCGCTGCTGTGCGTCAATCGCCGTGGCCATGCGCTGGTACATGCCTTGCAACTGGTCCAACATCGCGTTGAACGTCTTCACCAGACGCCCCACCTCGTCATCCGGCCCCTGGTACGGCACCCGCAGACTCAGGTCCTGGGAGCCGCCAATCGCCTCAGCAGCCCTCACCACGCTTTCCACCGGCTCAATGGCCCGGCGAGCCACCCACCAGGTGCCTAACGCCGCCAGACCCAGGAACAGGATGGTGCCCAGGGTCAGCGGCATGCGCAACTCCTGGGATGCATCGTCCAGGTTCTCGAGAGAGGATGCAACCTGCACGTAGAAGCGCTTATTCCCCTCACCGACTGGCATGGTATACAGGCGGTACGTCATGCCGTTCTGGTCCACTTCGGTGGACCATGTCTTCTGGCCCTGTCGGGCAGCCGGTTGTATGGGAAATTGGCCGGTCATCTCTTGACTGGCCCAAACCGTGTCGTCGGTACGCACTTGAATGTATTTCGAACCCACGGCTTGCTGCGACGGTGGGAGTCGCCCGTAGGAGTTAAAATACTCCAGAGTCGTGGTGGCTGTATCCTCCAGGTTCTTGTCCATCGCTTGAATGAAGGTGAGCCGCAGTACGCCGGACAGAAGGATGCTGAATAGTACCAGGCCGACCATCATCAGCCCGGAATAGAGCAAAGTGAGCCGCAGCCTGATTGACAAAGGTGCTCACTCCTTCAATACGTAGCCAACACCTCGGACAGTCTGGATCAAGCGTGCTTCGCCAGCCGCCTCGAGCTTCTGACGAAGATAACCGACGTAAACCTCCAGCACATTGCTCTCGCCGGTATAGTCGTAGCCCCATACCTGTTCCATCAAGGTATCCCGCGTGAGTACCTGCCGCGGGCGGCTCATGAATAGGACAAGCAACTCGTATTCCTTGGCGGTCAGGTCAATCACGCGGTGTCCTCGCCTTGCTTCACGACTGGCCGTGTCCAACTCAAGGTTGGCGTAGGAAAGCAGCCCAGGCCGGGACTCCTCCTCGCGGCCCGTCTTGCTGCGCCGCAACAGGGCACGCACCCGTGCCAGCAGTTCCTCCAGCGCAAAAGGCTTCACCAGGTAATCATCGGAACCGCAATCCAGCCCCTTTACCCGGTCTGCCACCGTGTCGCGGGCGGTCAACATCAGAATGGGCACTGCTTCGCCGGCAGCCCGAATCCGCCGACATGCCTCCAGCCCGTCAACCCCTGGCATCATGATGTCCAGGATAATCATGTCGGGAACTTCTTCGGCCACCATGCGCAGCGCCTCGGCGCTGTGGTTGGAGACGGTGACCTCATACCCCTCAAGAGCCAACCCGCGCCGCAAGAAGGAAGTAATCTTTGGATCGTCGTCCACCACCAATATGCGTGGTGCCATGGCTCTCCCCCCGTATCCCTGCAACAGGCTTCACCCCTGAGTATACGAGAATTGTGTAGAAGGCGCAAAACCAAAGTAGTGAAAGTGCTTGACAGGATGTTAAGGGTGGGACGAAGAAATATCGCTCAACTCCTCTGACGGGAGGCGAGCTCATGGATATTCAAAGCGTCATGAACTCCGGAGTAGTACGGGTCCGGCCTGAAACCAAGGTGGCCGATGCATTGCGCGTCATGATGGATCACAGGATTGACGGCCTTCCGGTGGTTGATGACACGAATCAGGTGGTAGGGATCATCACCTACGCAGACCTGCTCCGTCGAGGCCGCAGACACCATCCGCGGGCCATCGATTTCCTGACCTTCGCCGTGGTGATCCAGGATGAAGAAGACGGCGTACGGGAACGGTTTCAGCGGATGCTGGACGAACCTGTCATGAGCATATGTACGAAAAACGTGATTACGTGCCACCTAGATGATGACGTGGTAGATGTGGCCGGACTCATGGTAGACTACCGGATTAAACGTGTGCCCGTGGTGTCGGAGGGCGGCGTGCTGGTCGGCATCGTCTCCCGCGACGACTTGCTTCATGCTATCTGGCGGGCATACGCGCTGCCGGGCACCGATAAAGCCGGTTGGTGAGGACTTTTCCTTTCACCATCGACTTAGAGAGTTAGGAGGTCGACTCGTTTGGGGCAGTTCGCCTCCTGGACCGATGACGCCTTGTTGCAAGCCGCCCTGCAGGGGGAAGATGCCGCATGGGCGGAACTGGTTGACCGGTACCACGGAAAGGGCATGCGCTATTTGCGCGGCCAAGTTAGCGACCCGTTTCTCGCCCAGGACATCATGCAGAACTTGTGGCTCGCAGTGGTCACCGCCCTACAGCGTGAACCCGCACAGCAGTTCTCCGCTCTGTTCTGGACCCTGCTCCGTCGTCGCCTGATCGACGAACTACGGAAAAAGGGCCGCAGCAAAGAAGACGCCACCCTTGACGCCCCGGTTGCCGCCAGCGACCCGGACAGCAGCTCCCTGCTCGAACGGCAGGTCGGTCACACCATGGACCCCCTGGCTGAAACCATCCGAACGGAAGAAGAGCAGTTGCTGCACCTTGCACTGGAACAGATCCCCGATCATTACCGAATCGTCATTCAGGCTCGCCAGTTCGAGGGACGTTCAAACCGGGAGACAGCCAACCTGCTCCTGGCAGAAGGGCTGGTTGCAGACGACGGCAACGTGGAGAAACGCGTGGAAAATTATTACTATCGGGGCCTAAAAGAATTGAAGCGCCAGCTTCTGGCTCTGCGCTTTGGCGGAGGGGGTAGCGAAGCATGACCAGGCCTATCGAATCCGTGGTTGCAGAATTGCAGGCGTGCCTTGAACGGTCCGATCAGCAGGGCGTTGCCACAGTGCTCGCCACTTACCCCGAGTACACCGCCGAACTGGAAGAGCTGATTCCGGTCATTCTGGAACTCGATAACGAGAAACGGTGGCGCCAGGCGGAATTCGCAAGCCACACCTTTGCGCTGAAGCTGCATGCGGAGTTGGTACCCCGTTCTGCAACCTCTGCCGCAACCATTGGCGACCTGTTCACACAGGACCGAGTCGTGTCCGGCCTCTCCATCGAGGAGCAGGCCCGCCGCTCGGGTCTGCCGGTCGACAGCCTGGAACAGTTGTCCCGTGCCGGGACTCCAACTGAAACCCTGTCGGATAATGCTGCTGTCCGGCAGTTGGCAGCCAAGGTTTCGGCCCCCTTCAGCGCCCTGCTGAAAGAGGTCCGCCGGCTTCTCTCGCTGAATGCGCTCAACAGTATGCAATCCGGCATGGTCTTTACCCGCGACAAGGAGACCAGCACGGAGGCCGAACGTCAGGCTCTCCTGGAGAAGGTCCGTTCCGCTAGTCGCAAACCACCGGACAACCCGAGAAGGTGTGATCCAGATTGAGGCCTGCCGAACAAGAGGCCGAGCGGGTACTCCTGGTAGCCTGTGAAGAGGTAACCGCTCTGGGCGAGCCCTGGGACCATTACCGCATCGACGTTGAGTTGGTGGCTGGCCTGCTGTTCGGTCTAGGGGTCCAACGTGTGGCAGACCTGCAGATTGGCGAACGTTCCTACGCGGGTTTTCTCGACGCTTCGTCGCACTTGATCGCGGTCGAGTCGAACCACCACGATCATCGGCAGCGATTCTCCATTGCCCACGAGATCGGCCACTACGTGCTCCATTGCCGACAGTCCGCCAACTCCAGCACGCTTTTTGTCTGTACCACCGGTGACATGGAAATCCGCGGCACAGCGGTCGTACCAGACGAGCGCAAGCTTCACACCCAACAAGAGTGGGAGGCAAACCTCTTTGCCGGTGCACTGCTCATGCCCGAACCAGCGGTACGTGCCATGCATCGGGTAACCGGCGGAAAGGTATCCGCATTGGTGAAACACTTCAATGTCTCGCCACAGGCCATGGAGATCCGTTTGGAGGGCCTGAGGCTCGCACGCCGATAAGAACGCCCCCGCACACATGCGGGGGCGTTCTTGTCTTTTGGTTTCTAGTGGGCCTTACCGGCCTTTTCAATGTTGGAAACCAAAGCGTGGGCCGCTTCCAGGATGCCCTCGGACAGAGTCGGGTGATAATGCGGCGTCAGGGAAACGTCTTCCACCAACGCCCCCCTCTCGATGGCCAGGGTCATCTCACCAATTAACTCCGACACCTCGGGCCCGGCCATCTGGGCGCCCAGCAGTATGCCGCTCTTCTTATCCGCCACCAGCTTGACCACACCGTCCGGCTCCGCCATGGTTAGGGCCCGACCAACCGCCGCAAACATGTATTTGCTGACGGCTACGTCGTACCCCTGCTCCTTGGCCTGCTTCTCGGTGAGGCCCACATAGGCGATCTCCGGATCCGTGAAGACCACGGCCGGGACCGTTTGCCAGTCGGCATAACTGGGAAGCCCAGCAATGGCCTCTGCGGCCACTCGCCCTTGACTGCTGGCCTTATGCGCCAACATGATCGGGCTGCACACATCGCCAATGGCGAAGATGTGGGGCACCTTGGTCCGCATCTGGTTATCGACCGGGATAAAGCCCTTGGCGTCCGTCTCCAGCCCGATGTGATCCAGGTGAAGTCCTTCGGTGTAAGGCCGGCGGCCGACTGAGACCAGAACCTTATCGGCCGGAATCTCCTGCGCCTTACCCTCAGCGTCCTCAACCCGAACCTTGCCGGCATTCAGTCCACCCGAGGCCTTCGCCTTCAACATCACGTTGATGTTCAGCTTCTTCAGCTTCCGCATCAGCACGCTGATCAGGTCCGGATCGGTCCCCGGCAGCAGTTGCTCGGTGGCTTCCACAATGGTGACATTGCTGCCCAGCTTGGCGTATGCAATGCCCAGTTCCACGCCAATATAGCCGCCACCGACCACCAGCATGTTCTTGGGCACCTCGGTGAAACCAAGGGCGCCCTCGCTGTCGACCACATCCTTGCCGTCAAGCGGGAAGAAGGAAGGGTTCACCGATACCGAACCGGAGGCGATGATGCAGTTCTTGAAGGTGTAAACGGCGTTGCCGCCTTCATTGATTTCGATCTCTGCGGTGTGGGCATCCAGGAACTTGGCCTTGCCCCGCACAACCTCGACCTGGGCCGCCTTCATCAAAGTGGCTACGCCGCCGGTCAACTTCTTGATGACCTTCTCGTTCTTCCACTCCTGCGTCTTGGCAAAGTCGAGCTGAATCTCCCCCGCCTTGATACCACGTTCCTCCGCATGCTTTACCTTGGTGATCAAATCGCCCACGGAGATCAACGCTTTGGAGGGGATGCAGCCGATGTTCAGGCAGGTGCCGCCCAGTTCACGGCTTTCCACCAGAACCACGTCTTTGCCCAACTGGGCCGCCCGCTGGGCAGCCACATAGCCGCCAGGACCGGCGCCAATGACCAACACGTCGGTGCCGATCTTGATCGATCCCATGACCATGGTTACATCGCCTCCATCATCAACTGGGTCGGATTGCTCAGCAGCTCGACAACCCGGCTGAGGAAACGAGTGCCCATGCCACCGTCAATCAGCCGGTGGTCGAACGAGAGCGCCAGGTAGCACATCTGCCGCACGACAACCTCGCCGTTCCGAACCACGGCACGCTCCTGCGTCTGACCGACGCCCAGGATCGCCACTTCCGGGTGGTTAATCACCGGCGTGAAGAACAGGCCACCGATGGATCCCTGGTTCGAGACCGTAAAGGTGCTGCCACGCAGTTCGTCCGGCGAAAGCTTCCCGGACCGACCGCGCTCGATCAGGTCCTGCATCTCCTTGGCGATCGCAAAGACCGACTTCTTGTCGACGTCCCGAATCACGGGAACCAGCAGACCGGCCTCCGTGTCCAGGGCCATGCCCATGTGGTACTCCTTGCGCAGGACGATCTCCTGGCGTTCGTCATCGATCCGGGCGTTCACATAGGGGAATTCCTTCAGGGCAGTGGTGAGGGCCTTGAAGATAAACGGCAGGAAGCTCAGCTTGATGCCCTTCTTGGCCGCCATCTCCTTGGCTGTGGCCCTGAACGCAATCAACTCGGTCATGTCCACTTCGTCTACCA
Source organism: Mycobacterium leprae (assembly GCA_050262655.1). GTDB lineage: Bacteria > Bacillota > Sulfobacillia > Symbiobacteriales > Symbiobacteriaceae > DASXVX01. Next base: position 35,788 of record JBLNEM010000509.1, on the reverse strand, counting down.
CTGTGACGTGCGGCGCCGTGTGCTTGGAGGCTACCATGCGCTCGGCGATCACCTTGCGAATGCCCTTCAGCGGAATCCGCTCCTCCAGACCTGGTGCAGCAGGTGCCACTGCGGTCGGAGCGGGCGCCGGAGCAGCCGCTGCAATTGCCGGTGCCGGTGCGGTTGCAGCTACGGATGGAGCCGGTGCCTGAGCCTGTGCAGCGCCCGGAGTAAAGTGCCTCAAGTCGTCGGGGGTAACCCGACCGGCTGGGCCGCTGCCGGGAACTGTGTTGATGTCCAGCCCCATCTCACGGGCCAGCTTGCGAGTGGCCGGGGCAGCCAGGGCTCGACCGCCCGCTGCCACGGCTGTGACTGCCGGTGCAGGCGGAGCGGCAACGGCAGTCGCCACTGCAGCAGATGCAGGCGCCAGATCGGCCGTCGCCTGCGGTGCGGCGCCGGCCGGTGCCGCAGCGGCTACTGCTGCCGCCGCTTCATGGGCCGTGGGAACGGTGCCGGCGGTGCCGGCGGCATCGCCTTCACCAAATACGACAACCACACTGCCGACATGCAGAATCTCGCCCACCTTGCCGATCAGCTTGGCAATCTTTGAGTTAACCGGAGAGGTGATTTCCACTGCTGCCTTGTCGGTCTGAACCTCCATAATCGGCTGGTCCTCGCGTACATAGTCGCCTTCCTTGACCAACCACTGCAATAGTTCCGCTTCATGCAGGCCTTCGCCGACGTCCGGCAGTTTGAACTCGATAGCCATCGGGGTCCTCCTCCCAGCTAGTAGCTCTTTACGCCCACCATGGCGTCCAGGACGCGCCCTGCGTCCGGGATATAAAGATCCTCGGTCAACAGGTAGGGCATGGGCACGTCAAAGCCGGTAACCCGAGCAACCGGCGCCTCCAGGTACTCCAGGGCGTGGTCGTTGATCAGCGCGATCAGCTCACTGGTGAAGGCATTCGTACGCGGGGCCTCGTTCAGGACCACTACCCGGCGAGTCTTCTTGACCGAAGCCAGGATCGTGTCGAGATCGAGCGGGTTCAGGCTGCGCAGGTCAACCACTTCCGTCTGCCAGCCGTGATCAGCATAGGCCTTCTCTGCTGCCTCCAGGGCGGTGTGCACGTGGGGGCCATAGGTGAGAATGGTCATGTCAGAGCCTTCCCGAGCGATGGCGGCCTTACCGATGGGAACCGTGTAGTACTCCTCTGGCACTTCCGCCCGGAAGGCGCGGTAGAGACGCTTCGGCTCCATGAAGAGCACTGGATCATTGTCTTCAATCGCCGCTAGCAGCAGGCCCTTGGCGTCGTATGGGTTGGAGGGCACAACAATCTTGAGCCCCGGGTTGTTCAGGTACCAACCCTCAATGGACTCCGAGTGATGCTCCAAAGCCTTGATGCCGCCGAAGGACGGAATGCGAATGACCATGGGCACGTGCCAGCGCCCCCGGCTGCGGTGCCGGATGCGCGCAATGTGGTTCACCAGATGCTCATGGGCGGGTGCCAGAAAGCCGTCGAACTGAACTTCGGCCACCGGCCGCAGCCCGTAAATCGCCATGCCCATAGCGGCGCCGATAAACCCAGACTCCGCCAGCGGCGAGTCAATCACCCGTTCACCGCCGAACTCCTTGATCAAGCCGTCGGTTGCGCGGAAGACACCGCCGTTGATGCCGACATCTTCACCGATCACAACCACGTTGGGGTCCTTTTGCATTGCCACCTTCAGCGCATTGTTGATGGCAGCGATCAACGTCATCTTAGCCATGTGCCTTAGCCTCCCCGCCCTGCTTGCTCAGGTACGCCTTCAGGTACTCCTTCTGCCGCTCCAGCTCAGGAGTGGGCTTCTCATACAGGAAGTCGAACAGCTCGTCAATGCTGGGCTTCGGCGTGGCCTCGGCCTCGGTAACAGCGGCTGCTACCTGATCTTTGGCCCAGTTCCACAGTGTCTCGTCCTCGGCATCGGTCCACTGGCCCTTGGCGACCAGATACTTGCGCAGCCGTTCGATCGGGTCCCTGGCCTGCCACTCCTCCAGTTCCTCCTGGGTCCGATACCGCTTCGGATCATCGGACGTCGTGTGCGGCCCGTAACGGAACGTGAGTGCCTCTACCAGGGTGGGTCCGCCGCCGCTGCGTGCCCGATCGATGGCTTCCTTCATCACGGAGAGGACCGCCAGGATGTCCTGACCATCGACCCGCACGCCCGGAATGTCGTAGCCAAGGGCCCGCTGAGCAATACCGTGGGTCTTGAACTGCCTGGTATTCGGCGTCGAGATTGCGTAGCCGTTGTTCTGAATGAAGATGATCGAGGCCGTATTAAACACCGCGGCAAAGTTCAGCGCTTCATGGAAGTCACCCGGGGAAGTGCCGCCGTCGCCGGCGTATCCTACCGTGACGACATCCTCACCCTTAATCTTGGCACCCCAAGCCACACCCACTGCATGAACCAGCTGAGTGGCGATGGGAATGGAGATCGGGAAGGCATTCACGCCCTCCGGCGCATGGTTCCCCCGCTCGTCGCCCATGGAGTATCGGAGGATGTTTACGGCCGGCACACCCATCACCTGCATGGCGCCATGGTCACGGTAGGTCGGGAAGATCCAGTCCTTGCCCTTCTGCAGCAGATAGGTGGAGCCAACCTGGCAGGCCTCCTGCCCGCTATATGGGGCAAACGTGCCCATGCGCCCCTGCCGCTGCAGGTTCAAGCAACGCTGGTCGAATGTCCGTAGGAAAACCATCAGTCGATAAACGTCTTTCAGTTGCTCGGGAGTGAAATCGGGCTCCGGCCCAACCAGTGTCCCGTCCGGATTCAAAACTCGCCTGACCTCAAACAGCTTTTCAGTATCGATCTTGGTTGCGTTTGTCAACTCCACAGAGTTAAACCTCCTCCAAGAAATGTGACCCGGCGGTCCAGGAAGGTCTAGTGCTTTATCTCAGGTCTAGGCCTTTGTGCCAGTAGTTATGGTACTTTCGTACTACATATATTGTATCTCTCCACCGGTCGTTGTCAATCGGTAAACTGCAATCAGCATTTCATCAGAATAACGTAGACAGGATTAGAACGTATCAGTATACTATAGTGCTTTCCCTTGCGTACGAAGCCATGTGAAAATCCGACAAAGATTTATTCAATACAGCCCCTAAATCGTTGACAAAACCTAAAGGAAGGTAAATAATTTCTATATTAGAGGTTTCAGTTGTAGGGAGGTGCTGTGGGGTGGAACAGGACAAGCGGGTATTCGAACTGCAGGCCCGTCTTTGTCAGGTCTTGGCTAGCCCCAAACGGTTGGAGATTCTCTATACCCTCAAGGACATGGAGTTGACCGCCGGCGAACTAGCCAGGGCTGTCGATGTCACCATGCCAAATCTCTCTCAACATCTTTCCCTAATGAAGCAGCATGGACTCGTCGAATCGCGCAAGGAAGGCCTCAACATGTACTACCATGTTTCCTCGGAGCACATTATGGCAGTCTGCAATGCGGTCCGGCAAGTGCTCACGGAGCAGCTTTCCCGCCAGTCAGTGCTCCTGGATCAGGTAGCGGCGCAAGGCGGCCAGTAAGGCAGACAACCCAAAAACACCGGAAGATAGGCTAGTCGCCTTCTTCCGGTGTTCTTTTTGAGTGGCTTCCATTACGCCTTTCCCTATTGCTTTGAACCTGCGATAATAAGGAAGCGCCTAGAAATGTTTTCCGAGGGAGGCATCTCATGCTGACGGCCGCATTTATTGATCCTGTAGCACTTCACCTGGGCCCGATCAGCGTGCGCTGGTATGGTCTCATCTTCGTAACCGGCATTCTGGCTGCGATCTGGCTGACCATGAAAGCAGCGGAGCGTCGGGGGCTTGATCCTGATTTCGTCCCGGACCTGGCCATGATTATCGTGCCGGCTGGCATATTGGGCGCCCGCTTGTATGAAGTGTTCATCCTGAGTTGGCCCTATTACCGGGAACACCCCGGGGAGATTTTGGCCATCTGGCATGGTGGGTTGGCCATCCACGGCGGCGTGCTTGGCGCCTTGCTCTGCGGCGGCATCTACGTCTGGCGAAAGCGACAATCCTTCTGGCTATGGGCGGACATGATCGGGCCGGGACTGGTTCTGGCTCAGGCGGTTGGGCGCTGGGGTAACTTCTTCAATCAGGAGGCCTATGGCGGTCCTGCTCCAGCCTGGCTGATTAGCCACATGCCAGCCTGGCTGCGTGAGGGCATGACGATTGAGGGCACGGTCATGCATCCCACTTTCCTCTATGAGAGCCTTTGGAACCTGCTCTGCTTCGTTGCCCTGTATCTGGTGCAGCGAAAGAAGCCTGTCGCCGGTACGGTCTTCAGCCTGTATCTTATCCTCTACAACATCGGGCGGTTTGCCATTGAGTCGATCCGGGAGGATAGCTCCTTCTTCTTCGGCATCCGCGTGGCGCAGGGAATGGCCCTGCTGCAGATTATTGTAGGTGTTGGCCTCCTTCTGTTCTTCCAGATGCGTAACCGTTCGAAGACGGTCTGAGAGAACGAAACCCCCGGGTGAATTCACCCGGGGGTTTGCTTTTCCGCTGGAGTGCTATCAAGCCCTACGGCTTGTTAACATGGCACTTCGTGCAGGCAGGCTGGACGTAGTCGTGGCAGGAGTAGCAGCTGGCCTTGTTGCTATCGTTCACCTGGTAGGCGTGAGCGATCCACCAATTATCCGGATGCCACTGCGTGGCCACATTCAGACCATCGGTGTGGCAGGCCGTGCAGCTGTTGAAGCTGGTCTTGGCCGTGTTGCTGGTCGTGTGGCACTTGGTGCAGCCAGCAGCCTGCGGGTCATCATTCACGGCTGCCAACTGGTCCTTGTGCGTGGCGATGAACTCCGCCGGATGCCATTCTTTGCTTTCAATCCCGTTGGTGTGGCAAGTGACGCAGCTGTTGAACCCACTGCCGGTCACCGTGTGGCAACTGGTGCAGCCGGCTGCCGTTGGGTTGTCCCCGTACGAAGCCAGTTGATCCTTGTGGGTGGCGACGAAGTCGCTGGGATGCCACTGCTGCTGGTTGCCGACACCGTTGGTATGGCAGGACGTGCAACTGTTGGTGGTCGCCGTGTGACACTGCGTGCAGCCGGCCTTCGTCTGGTCACCGCCATAGGACTGCAGCGAGAACCGGTGCTGGTCGAGCCAGTTCAGCGGATGACTGTACTTGCCCAGGTGGCAGTTCAGGCAGTATTGCGGCGATGCATAATCGGCATTCGGATGAGCCGGGTTCTTGGCCGAGTGGCACTGGTCACAAGTCTGCGGTGCAGCCGTAGCCGCGTTCTGGTGTCCACCCGTCAGCCAATCGGCCGGGTGAGGCATCGGTTGCGCATGACAGCTCGTACAGGTAGGATCGGTGGTGGAGAGGGTGCGGGGGTTGCCCGTCACCTTCATATCGAAGCCCTGGGTTGTGGTGCCGTGGCAGGAGGCACACATCTCCGGTTTCTCCTGATAACCCGTCGCGTGGTCCTTCAGCCAGTCCTTCGGGTGCGGCATGGTCGTGCCGTGGCACGAAGCACATGCGTCCGTCATGTCCGGCGGCACGTTAAGCGTTCCAGGCGGGAACTGAACATTGAACTGAACCTGGCTTTCCGCTGCTCCGGAGACGGTTGTTTGAACGACCGGATGAACTGTGGTGCCACTGTCTGCTGCCTTGGCCCCAAGGCCGGGGTTGAGATGGCAGTTCTGGCAGGTCTCCGGCTGGGTCGCAGCAATCTTGCCGTGGCTCTCCCGGAAGGCATTGTTCTTATGATCATCCGGGGCTACCTTCGCCAAGTCGTTATGGCAGGCAGAGCACGAAACCGTATTCTTGACCGTTAGCGCCACTTTCTCCTTGGCGTGGCAGTCCAGGCAGGCCTGGTGCATATCGGCCACCTGCTGCGCCTTGTCAGCCGGACCATGGGTAGCATCGAAGTGGCAATCCACGCACTTCAGCGGCTGCTCTGCGGTCAGGTGTACATCGTGTCCGGCAATGCCAGGCAGGAACTCCAACGCTGAGTTGGCCACCCGGACGGGCTCGCCATTGCCATCAAGTTTGGGCGGCTGTAAGTCCTGCATGACCCAAGGCATCTGCTTGGCGTGGCAGGAGATGCAGCGTTCGTTGGGCACTTCCTTGGTGATGGCTGTGACTTGCCCCTCGGCAGAGCCCTTATCCAGGGCTGCCTTCATCTGGCGCTCGCCCAGCTTAACCTCCAACCAGCCCTTTACGCCGGGGTCAGTATGACAAGTGGTGCAAGCAGCATCCTTGTGAGCCGAATGCTCCCAGGAGGATACCTGCTGCTCCATGTTGTGGCATGCCGCACACTCCGATGCGGCGGCCGTCGGGTTGGTCAGAGCAGTAGCGCCTCGCTGCATGAACACCATGGCGGCGATAAACAGCACGATGCCCAGGAGGCCCGGAATTGCCCAGTTAATCTTGCGCTTCAAGGAGCCTCCCCCCTTATGCCAGTAGTTTCGGAATGAACGTGTACAACAGGTAGTAGAACACTGCCGAGTAGATGATCAGCTCAACGGCACCCAGCCCCCACCGCCAGCCCGTCAGTCCATGCTCGTGACTGCTGCCGGCCATAGCGGGCAGGTCGCCCTTGCTTGCCAGGCGTGCATATTCAGCGGGATGCTCCTCCAGCATGTGTTCCAGCGAGATCTTGCCAGTCAAATACATGGAGTTCTGTGGGAAGAAGATTGGGTTGAAGTGAGCCGTAAACAGATGGCCATAGGCGAGAGCGATCAAGGCGACCAGCGCCTCGTTGGTGTGAATGAGCCTTAGCCCATCCAGCCAGGAGCGGGGAATCCACTGGGCTGCCACCTCGGGGAACCACAATGCAGCACCGGAGAGCCCCATCGCCGCCATGCCCCAGAAAATCGACAGGTATTCGAACTTCTCAAGGTAGCTGTAGCGGTCATATTGCGGCGGCTTGTCCGAGAGCTTGAGCAGGTATAACGCATGGTCCTTGGCGTCAATGAAGTCCTTCAAACCCGGGAGCATAGCCCAACTCCTGGGCCCTGCCTCCTTCACGCCGTGTTTGGCCAGGTAGGTGAGCAGGTAAGACAGATGCCAGACAGAGACCAGGATTAGCAGGGCGGCCGAAATCTTGTGCACAATCAGTGTGCCATGGAAGCCCGTGAAGATCCGGAAGGTCCCTTTAGCCCAGGCTTCGGTATAGAACTTCATTGCCATGCCAGTCCAGAGCAGCCCGATCATCGAAATCACCAGGGAGATATGCTGCAGGCGGTGCTGCAGATTCCATCGCTGGTAATAAACCGCTTTGTTATTACTCACTTCACTACACCCCCTAGTGCCGACGCAGACGCCTGAGCAGGTCGAACATAACAATCGGCCCATCCTTCATGGCGTCGAAGCAGATCAGCCCCATAAACAACTTGTAGATGATATTGAGGCCGCCGGCCTCAGGTTTGGCCGCCACAAAATGCTCCGTGCCGTTCGCAAAGTTGGCCGGCACATTCTGGTGGCACCCAGTCGTGCCGCACGTTTGCGCCAGATTGGCCGACGCTACCTGCGACGCCGGGTTGCGTGACGGTAGAATGTTGTGTACGCCATGGCAGTCCACGCAAGTAGCGGCACGGTTATCGCCGCTGCTGACGGCGACGCCATGGAAACTGAGATTGTAGCTTTCTGGGTACTTGCCCCCATGGCACTTGATGCACCCCTCAGACTTGAGAACCCTGAGGTCTCGTCCGGTGGGCAGATTCAGAGGTTTGGCGGGGTTCTTGGCGTGATCCTCGCCCACCTCGGCATGGCATCGAACACAAGAGATGATGCCATGTACCGAGTTGTTGTAAGTGTTCGGATCGACCTGCACCGATATGTGATTGCCGTCCCGGACCATCTCCTGCGCCTGGCTGTGACACGCCAGACACGCCGCATTCCCGTCCGGATCGGACGGGTTCGCCAGTTGCTTGTCAATTGTCTCCGCTGCAGCCGTCTGTGCGTTAACCGCCAGCCCGACCACTACCAGGAGGATCCCGCCGAGGAGTGCCGTTAAGCTTCTACGGGCGGGTCGTTTCAGGTTCATTCCGGTGCCCTCCTCCACCTTAAGGCTGCTATTGGGTAATGGATTGACGCCGCTTATGTGAGCAATCTCACAAACCGTCTTGCTTCGTCGTCCCTGCGCCCCGCGGCGCGAATTGTGCTGCCGGGTCAAGAATCTGATGCATAATGGTAAGTTGGAGTCGTTTAGGTCCTAACCTTATGTACCTTACTCTCATCTTACTCTCATGTTACACACATATTACTCTCAGGTTTCTAAGGAACCAACCACACACGGTTGTGCAACTGAGGCGGAAACAGGCATTTTCCCGTCGTTTTCTTTGATTTACTCGCCAATGCTACGCCTGGCATCACGGACAGACTGTAATGATGGGGTACCCCGTAGTGGTATCCGGAAAGGAGCCGCTCCCCTGTAAGGGATTCGGCTGGTTACCAGAGACACAGAAACGGTCGAACTAACACCGAATGACACCAAATGCCTAACAAGATGATAACTACGCTTCGCAAATTCAGTCGTCTGTTATGAGTGGTTCAGCATCCTCAGAAATCTGACTTATCATCATTTTTGTTTGCCCAAGGTCTGGTTGGACAAAGGAAATTAGCTGGGCCACCCCGAGCTGAGACAGCGACCGGATGGCCCAGCTGTTTTTGTAGCAGGATATAGTACCAGCTATTAAAATCAATGCCGCTATCCAGCGGAGTCTCGTGTTACAATAGAAGAAGCAAAAAGATAGCTTCGCATTGGCAGCACAACGGAGGCTGATGAAGCTGAGCGACCAACTGCGCTTTGTACCCTGCGGCGATCGCGCCTTGATGATCTATCTGGGTGAGGGAATTGACCCGGCGGTGAATAGAGCCGTACTGGATTTGGCCCGGGCCATCGGGGCAAACCGCCACCCGGCCATCATCGAGATCACCAGTTCGTACCACTGCCTGCTCGTTGAGTACGATCCGGTGCGCATTCGTCTCGACCAACTGCAGGAGATTGTCCGCAAATGCCTTTTCGCGCCGACAGAATCCGTCCCACCTAGAACGGTTGAAATCCCCGTCTGCTATGGTGGCGAAATGGGCCCCGACCTGATTGCGGTGGCGGAGCATGCTCATATGAGCGCGACCGAAGTGATTCAGCGGCATACCGCCCCAACCTACCGGGTCTATTGTCTTGGCTTCAGTCCCGGCTTTCCATACCTCGGCGGACTGGATCCGGCGATCGCCACACCCCGACTGGCAGATCCGCGTGTCTCTGTGCCCGGCGGCAGCGTTGGCATTGCCGGAAACCAGACAGGCGTATATCCCGCACCTTCGCCGGGCGGATGGCAACTCATTGGCCGGACGCCGGCCCACCTATTTGACCCTGAAGCCACCGCTCCCGCCATGGTAGAACCCGGCGATAGCATCCGCTTCGTGCCGATTACACCCGAGCAATTCCAGGCGCAGGAGCAGCCCCGAAAAGCGCCGGCACTGCCTGAATGGAAGGAAGGCCGTACCGGGTTGCGTGTCCTCCAGCCGGGCCTGCTCACCACGATTCAGGACCTGGGCCGTAGGGGCCACATGTCCTGCGGCGTGACGGTGGCCGGGGCCGCCGACTACCTGTCCCTCATGGCGGGAAACTGGCTACTGGTCATCCGAGCACGTACCAGTGCCCTGGATATGACCATAAGTGGCCCCGATATGGAGTTTACCGGTCCCGTTGCGTTCTGCCTTACTGGTGCTCCGCTCCCCGCGGAGCTGATCCCGGCTGACGGCTCTGCTCCGCAGCCCGTTCCCGGCTGGACCGCTCTGTTGGCCGGACCTGGCGACCGGTTGCGTACCGGCACCGCCACCACTGGCTGCCGCAGCTATCTGTGCGTTGCTGGCGGCTTCGATCTGCCGCTGATCCTCGGCAGTCTGTCCGAGGATCTCTTTGGCAAGATCGGCCCGCTGGGCCGGCCACTGAAGACAGGGGACTGGCTGCCGGTGGGCCTGCCCCTGCATCCGCCGGCCAATCTGGCTGGTCGCTCGCTCCCGGCCGATACGATCCCCACGTTCCCGGGCGAGCTAACCGTCCGGGTCCTGCGCGGGCCTCAGGCTGACTCCTTCACGCCGGAGGCAAAGGCAGCCTTCTTCGGCTCAACGTATGCGGTTGGCGCCAAGTCTGACCGTCAGGGGCTTCGAATGGACGGCCCCAGGCTCCAAGCGCCCGCTGGTATTCTCTCGGAACCCGTAGCGCCCGGTAGCATACAGGTCCCGGCCAGTGGACAGCCCATCTTGCTCATGGGGAACCGTCAGACCACTGGCGGCTACGCCCAAATTGCGGTGGCGGTCTACTCGGACTTGGCCAGGGCCGCTCAATTGCGGCCAGGAGACCGCATCAGGTTCCAGGAGATTGACCTGGCAGAGGCCACCTCGATCGTCTGGTCCGAGCGCCGGCGGTTGGCCCAAATTCGCCGCTACCTCGAGCGCGAGACCAATCGCCCATCGGATAAGGCCCAGCAGGATTTGGCCAGACAGATCAAAGAGCGCATGGCCCAGACAGCGGGAGCAAACCAGTCCACTGGAACGACGCCCATTGCAGCGGCCGCACTCTCAGAACCCGACTCCGCTCCGGTCCAGAAGGCCGCTAGAGTCCTCCGCCTCACAATCGGTGGCATCGAATACGAAGCGCTGATCGAAGAAGTTCCCGAATAACACCAGTAAACGAGCCGGGCACTCTCCCCCAGGGGCGAGTGCCCTTTCCTGTCATCCGGACGCCCACAAAATGCCAGGGGCAGCAAGTCCAAAATCCGCTACATACTACCGTGGGAGGGCGGTCTCATGCTGCAGGGCGATGTCCACCGGTTCTACCTGAAAATGCGTCAACGCTTCCCAGTCCCCCCGGACGGCCGCATTGCGGACCTGGATCACGTCCGGGTGATCGCTGACTACTATGCCCGCATCACCCCGGAGGAGCGCAGCCTGCTGCTGGCCTGGGCGAAGAAAGAACAGAGCGGTATGGGCCTGATTCCTTTCTCACTTTCCGGCATCCCGCTCATCGGCTTGGTTTTCACGCCATTGCTCCAGCCAGCCATTCACCATGTAAGAGCGTGGGCATGGTATCTCCTCTGGGGGGGCAGTGTCCTCCTCTTCGTTGCGGGGATCTACGTTCATCAGCGCCAGCAAGCCTATACTACCCTCCACGTACACCTGCTGGAGACACTCTGCCGTGTCAAGGAAGAGCCCCTGCCCCAGAGTGCTCGGCCACAACTTTGAGACGCTCTGCTCCACCCTTATGAATCACCTCTCTGCACCAGCTATTTTGTTCATATAACTATTTAAGACAATTACCCAAGACCTCGACAGCCCTGAGCCTCATGGGTATGATCGGAGATACGAAGTCTACGCAGTGCAAGCTCACTGGCCCACCGTCCCGACATGAGGAGAGAGAGCATGAACAGGCCGGACCGGATCCGGGTTCTGATCGTTGATGACCACGCCGTTGTCCGCAGTGGTTTGTCCGCCTTCCTGCAGGCATATGCAGACATCATCGAGATCGTTGGCGAAGCGACGGACGGGGCCGAGGCAATTCGTCAGGCGCAAAAGCTCAAGCCCGATGTGGTGCTCATGGACATGATGATGCCGGAGGTAGACGGAGCGGCGGCGACCCGCGTGATTCGGGACAGCTGCCCCCAAACCCAGGTTGTGGCCTTCACCAGTGCGCCCGAACACGCGCGAGTCCAGGCCGCCTTACAGGCTGGCGCCATTGGGTACCTCCTGAAGAGCGCCTTGGCCAACGACCTGGTCAAGGCCATCCGCGAGGCGCATGCAGGACGGCCGACACTGGCGCCGGAGGCCACACAAGCACTCATTGAGGCCGTCAACCACCCGATCAGCAGCGACACATTCGAACTGACCAAGCGGGAGCGAGCGGTTCTGGCCCTCGTCGTGGAAGGGCTGTCCAACCCAGAGATCGCCGAACGGCTTGTCGTCAGCCGCTCCACTGTGAAGTTCCATATTAGTTCGATCCTCTCCAAGCTGGGAGCAGGGACCCGCGCTGAGGCTGCCGCCATCGCGGTGCAACGACATCTGGTTTGACAATCGCCTATGTAAAACGCCCCACTCCGGTCTGACCGGGTGGGGCGTTACTGCTATCGGCATTACTGTCCGATCGGAAAATGGCAGGCCACCAGATGGCCCGGCGCAACCTCCCGCAGTGCCGGAATCTCTTCCCGGCAGCGAGGCTGGGCCAGCGGGCAACGGGTGTGGAACCGGCATCCCGAAGGCGGATTAGCCGGAGACGGTACTTCACCCGTCAACACGATCCGCTCCCGCTTGCGATGCGGGTTCGGCACCGGAATGGCGGACAGAAGCGCCGCAGTGTACGGATGAGCCGCATGAGCAAACAGCTCGTCGGTCTCTGCCACTTCCACCAACTTGCCCAGGTACATCACGCCAATGCGGTCCGAGATGTGCCGCACTACATTCAGGCCATGAGCGATGAAGAGATAGGTCAGGCCCAACTGGTCCTGCAATTCCTCCAGCAGGTTCACAACCTGTGCCTGAACCGAGACGTCCAGGGCGGAAACGGCCTCGTCGGCCACGATGAACTTCGGATTCAGCGAAATGGACCGGGCGATGCCGATACGCTGACGCTGACCACCGGAAAATTCATGGGGGTAACGGTTGATCCAGGAGGGGTCGAGGCCGACCTTCTGGAGCAATTCGGCAACCCGGGCCTCACGGCCAGCAGCGTCGGCCACCCCGTGAACCCGGAGCGGCTCGCCGATGATCTCACTGACAGTGAAGCGAGGGTTGAGCGAACCGAACGGGTCCTGGAAGATGATCTGCATCTCCCGACGGTAGTCCCGCAGCTCTCCCTTGCTCATCGACACGAGGTCCTTGCCCTCAAAGAGCACTTTGCCAGCGGTTGCCTGCTGGAGCTGCAAAATGACCCGACCAAGCGTCGACTTGCCGCAACCAGACTCACCCACAAGACCAAGGGTCTCGCCCGGATAGATATCAAAGGAAACGTCGTCCACGGCGCGCACGTTGCCGACGGTCTTGCTCAGCAGGCCCTTCTTGATCGGGAAGTACTTCTTGACTCCCTGGGCCTGGATGAGCGGAGTCCGGGAGCCGGTCGCAATACTCAAGACTGGCTCACCTTCCTCTCATCGTTGGACATGCCTTGCGCCACCAGCTTCTCGCTGTGGTAGCAGGCAACCAGCCGCCCATTTACCTCACGCAGCGGAGGTTCAGCGGTCCGGCACTCTTCGGTTGCAAACGGGCACCGCGGGTTGAACCGGCAACCCTTGGGCAGGTTGGCCACGTTCGGGATCGAGCCCGGAATCGTGTGCAACTTGCCGCTGCGATCGCCCTCGAGTCCAGGAATCGAGGCCAGCAGGCCGGCGGTATACGGGTGGTGGGGCTGGTCAAACAACTGCTCGACCGTACCCTCCTCCACGACCTTGCCGGCATACATGACGACAACCCGATCAGCCATCTCCGCCGCCACGCCCATGTCGTGGGTGATCAGCAGAATGGACATCTTCAACTTGGACTTCAGCTCACGCAACAGGTCCAAGATTTGGGCCTGGATGGTCACATCCAGTGCGGTGGTCGGTTCATCCGCGATTAGCAGCTTGGGATTGCAGGCCAGGGCGATTGCGATCATCGCCCGCTGACGCATGCCGCCCGAGAACTGATGCGGGAACTGCCGCGCCCGCACTTCGGGCTCAGGAATTCCGACCAGGGTCAGCATCTCGACCGCTCGCGTCCAAGCTTCTTCCTTGGTCTTCTTCTCATGCAGCATCACCGCTTCGGCAATCTGCTGACCCACCGGGAAGACCGGATTCAGGGCCGACATGGGCTCCTGGAAGATCATTGCGACGTTGCTGCCGCGGATTTGCTGCATCTCGTCCTGGCTCTTCTGTGCCAGATCTTCACCATTCAACAGCATCTGCCCGGTCAGGACCATGCCCCGGTCATAATCGACCAGCCGCATGATGGACATGGAAGTGACGCTCTTGCCGCTGCCGGACTCACCGACAACGCAGACCGTCTCAGCCTCGCCGATGTTGAACGACACGTCGTCAACAACGACCACGAGGCCCTTCTCCGTCACGAAACCGGTGGTTAGGTTCTTGACTTCAAGAAGCGGTCGCGCCACTCTGCAATCCTCCCCTTCGGAATATGGGCTTTCTGCCGCGGATCCAGTGCATCACGAAGGCCATCACCTATGAAGTTGACAGCCAGAACAGTCAGGAAGATGCAGAGGCCCGGGTACAGGGCGTACATCGGATTGATCAGCATGTACTCCTGAGCGTTGGAAAGCATCTGGCCCCAACTGGTCTGAGGCGGCTGAACGCCCAAGCCCAGGAATGAAAGGGCCGATTCGCTCAGGATCGCGCCGCCCACATGCAAGGTTGCCGTTACAATAATCGGCGCCGTTGCGTTGCGCAGCAGGTGCTTGAACATGATCTCCCAGCTAGGCGTACCGATCGCCTGGGCAGCCTCTACGTACTGCATCTCACGCAACTGAAGGAACTGCCCCCGCACCAGACGGGCCACACCCATCCAGCTAGTGGCCACAAGGATCAGAATCAGGTAGACAAAATGCCCGCCGAAGATGGCCAGCACCAGGATGTTCAGGAAGAGGGAGGGGAACGACAGCATCACGTCGATGAACCGCATGAGCACGGTGTCAACCCAGCCACCGAAGTAGCCGGCCACGGAGCCTACAATGCTGCCGACAATCACGGCACCCGCCGCCACGCAGAAGCCTACCAGCAGCGAGATGCGGCTGCCATACATCAGCCGGCTGAGCACATCTCGGCCAACCAGGTCTGTGCCCAACAGGTGGCCAGCTCCAGGCGGTGCGTCGACATGCATCAGATCGATCGCCGCTGGGTCAAACGGGCGAATCCAGGGGGCCAGTATGGCGATCAGAACGAAGAGGCCCAAGATTACAAGACCGAGCATGGCCAACTTGTTGCTGCGGAATCGCTTCCATGCGGCCCGCGACAGGCTTTCGGGCTTGGTCGAGGCAAGAGCAGTCCGCTCAGCGCTCACTATGCCGCCCCCTTTCCGCCAAGCTTCACCCGGGGATCGACCAGGGCGTACAGAATATCCGCCAACAGGTTGCCGACAATCACGACCACCGTAGTGATGAGGGTAATGGCCATCAGTGCCGAGTACTCCCGGGAATTCGCCATATCTACGAAGAGACGGCCCATTCCCGGCCAGTTGAAGACGCTTTCCGTCAGTGCTGCGCCGGCAACCAGGATCGGCAGGTCGAGACCCAGAATCGTGATGATCGGAATCAGGGCGTTGCGCAAAGCGTGCCGGAAAATGACAGTCCGCTCGGGTACACCCTTGGCCCGGGCGGTCCGTACGTAATCCTGTCCCAGCACTTCCAACATACTGGACCGAGCGTACTTCAGGTACCCCGCCAGGTTAATAAAGGTCAGGGTCATAACCGGCAGGACCATATGGTAGATCAGGTCAGGCAGGTCGGTCTGGCCGAATGTATGCATGTCCGACAGCGGGAACAGGTTTAACTTCATCGCCAGCGCTTCCTGGAGCAAGATGCCGAACCAGAAAGCCGGCAGAGCAAAACCAGCATAACCGATTACCGAAGAAACATTGTCAGATAGCCCGTACTGCTTGGTGCTGTTGTGAATGCCCCACGGAATTGCAATCAAAAGTGCAATCAGCCAGGAGACACCACTAAGCAAAACGGTGTTCTCCAGGTGGCTCCACAGAAGCTCACTAACCGGCTGTCCGGTCTTGAACAACTGGCCGAAATCGCCATGGAGGGTGCGCCCCAGCCACAGGAAGTACTGCTTCCACACCGGCTGGTCCAGGCCCATGTTGTGCATCTGGACCTTCACAACATCCGGCGGAAGGCCAGGCTTCAAATAAATCTGCAGAGGTCCACCAGGCGCCGCGTGAATGAGGCTGAAACTCAAAATGGAGACCAGGAATAGCACTAACAGTGACTGGAGGATACGCCGAATCAAGTATTCTGTCAGCCGAACCGCCCCCTTTCTTTTAGCAGTCCATGTAAGAGAACCGGGGAAGGGGCCGGAGCCCCTTCCCCACGTAATGCACCTACTGAATGCTGATTACTTGGTAACCCACCAGTTCTGAATGTGGAAAGCGTAGCCATAAGGGATGTTAAGAACCGGCTTGTCCGCATCAGACCAGTGGATACGGGCGCTGGTGGCTTCGATCACGTTCTGCTGATCGAGGAAGACATAGGGGGGATCGTTGTTGAACTCGGTAGCGATCTTGCCGTAGATGTCCTTCCGAGCAGCCTGATCCGTGGTGGAGTAACCCTGGACCCACAGATCGTCAGCCTTGGTGTTCTTGTAGTAACCGGAGTTCTGACCAGCGGGCGGGAAGTACTTGGAGCTGAAGATCGACTCCTGGTCGGGGTCGATAGACATCTGCCACCCAAGCAGCAGGGCCTGGAACTTGCCCGGGTCCACAACGTTGGCAACCAGAGCGGAGAAGTCCATGGGTTTCAGGTTGACCTGAATGCCGACGTCCTTCAGGTTCTGCTGCACGATGGCAGCGATGCCTTCACGGCGAGCGTTGCCAGAGTTGAAATTAAGGTCAAAGGAGAACTTGTGGCCATTCTTCTGCAGAATGCCGTCCGGACCAGGAGTCCAGCCGTCCTGAGCCAGGAGAGCCTTCGCCTTGGCGGCGTCAAACGGCACGTTGGCAGCGGTGCCGGCATCAGCCCAGCTACCCGGCAGGAACGGACCGTTCAGCAGCTTGCCATGGCCCTTCAGGACGGAATCGACAATGCCCTGACGGTTGATGGCGTAAGTGATAGCCTGACGGGTCGCTGCACCCTTGAAGGGGCTGCCACCGTCGGGGAAGTTGGCGTCGTTGAAGTTGTAACCGATATAGTCGTAAGTCGGACCAGCCTGTTCGTTCAGGCTGACGCCCTGCTTGCCCTGCACCGCAGAGAGCAGACCGACCGGAATGGTGGAGACCATATCGACCTCGCCCTTGATCAGAGCCTGAACCAGAGTGGTCTGGTCAGCGTAGATCTTGTAGACGACGGTCTGAATGTGCGGCTTCGGACCCCAGTAGCTGGTGTTCAGGGCCAGCGTGTGGTACTGCTTCTGGGCCCATTCCTTCCAGGTGTAGGGGCCGTCCGTCACAGTGGCCTTCGGGTCCTTACCGAACGCGTTCTTCTGCAGATCCTTGGCAGCAACATCCTTCAGCACATGCTGCGGGATGACCTGAATGCCCAGGGCGTTCAAAGCGAACGGCGCATAGACCGTGCTCAGGTCGATCTGAACGGTGTGGTCGTCAATCTTCTTAACGTCCGACACCTTGTCGTAGTTGGCCACCATGGTCGAACCAGTGTCCTTGTTACGGGCCATGTTCAGCGAGAAGACCAGGTCGTCGGCGGTGACCGGCTGGCCATCGCTCCACTTCGGGGTGCTCTTCAGCTTGATGGTGTAGGTCTTGCCACCGTTGCTGATCTGCGGCAGTTCCGCAGCCAGGGCCCAGTCGTCCGCCGCCAAGCTGCCCTTGGCGTCTACGTCGTACAGGCTAGCGAAGAGGAAGTTCGCGACATTCTGGGAGCCCACATCGTCGATGAAGATCGGGTTAACCGTGACGATGTCCGAGAAATCACCCCAGGTCAAGGTGCCGCCATCGACAGGCTGACCGGCGGTCGGTGCTGCCGGGGCAGTGCTCGGGGTCTTCGCGCCGCCGCAAGCGGTGAGGAACAGCGAAAGGGACAGCGTGCCAGCGAGAACTCCATACCACTTCTTGTTCAAATCTGCGCCCCCTAAGGTGAACTTTTCGTGAACTCCGCCGAGCCGCTTCCTATCTCCGGTTAGGTTGCACATCAGCGTTGTTTATTTAATGTAAAAGAAATCCCCGCCTTATGCTCCATGCATCTGGCGGGGTTTTACCTATCCCATGGTCTTGATTTTGCCCTGGCCATTTGGCCAGTACCGCGAGGAGGAGGCGCGTCGCGCCTTGCGGGAATAGCCGCCCAAACTGCCGACGGAAGCAGTGTCACACATGAGCGTCATCGGCGAATGGTTTCCCAACACGGAATGCACATGACCTGTTTTAACGTTCACTTCTGCCATGGATTGTGGCGAAGCGGCATCCTTTACACTATACGGTCTTTGCCCATTTTGCTACGCTATAGGTAAGGTCGGAGGTGGACAAGCATGTGGCGCCCAGCGATTATACAGCGGGCTGAATCGGTTTTGCTAGATGAAAAGGCTGCCAAACTGATGGGGCTGGCCCGGATGCTAGACCAGATGCTGGGTGACGGTTATGATCAGTGGCTGCCAATGGGCGCCACCGGCCGCTTGCAAGGGTTGTGCAGCGCACTGACCCCAGTCGCGGAGCAGGTGTCCAGCGCCTTCGGTGGTGCCGGCGTGGGCTACTACGATGTCGTTTTGGACCAAATCGTCGCCTACGCCCCAAGCCACACCTTGGGCTATCTCGTGGGGGTGACGCCCCCGGGCGACCATCTGGGGCGCATCGCCATGCGGGAACGGGTTGAACGAATCGCCGTGGGTTCCATGGTCCGGGGTGACGCCTTAAACTGTATGCATCCGTTGGTCCGCCACGGTGACGTGATTGGCTTCACGTTCGCCAATGAGTCGCTGGAGGAGATTTATCGCCAGCTTCAGGCGGGTAACAGCCGAAACTGTCAATCCACCGGGTTCGATACCGTATTGGGGTTATCTGGCCTGGCCTTTCTGGCCAGTGAGTCCACGCTGACCGCTGCGGCGATCCGTTCCCGTCTGGACGAGGCCTGCCGGAACGGGCTTATGGCCGAGGATAGCGTTCGCTCCCTGACCCATTCACTGGAGCAGGTCGAGCGGTACACCCGGCTGTTTCTTGACAACCTCCAGGCCGGTGTCATGCTCGTAGACGAAACGGGTTCTGTCGTTCTGTGGGGCGGGTTGATGTCCCAACTGACCGGTCTACCCGAGCAGGGAGTCGTGGGAGTGAAATGGACCGACCTGCTCACCCAACTCGGAGCCGAGTCGGTACAGGTTGACCGGCTCCGTCCTTCCCACGATCTGCAGCTCCGAGTAAGAGTTCCGCTTACGCTTCGGTGCGCCAACCGGTCAACGGACGTCGAGGTCCTGGTCGCCCCTCTGGTCCACCATTCATCAACCCCTACATACTACCTCTTCCTCTTCGAAGAGACCGAGGGCATCCGCCGGCAAGACCAGTATTTCGAGCGGGCAGAACGCCTGGCTTTGGCCGGTGAACTGGCCGTGGCAATCGCCCACGAGATCCGCAACCCACTGACCGTGGTCGCAGGTTCGGTCCAATTGATCCCGCAGCGCCTGACGGACCATGAGTTTTTGGTGTCGTTATCCCACATCGCTGGTCAGGAACTGTTGCGCGTGAACAGGACCATTCAGGGGCTCCTGGGCTTTGCCCGCTATTCGGAGCCACAGATGGCGTTGGTCGATCTGAATGAGCGGGTCCTGTTGGCCGTGGAGTTTATCCGCGGCTACGCGCAGAAGAATGGAGTCGACATAGGGCTCGATCTGCACCCCGGACGGCTACGGGTGCACGGCGATGCCGAGCATCTGCAACAGGCATTGCTCAACCTGATGATCAATGGCGTTCAGGCCATGCCAGACGGTGGGCTGCTGGCAGTCCGCACAGAGCATCCCGCCAATAGCCGTTTTGTGCGTGTGGTTGTGAGTGATCAGGGCGGAGGCATCGATCCAGAGCACCTGCCGAACATCTGGGAGGTCTTCTATAGCTCGAAGCCGGGCGGAACTGGGTTGGGTCTCCCCGTGGTCCAGCGCATCGTGGACGAACACCGCGGCTACGTAGAAGTTGAGTCGGCGCAGGGTAAGGGCGCCTGCTTCACGGTTCTGCTGCCGGTTGCCTCAAGCTCGCCCGTGCCTTCAGAGGAGTGACAGGAATGCCCCACCTGTTAGTGGTTGACGACGAACCGAACATGGCGTGGCTGTTTACCCAGGGCTTCGGCACTGAGTTCTCCGTAACAGGCGCCCGCAGCGGCTCAGACGCACTCCAAATCCTGGCCAGCCAGGGTGCTGACCTGGTCATGTTGGATCTGGTCATGCCGGGCATGGATGGCCTGACTGTCCTGCGGGAGATCAAGAAGCAGTACCCCCATCTCCCGGTCATCATGATGACGGCGTATGCGACGGTTCAGACAGCGGTGGAAGCAATCAAGGCCGGCGCAGCCGATTACGTCATGAAACCCTTTGACCTGGGCCAGGTCAGGTCGGTAATGGAGCGAGTCCTTGCCGTCGCCCCGCCCCCGTTGCCCCCGCGTCCGGCCGGCATGCTGGGCGACAGCACCGTCATGCTGGAGGTCTACCGCAAAATCGAGCGCATCGCCAGAACTGATGCCTGCACCTTGATACTAGGCGAGACGGGAACCGGCAAAGAACTGGTGGCACGGGCGATCCATGCCCATAGCGGTCGCGCGGCCAGACCCTTCCTGGCGTTCAACTGTGCAGCGGTGCCAGAAAATCTCCTGGAAAGCGAGCTCTTCGGCTACGAGAAGGGCGCTTTCACCGGTGCCGGCAGCCGCAAACCAGGCCGTTTCGAACTTGCCAGGGGTGGCACCTTGCTGCTCGATGAGATCGGCGATATGCCGCTTTCCCTCCAAGCCAAGCTGCTACGCGTACTGGAAACCAACAGCGTAGAGCCTCTGGGTGCGGTCCGCCCCATGCCGGTAGATGTACGCGTGCTGGCCTCAACACATCGGGATCTGCGCGAGATGGTGAAGACCGGAGCGTTCAGAGAGGACCTCTATTTCCGCCTCGCCGTGGTCCCGATCAAGCTGCCGCCCTTAAGAGAACGGACGGGCGACATTCCCCTGCTCCTCAACCACTTCCTGCGTACTTTCACCGAAGAACACGACAAGGCATTTCAAGGGTTCTCTCCCCAGGCGATGGCCGTCCTGGCATCATATCGCTGGCCGGGGAACGTACGGGAGTTGCGCAACCTGGTAGAGCAGGTAGTCGTCTTGTGGGACGGCCCCCTGGTAGAGGTGGAACAACTGCCCGAACTTACAAGCGGGAGCCGAGAAGAGCCCGGCGCCTCGCTGAAATCCAGCGTCAACCGCCTCAAGGCTGGCTACGAACAGGAACAGATTCAACTGGCACTGCGAGAGTGTAAGGGAAACCGAACGCAAGCGGCACGTATGCTGGGCATTAGCCGCCGGGCGCTGCAGATGAAGCTCAAAGCCCTTGGACTAGTGACCGATGCGCTGGGTTCAGAACAATAATAAAGCAGGCGAGCGGCTGCCCCTTTCGGGCGGCTGCTCGTTGATTTATACTAATACTATAACGATTTTGGCATGCGCCGAAGATCCTTTCTCTCCAAGGCCTGGAACAGCGTGGTTCAGAGCATGTAAGAGGAGGATGACCATGAGCCACAAGACTTCGGCTTCTGGTGACAAGCCTAAGGCGGTCCCCACCATGATCCATCCCTCTGTAGCCCCGCCAAAAGCGTTCCAAAGTCGACAGCAACCCTTGACCTCGAGGGGCAGCCGAAATCGCATGTGCAGCGTCCCCCCCAAGAAGCCGTGATTCTTTGGGTGCGAAGTGAACTGCACACCTGTGCATCGTTTTGCGCGGTGCGGGCCAACCCAGCCCGCACCGCGCAGGCGTTCTACATCCTCGCTTGGCTGGCATAATCCTTGCTCAGTCTCGCTGGAGAGGGCCAAGCAAAGGAGGATCCGGCATGAGCAAGGTAACCAGCCTGGAGCATGCCATGAGTCTGATCCATGACGAAATGACGATCATGGTTGGAGGCTTCATGGCAACGGGTACCCCCGAACTCTTCATGGATGCGCTCGTAGAGCGGGGAGTCAAGGACCTGACCATTATCTGCAATGACGGCGGCTTCCCGGATAAAGGGGTCGGCAAGCTGATCGTGCGGGGGCAGGTCCAGCGGTTAATCGCCTCGCACGTAGGCCTCAACCCCGAGGTCGGTAAGCTCATGAACAGCGGAGCGATGCAGGTGGTTCTGATCCCCCAGGGCACGCTGGCCGAGCGCATTCGTTGCGCCGGTTCAGGTTTGGGTGGATTCCTTACGCCCACCGGTGTTGGCACGATTGTAGCCGAAGGAAAGCCAACCATGGAGTTGGACGGCCACACCTACCTGTTGGAGCGGCCCCTGAAGGCCGACGTTGCGTTGCTGCGGGCCCATACTGCGGATGCGATGGGGAACCTGGTCTACCGGCGTTCAACCCGTAACTTCAACCCGCTGATGGCCACGGCTGCCGATACCGTCATCGCGCAAGTCAACGAAGTGGTAGAGATCGGCGCCATCGATCCCGACATGGTGATGACACCGGGCATCTTCGTCGACTACCTTGTGAAGGTTTAGGGGGTGTTTCGGGTGGATGCCAAAGAGCGTCGTATGCTCATTGTGAAACGGATAGCCCGCGAGTTCCACAACGGTGACCTGGTCAATCTCGGCATCGGCATGCCCACTATGGTTGCTAATTACCTGCCGGAAGGCGTCTCGGTCATGCTTCAATCGGAAAACGGGTTTATCGGTCTTGGTCCGGCTCCCACCGACCCGGGTCTGGCCGACAACGACCTGGTCAACGCGGGTGGACAGCCGGTCACCATCGTCCCTGGTGGCTGCTTCTTTGACTCCAGCACATCGTTCGGCATTATCCGCGGCGGCCACGTCGACGCCACGGTTCTTGGCACCCTGGAAGTAGATCAGTATGGTAACATTGCCAACTGGATGATTCCCGGGAAACTACTGCCCGGAATGGGGGGCGCGATGGACCTGCTGGTAGGCGCCAAGCGAGTCTTTGTGGCGACCGAGCACGTGACCAAGGACGGTTCCCCCAAACTGCTGGAACGCTGCCGTCTGCCCCTGACCGCTCAGGGTGAAGTAGACGTGGTGGTCACCGACATGGGCTACTTCGAGATTACGCCGGAAGGCTTCCTGATGAAAGAGATCGCCCCTGGCATCACGGTCGATGAGGTGCGAACAGCGACGGCCGGCCGCTTGATCATTGCCCCGGATTTGCGCGAGATGACCGCATAAGAGGAGGTTTCCGGTATGAAGGAGATCGTCATTGCATCAGGTGCCCGTACGGCCATCGGCGGGTTCGGCGGGTCGCTGGCATCCTTTCAGGCCTGGGAGCTTGGTGCAATCGCCATTCGGGCAGCACTTGAGCGGGCTGGACTGCAGCCCGAGCAGGTCAACGAGGTTTATCTGGGTAACGTGTTGCAGGCCGGACAGGGGATGGGCCCAGCCCGCCAGGCCGCGTTGAAAGCCGGCATTCCCGACAGCGCACCAGCCACCACCGTCAACAACATCTGCGGCTCCGGGCTCAAGTCGGTCCTGTTGGCTGCGCAAACGATCATTGCCGGCGACGCAGATGTGGTAGTGGCTGGGGGAATGGAATCCATGTCCAACGCCCCCTACACCCTGCCCAAAGCCCGCACCGGGTATCGCATGGGGCATGGCGAGGTTCAAGACCTCATGATCCTGGACGGCCTGACCTGCTCGATCAACCACTACCACATGGGCCTGACGGCAGAGAACGTGGCCGAGCAGTACGGAATCTCCCGCAGCGAACAGGATGCCTTTGCGGCTGAGAGCCAGGCCAAAGCTCGCGCTGCCATCGAAGACGGCCGGTTTGAGCGTGAGATCGTCCCCGTAGGTATTCCGCAGAAGAAGGGGGACCCCGTCCTCTTCACCCGCGATGAACACCCCCGTGCCGACACAACCGTCGAGAAACTGGCGGCGCTCAAGCCCGCCTTCAAGAAGGATGGTACCGTAACGGCCGGCAATGCCTCGGGTATCAACGATGGCGCTGCGGCGCTGGTCATAACCTCCAGCGAGAAGGCGAAGAGCCTTGGCCTCACCCCCCTGGCCCGTCTGGTCAGTTGGGCTTCGGCCGGTGTCGCGCCGGAGATCATGGGTATTGGCCCTGTCGCCTCCACCCACAAGGCACTAACCAAGGCGGGCCTGAAGTTGGGCGATATCGACCTGATCGAAGCAAACGAAGCTTTTGCGGCCCAATCCCTGGCCGTGACCAAGGAGTTGGGTTGGGACCCGGCCAAAGTAAACGTCAACGGCGGTGCGATTGCACTTGGTCACCCGATTGGCGCCAGCGGTGCCCGTATATTGATCAGCCTGCTCTATGAGATGGCCCGTCAGGATGCCCGTCGGGGCCTCGCAACCCTCTGCGTGGGCGGCGGCATGGGCGTTACAGTGATTGTAGAACGTTAGGTTCGGTCAACACAAAGCAGGGGGTCTTCCGCCAAACGGAAGACCCCCTGTTTCATGCCACCCAGTGACCTACTGCCGCTCCTGTCGGAGTGATTCGACGGCCTCCAGCAGCTTGTGGTTCTGCTGTTCCAACTGCTCCACCCGCTCTAGCAAGCGTTCCAGGTGCCCCACGGTTACAGTTCGCAAATGTACCGTCTCCACGAGGGCGTCAAGATGTTCATGCATCTCATCGATCTCGGCTGCCGCCGAAACATTGGTTTCGAAGTCACTTTCGGCATAGGCGCGGTCCTTCGCCCCGGAACGGTTCTGCGACATCATGATAAAGGGAGCGGTGTACGCCGCCTGAAAGGATAAAAGCAGGTTCATGCCAATAAAGGGCGGCGGATCAAAGTGAAAAGGCGCAGTGACCTTCAGCGAGTTCCAGAGAATCCAGAGACCCAGAAGCGCACTCTGGTAGCCGATAAACCGCCACGAGCCTACCGTAGCCGCCACCCGATCGGCAAACTGGTCGCCAACGGTAGCCGAGGCCCTGAACCGGCGCTCAATCTCTTCCGCCTGAGTCCGAGCCAATGCGCGGGCATCCTGCATACTTAACATAGGCGACCCCTTCCCCTATTGATGATGACTATTTTAGCACATGCGCAATCTAATCAGAACATCAGTGTCTGCCGGCGCATGCCCACGTTCAGCACCAGGCCGATCGCCACGATATTGGTCATCATCGCCGAGCCTCCATAAGAGACGAAGGGCAGCGGAATACCGGTCACCGGCATCACCCCCAGGGTCATGCCAATGTTCTGCAGCACATGAAATCCCAGCATGGCAGCCACCCCGGTGGCGATGAGTGCGCCATACCGGTCCTTGCTGGTGGCCGCCGTCGCCATGATGCGCCACAACAACACCAGGTAAAGTAACAAGAGCGGCAGTCCACCCCGCAGAAAACCGATCTCTTCCCCGATGACGGAGAAGACAAAGTCCGTATGCTGCTCGGGCAGGTAGCCGAGCTGGGTTTGGGTCCCATGATACAGCCCGCGTCCCCACAGCCCCCCTGAACCGATAGCGATTTTGGATTGCATCACGTGCCACCCATCGCCGGTGAGGTCCTTTGCGGGGTCCACGAATACCTCGAGCCGCTTGACCTGCCAGTCCCCCAGAGGCCACATGCTCACCTTCCACTTCAGGTGTGCGTAGAACCACCCGGCCACAAGAGCGATGGGCGACCCACCCATCAGGGCCAGCTTCCAGCCGGGGAACCCGGCCACGTAGACCATCGCCGCCGTGATCACCACGAATACCAGGGCTGTTCCGACATCAGGCTGCAGCCCGAGCAGTACCAGGAGTGGCAGTACGTGCAGCGCCGGTCCAATCAGATCCCTGATCCCTGTCAGTTTGTCCATCCGGCTCAGTTGGTTGCCCAGGGTGAGAATCAACAGCACCTTGCCAAACTCACTTGGTTGAATCTGCACAGGCCCCAGGGGGATCCAACTCTGAGCGCCGTTGGTGATCTTCCCCATTACCAGGACAGCTCCAAGCATCAGGATGTTCAGGCCGTAGAACACCTTATGTAAATGAGCGAACTCACTATAGTCGAACAGCAGGATCAAGATCAGGAGAACGAAACCGATCACCGCCGCGATGATCTGCTTCTTCACAAAGGAATCGGCCAATGCGGCGGATCCGGTGTACCCCAGAGCAGCGGTGGAGACCGCCACAACACCCGCTGCGATCAGAGCCAATATGACGAGCACCAACAGCTTGTCAAGGTAACGCAGTAACCGTACGTCGATGTTCATCGTTCGACCCCCTCTTCGCGCCGCCGCACTTGTTGTCCCACACCCCACTATTATAAACGACATCCGAAAATACCGGGTAAACAAAAAAGAAACCACCGGTGACCCGGTGGTTTCTTTGCTTTACTACTGACCGCCCACTGCAGCCCTCTTCATCCGACGAATGGGGATGTTGGCTACCAGTGCGACCTGATTCTCGGCGCTCTGCAAGGCCACCTCGATCTGTTCGGAGTCAATCTCCATGTAACGAGAGATGACGCCAATCAGTTCTTCCTTCAGGGACTCCAGAAATTGGGGCGAAACGTTGGTCCGGTCGTGCACCAGAACCAGCCGCAGCCGCTCCTTCGCAATATCTGCGCTTGAGGATTCGCGACCGAATACCTTGGCAATTAGGTCCAGCAAGGTACGCCCCCCTTTCTAGCCCCTGCTGAGGCCGACTATCCGCTTCAATCTCGCCCAGAACCCGCCCTCAGACTCCAACTGCATCAGCGGCACCTGCTCACCCATGAGTCGGTGGGCAATGTTCAGGTATGCCTGACCAGCACGGCTCTCCCGGTGATAGACCGCCGGTTCACCCCGGTTGGTGGAGACGATGATATGCTCATCTTCCGGCACAATGCCGAGCAGATCCACCGCCAACATCTCCAGCATGTCGTCGATCTCGAGCATGTCACCCTGGGCCACCATCTTCGGCCGGACCCGGTTGACGATCAACATGGCAGGACTCTTGGCATCAGCCTGAGCGTCCCACAAACCAATAACCCGGTCGGCATCCCGCACAGAGGAAACCTCTGGGTTACAGACAATAATGGCCTTCTGCGCACCGGCGATGGCATTCTTGAAGCCATCCTCAATGCCTGCCGGGCAGTCCAGCACCACAAAGTCAAACTCTCGGGCGAGCTGCTCGGTCAGCTCTTTCATCTGAGCCGGAGTGACGTCTTTCTTCTCCCGAGTCTGTGCTGCGGCCAGCAGATAGAGCGATTCCATACGCTTGTCTTTGATCAACGCCTGCTTCAGGCGGGCGTGGCCTTCAATAACATCAACCAGGTCAAAGACGATGCGATTCTCCAGACCCATGACAACGTCCAAATTCCGCAGACCAATGTCTGCGTCCAACAAGACAACCTTGTTACCCAACTGGGCCAGTGCGGTGCCCAGGTTAGCAACGGTCGTAGTCTTGCCGACCCCGCCTTTCCCAGAGGTAACAACGATGATCTGTCCCATTCACGTTCCTCCTTCGCACCCGTCGCTTCAGGCGCCCATACCTACCGTTTGGGTTCCGTCGGCGTCTCCACCACAATGATCCCATCCCGTACCCGTGCAACCTCAGGAACGGCTTGTAACTCTTCCTGTTCATCGGGCGAGCGCCCAATGACCTGCGCTATACGTAACTGGGTGGGACGCAGCTTGGCCGCCGCCACGATGGCTTCCACATTTCCTGTACAGCCGGCGTGGGCAACGCCCCTTAGTGCGCCCATAACTACGATATTACCACTCGCAACGATCTCGGCACCGGGGTTTACATCGCCCAGCACAACAACATCGCCCTCATGGCGAATTAGTTGTCCCGAACGAAGCGTACGGTTCACCACCAGGGTTTTCCCCGTTCCAGGTTGTGGGCTAGTAGCAGCCCCACCACTGGAATGACCGGGGTCCTGTGCCCTGACAACCGCCTGCCCCTCCGCCACTGGGTCGCCACCGGGGCCTACACGGCGAAGCACCATTTGTGCTTCCTGTAGAACTTGACCGATGGCCTTCCGATCCTTCTCAGCCAGATTCCTACGACCCACCAGGACAGTCACCTCAGCTCCCTGAAAAAACCGACCACCCTGCGTCAGCTTTTCCTGTAGGCGTCCAAGGGCTGCATCCAATTCCATGTCGTCTGGCAATACGATCGACAGACCAGACTTGGTGGTACCACGAATAACAATGTCTTGACGCATGGGTTGCTCACTACCCTGTAACCAGATTGGTTACTCCGAGGTATGGTTCTCCTCTGAGTTAAATTCTCCCACAGCCGCGTAACTCCTGCTCGTTTTACACAAAAATGTCGCCGAAAACCAGTTCTCCCGTTCGTGCTTCCTCTCATTACCAACCCCGCGACACTTCTGTCAGAGGGCTTGCATCCCATTGGGATAGTTGGTGGGTATACAAATGATGCCAAGGTTTGGGGTTCCGGGTAGGCCACCAATGGAAATTGCAATGGCAATCTGCTGTGGATCCTGGCAGTGGGGACACCGCCAGTGAACAAGCAAGGACGGGCCAACGGCCCGTCACTTTAGTGTTTGCGTATGACAATGGTACCCCGGGGATCTGGTCTTAGGTATAGATAGTACTTATATATTCTGCCATAGATCAGCGAGGCCAGGAACATGTCGTAGACGGCAGCCGGCAGAATGGAGTACCGGAATGTACCGGCAAAGGGGACCTGCCAACCGAACATGACCAAGCACAGGAGCACGACCGTCTGGCCTACGATGGCGCCTATGAACCCGGCAACCGGCGGGAGTAACCGATTATCCTTGAACACCCGCTCCTCCACCAGTCCGGCCAACAGGCCGACCAGGGATAATGCCAAAACATGGAGACCGATCAGCCGACCAGAGGTCAGGTCCGTCAATAATCCACCAAGAGCACCCGCCCCAAGCCCTACCCGCCAGCCAAACAGCAGACCGTAAGTCACCGTCAGTACAAGCAGGAAGTCGGGAGTAACACCCCACAGCGCCAGGTAAGCTGACACTACTGACTGAAGCAGGAAGGCGATGACCACCATACCGGCTAAAACCCAGTATCTCACTGGCCTTTCGCCCCCCCGTCTGTGGTGGTGAGCACCACTTGTACCACATCAAGCTTGTGGAAGTCGACGGACGGACGGATGTTCACGTATTTATCGAAGGAGGAGCCACTAGTGTTAAAGCTTTCGGCATACCCAATCAGCAGATCCCCCGGGAGCAACCCCGCCCCCGAGGTAAAGATGGGCTGACCCAGTTGCACCGAGGGGAAGTTGGAGAAGAAGTGCATGCGCAGATAGCCACCCTGTACGGTTTCGATGATGCCGAGCTCG
Source organism: Mycobacterium leprae (assembly GCA_050262655.1). GTDB lineage: Bacteria > Bacillota > Sulfobacillia > Symbiobacteriales > Symbiobacteriaceae > DASXVX01. Next base: position 6,741 of record JBLNEM010000509.1, on the reverse strand, counting down.
CCAGTGGGGAGCTTTGCCCCCACACCGAAACCGGTCTGGCCAAAACCGGCGTCAGTCGCCAACTGCACAGTGGAAGTAAACGGCGTAGTCTGTAGTACCTTGCCAACGAGTCCCTGCCAGTTGACGACCGCCATGTTTGGCTTGACGCCTTCCCGGCTGCCCCGGTTGATAGTGACCGTACGGTACCAGGCGTCGGGCGAACGGCTAATGACTGTGGCCGCAACCAGCGGGTATTTGGATTCCGCCTTCAGCTGTAGCTCGCTACGCAGTGTTTGGTTCTCCTGCTCCAGCAGTTGATTGCGCGCCGCCAGTTGCGAAGCTTGCTGCACTTGTGAGCGAAGCTGGGCGTTCTCCTCACGCAGGTGGGTTAACTCCTGCACAGACTGGCCTACGCCCCGAAAGCGCTCGGCCACCCAATCAGTTGCCACCTGAAGTGGGTAGAGAAGGGTGGAAATTGCCTTCTCTACTACGGTCACCTCTGAGCGGTCCCGGGCCGTGGCAGACATAAAGCCGAAGATCAACACCAGGACAACAAGAGCCGCCCCGAGACGCCGTAACTGCTTATTATTTCTCATCGGTGATCGCACCACGCCTTCCCTGCAATGACGGCGTGCTAGGACTGGCGCGCCACCCGCCTCAGAATGTCAATGTTGTCCAGGGTTTTACCGGTTCCCTTGACTACGCAAAGGAGCGGCTCATCCGCCACATGAACCGGCATGCCGGTCTCCTTGGAAATAAGCACATCCAACCCCTTCAGGAGCGCCCCGCCGCCCGTCATCACAATGCCGCGGTCCATGATGTCCGCCGCCAACTCGGGAGGCGTGTTCTCCAAGGTCACCTTGATGGCCTCAAGAATGGCCTGAACAGGCTCCTGAATCGCCTTCCGGATCTCTTCTGAAGTAACCCGCAGCGTCCTAGGCAGACCGGTTACGAGATCGCGACCACGAATCTCCATCGACTCCTCTGGACCCGCCGCATAGGCCGATCCAATGGCCATCTTGACCTCTTCGCCGGTGCGCTCACCGATCAACATATTGTAAGTGCGCTTCACGTACTGCACGATCGCTTCGTCCAGTTCGTCGCCCGCCACACGAATCGACTTCGCCGTAACCAGGCCGCCAAGCGAGATGATCGCGACCTCCGTGGTACCGCCGCCGATGTCGACCACCATGCTGCCAGTGGGCTCATCCACAGGAAGCCCGGCGCCGATCGCAGCCGCCATCGGCTCCTCAATGGTGAACGCCTCACGTGCTCCGGCCTGCTGGGCAGCATCCTGCACAGCGCGCCGTTCCACGCCGGTGACGCCGGAAGGAATGCCGATGACCACGCGCGGCCGGAAGGGGGCGCGCCGAGGATAGGCCTTCTGGATGAAGTACTTGAGCATCGTCTGCGTGATGTCGAAGTCAGCAATGACTCCGTCTTTCAGCGGACGAATCGCAATGATATTTCCAGGCGTCCGTCCCAGCATCTGCTTGGCCTCAACCCCGACGGCCAGCGGTTCCTTCTTGTCACGGTCGACCGCCACAACGGACGGCTCCTGAATAACAATGCCGCGGCCCTTCACGTACACCAGAGTGTTGGCCGTTCCCAGGTCGATCCCCATATCGCGCGCAAACATGAATGACATGGTGCAGTTCCCCTTTCTTCAGGCAGCGACAGTTCTAAGACCAATCCGCAAGCCCACGCTCACGAAAGCTGATGTACTTGCCGTCCCCGACCACGACGTGATCGAGCACCTCAATCCCCAGTTCCTTGCCGGCACGAATCAAGCGTTGCGTCAACGCACGATCCTCACGACTCGGGGTGGGATCACCGCTGGGGTGGTTATGGGCCAAAACGACAGCGTGAGCACTGCGGCGAATTGCTGGTCGGAAAACCTCTCTCGGGTGAACCAAGGAGGCGGTTAAAGTTCCTACGGAAATCTTTTCGACGTCAATCACACGATTCTTTGCGTTTAACAAGATTACCATAAACTGTTCCTGCGATGCGTGGGTCAGTTGTGGCGCCAAGTAGTCATACACTGCACGGGGATTGCTGAGTTCATGGCGCAAAAGCGATTTGCGGCCTGCTCGCAGGCCCAATTGCAGACCCGCCAGCACTTGTCCAAGCTTTACTGGCCCAATGCCGGGGATGACCCGCTTCAGTTCTTCCCCACGTAACTCCAGAAGGTACTGGAGACCATACCCTGGCTGCTGCTTTTCACAGTGAGCCAGCAACCGTTGCGCCAGGTCCATGACCGAAGCGCCCCTGATGCCGGTTCCCATGAGGACCGCCAACAACTCAGCATCGGACAGCTGCTCCACGCCGAGGCGGACCAACCGCTCCCGGGGGCGCTCATCCGGGGGAATCGCTCTCATCGGCACTGACATACAGGTTTGCCCCTTTCTTCAGGGCCTCCCTACAAAACTTCAATGCCAAAGCGAGAAAGCATCTGCACGGTGCGGTAGATGGGAAGCCCGACAACGTTCGAGTAGTCGCCGTTAATCCCCTGAATCACGCCGGCAGCCCGCCCTTGAATGGCGTAGGCGCCAGCTTTGTCCATCGGTTCGCCGGAATCGACGTACCGCTCGATCTGGGCTGCGGTCATGGGACCGAAGCGTACGGCCGTGACCTCGTGGGATACAAGCTCCTGGCCCGCGTGCAGCAGGGCCACGCCTGTCATAACCTCATGCGTGCGATCAGCAAGGGCTTCCAACATGGCAATGGCATGGTCCCGGTTCCTGGGCTTCCCCAATACCTTTCCCTCTGCCACCACAATGGTATCGGCTCCTAACACCAGCGCCCCAGGATACTGCCTGGCCACGTCCCGCGCTTTCATCAACGCGAGGTGCTCGACCAGAGCCCCGGGTGCCATCGGATTTGCGGCACTTTCATCAAAGTTGCTGGGAACCACCTGGAAGGCGATCCCTAGCTGCTGTAAAAGTTCCTGCCGTCTGGGCGAGGCAGATGCAAGGATGATGTCCAGGATGACTTCACTCCCAGTTCAGGCGTTGCGCAATGCAAGCCAGAGGGCTAACACCAGTCCAGCCGCGCCGGCAATGGATAGCCGTAGCTGAAGGCCCAGCGTAAGAACAATGAAACTCAGGTTTAGAGGGGTAGGCGGAAAACCGAGTTGCAGTGACTGATTGAGCAATGGTACCTGGTGTGCTAGTGCTACGCCTAGAAGCTGCCCTACTACAGCACCTATTACCGCCCACATAAAAGCGAGCCAGCCACGACTCACAGACGAAGCCTCCTAATCAGCCGTATCCCTAGGGTATGACGGCAATGGAATGCTGATGGTTTCGGGGCTGGAGCGCTAAAATCCTTTGATATCCACTAGTGAATCCAGCATAACAGAGAACACAGCAATTGGCAATCTATGCCATCCGAGGGAACCTTCTTGGCTGGTATTGCTCCCGCCTCTAGTTTGCACGGAGAGTGACTCAAGACTTGCAGACTCCTGGACAGAAGTCGCAGTTCGTAGGTCTCTACTCCCATATTTTGCCGAATAATGGTAATCAGCCGAACAAGAAAGCCCTCTAATTCGTCCTAATTGGTAGATATTGGATGAAGATGGCCGCCACCTGTTGCGAAGGGGGCTCACAGGATGTCCCGTTACCGCTGGTTTGTGTTGGTGGCGATGACCACCCTTCTGGTATGTGTTCCTCTGGCCCGGGCAGAAACAAGTGTCATCAGCGTCGCCAACGACGAAATCGCCGGCATCGAAGCCAAAGGCTTTGAGCTACCCCCCTATGAGATTGTGGCCCTTGATCGCTGGAACTCCGCCGGCAACACGGTGATCCTGCCATCCGCACAACAGTATGTGATTGTTCTGTGGAACCACTATTACAACGAGGAGCAGCTGCGAAAGGTGGCCGCCCACGAAGCGGCCCACCTGCTTATGGCCAGTCTGGGCCTTTCCCAGTCAGAAGGGACAGCAAACCAATTCGTCGCTTGTTTTGGCTCGGAGGGAGCGAAGCACTGGGCTACCCAGGTAGAGAATACCCGGGTCTCCCCTCAAAGCTGTGCCCTCCTGCGTAGTGAGTTGGGTCCAAATGAAGACTGAGTTAGTGCTGAAAAGGCGCCCGATCAGTGATCGGACGCCTTTTTTGCCCATTGCCGACTGGAGTCCGCCACCATGAAACGGCTCCGCTCCAGGTTCCTTACTGGCCGGCCTGCAGATCCCGATAGGCTTTCAGGAGGCTCAGGTAGCCGCTGGTTGCCTTCTGGAATTCGGACCCGCTTAGCCCGGCGCTGGCTGCAGTCTCCATGTCCTTGGCGTTTACGCTGGCATCGCCGACCATCTTGGCTAGCTTACTGGCCTTTTGGTCGGTCGATCCACTCATCTTGGCGGCCAGCCCGCCTAGCTTCTGGCCCAAGGTTGTGATCTCGGTGGGGGTGGCCGTGCCATTGGTCGCTCTGCTTTCCAGCCAGACCGCTCCCTCGTACAGGTACTGGTTAAGGGCTTGCAGAGCGCTCCGGGAGTCGTCTCCCTTGTTCGCTGCTGAGGTTGCCGCCACCGTCTCCTCGGTGAAGTTGACCGGCACGGTATAAGTGAATGCCCCTTCGGTCAGGCCGTCAGCTACAAGCTTCGTCCGGACGTTGGTGGCAGTTTCCGCACTGGTGTAGACACCAGCATAGACGTGGTTATAGCCTGCCTGATCCTTGCCGGTCACCATCGCTGGGTAGTTCTGTTCGGTGAGCGTGCTCGCCAATTTCCGGGCGCTGGACTCGGACCGGAACGCGCCTGCTTGTACGAAATAAAGTTGGAACGAATGGGGTTCCGCCATCGCGGCGCTACCCCCGGCGCCGCCGTCAGCGATGCCAATGGGCGAATCGCTGGCTGTCTTGTTACCGTTGATGTTCCCACTGAACCAGTTGCCGATGTAGTAGGCACCGGCCAGGACGAGGATGGCGACCAGGATAAAGCTGCCGCCCCACCCATCCTTCTTCAGTTGCGCCGAACGGCCAAACCGTTGCATACGATACCCTCCCGCTTGGGTGGTTTCCCCCGCCGGCGGGACTCGTCTGTTGCCCGGCCATGGTTCCGGGCAGACACGGCTTTGTCCTGGCGGGTCTATTTCCCAACCAACCCTATGCGGACAGGACCCCTCTTATGCACCCCTTGTGCGCGCACGGAGGTAACGCCGTGCGGGACCAACCGTGTAGAACGAGCCAGTGACCAGGACGACCCCGCCCGGCCGGGTTGCAGAAACCGCGGACTCCACCGCTGCCGCAATCTCAGGTTGCACCCCCACCTGCTTCCCAGCCTGACGGCATAGCTCGGCCAGACCGGCCGCGGGCAACTGCCGCGGACTCTCTGGGGTGGTTGCCCAGACATCCTGGGCCAGGGCTAACAGCGGCCTGATCATCTCCGAGACTTCCTTGTCAGCCAAAACGCCTAACACCAGGCTGACCGGGCGCCCAGGGAAGTATGCCGAGACGCTTTCGGTCAGTGCTGCGCATTTGGCCGGATTATGTGCGGCGTCTATCACCACAAGGGGGCCCTCGGGCAGTTGCATGAGTTCGAAGCGCCCCGGCCAGATGACCCGTTGGAATCCGTCCCGTATGGCCTGTTCATTCAGGCCAGCCAATTCCAGCACCCGCAGTGCAACGGCGGCGTTGTTGGCCTGATGGCGCCCCAACAGCGCCAAATGCACGTTGGAATACCAGCCCCGTGCGCCAAGAAGCTCCACACTCTGCCCCTCCGGACCGAACCCAATCACGCGGTAGTCCGCGGCGGATACCTCCAAGAGCGGTGCGTCATTCGCGACGGCTATCTCGCGAATGACTTCCAGCGCCCCCTGATGCTGCGTGCCGGTCACACAGGGGACACCGGGCTTGATGATCCCCGCCTTGTCGTAGGCGATCTGCTCATGGGTCGACCCCAGCCACTGGGTGTGGTCCAGCCCGATGTTGGTGATGCAAGTAACGGCGGGACTGGTGATGACGTTGGTGGCATCAAAACGGCCACCCATGCCTACCTCCAGGACCAGCCAATCGAGCTGTGCCTGGGCGAAATAGAGTAGGGCCACCACAGTGATCACTTCGAACTCAGTGACCTGCTCAAGGCCCTCCGCCACCATCGCTTCCACATGGGGTTTGACCGTCGCCAGCAGTTCGGCAAACATGGCTTCAGGGATATCCCGGCGGTCCACTTGAATGCGGTCCGTAAACCGCTCCAACGAAGGTGAGGTATAAAGCCCCACCCGGAAGCCGGCAGCCCGCAGTGCCGACTCTGTCATGGCAGCCACAGACCCCTTGCCGCTGGTACCGGTGATATGGATGATCCGACCGCATCGCCGCTCTGGTTCACCTACCCGTCGTAGCAGTTCCCTGGTTCGTTCCAGCCCGGGCTTGATGCCAAACCGCTGTAAGCTAAACAGGTACGCCAACGCCTCATCATAAGTCATCGCCCGACCCCCGCCCCCGTTTCAGACATTGGGGCCCTACCTGAAGCCACCTTTCGGTGGCTTCAGGAGGGCCCCTGGTTGCCTACAAGAGTTGCTTCAGCATCGCCAGCCGTCCATTCACGGAGGTCAACTTCTCCGCCAAGGCGGCAGCCTCTTCTTTGGTCTTCTCAATGACCTCAGGCTTGGCCTTTGCCAGGAAGCCCTCGTTAGCCAGTTTGCCCTGCAGCTTGGTCAGGTCCGCCTCAGTTGCGGTCGCTTCCTTGGTCAGACGCTCAATCTCCTTGGGCACATCGATCAAACCGCCGACCGGCACATAGACCTCAAGTCCCGCCAGCACCGCCGTCGC
>JBLNEM010000508.1:0-9195 GCA_050262655.1 Mycobacterium leprae | reverse complement strand
ATGCCCTTCGAGGACTGGTACAACTTCGTCTCCGGCGCCGACTGGTTCCGTCCGGAAGCCTGCCTCTATGCGATGGACGGCGACCGGATGGTGGGCATGGCGGCCATGTCCCTGCGGAAGGACGGCGACACGCCCTATCTCTACCACAACATGACCGGCGTGCTCCAAGAGTATCGCGGGCGGGGGATTGCGCTCGCACTCAAGGTGCTGGGGTTGCAGGTGGCTCGCAAGCTGGGCGCCGTCTACCTGAAGACCGACAACGACGAGCGCAACGCGCCGATGCTGGCGATCAACCGCAAGATGGGCTTCCGGCCGCTGCCGGGCACCTACTTCCTGAATGCCAAGCTGGACTGAGGGTTCTACCCATGTCGTACGAAAGCGAAACCGCTGCCATTTACGATCTGTACTTCGGTGACCGAACTCCCGAAGTGGAACGCTGGGCCCATCTGGCTGGCCCTGCCCCTGCTCGTTTGCTGGAACCCATGTGCGGCACCGCCGAAGTCGCTTGCCTGCTGGCCGAGCGGGGCTATGAGGTGACGGGAGTCGATCTCTCAGCGCCCATGCTGTGTGTGGCCGAGGAAAAGCGCCGCAATCTGGCGAAAGAGGCGGCGGAGCGGGTGATTCTGATCTGCGGCGATATCTGCCAGGTTGCTTTGCCGGACAGCGCCTTCGACTTGGCCTACATCGGCAACGGCAGTTGGAACCTGTTAACCGATCGGGGCCTGCGGGTAAGCGCTCTGCGGGCGATCCGGCGATCGCTCCGCCCGGGTGGGCGCCTGGTGCTGGCGGGTCTGTTTCTCCCCTTTGTCGCCAGCGGCTGCGCCGAACCGCGCTCTTTCAGGCCGTTTCGGCCCGCCCCGCCCGGCATTGAGGTGGAGAAGAGTTCCTATATGGAACGGGATGCCGATCGGCAGTTGGTTCAGATCCACGAGCGGCTCACGGTGAACGGGCAGGTGTCGGCGCATCACCTGAAGATCCAGGTCTTGCGGCCGGAGGAGTTGGCGGCGGAGTTGGCCGAGGCAGGGTTCGCCTCGGTGGAGATTGCCGACCCGGCGACGGGGGAGTTGGCAGCGGTTGGTGTCGTGGCATAGGCCAGCGCCTGAATGCCAAGCCGGACGGAAGCAAATCGCATTGGAAAAGGCTCCTTCGCCTGTGCGGAGGAGCCTTTGTGACACAATCGGCATTCCATGGTTATCCACACCTGACAATAGATTGCCATTCAGGGAACCAACCCCTATAATACCCAACGGGGTACCCATCATCACGGGGCCCCGAACGCCATCATACTTCAGTCATCGTAGAAAGGCGGAGGTTACTTGCTCAGGAAGAGGAGTCTTAGGACAAAACTAGTTGCCCTCGTATTGGTACTGGCAACCGCCGGACTGGCGGCGGTCAGCATCGTGACCGCGCTCCAGAGTCGTCAAGCCCTGCTCAGTAGCGTGACCACATCTACCGACAACAAGGTGGAGGGGGCCGCCAACAAAATCGAAGGGCTCTTGTCTGGGCTGGCGATCATGGTGGATACCTTCGCCACCAGCCCGGCGGTTCGAGCCTTCGACCGGCCTGCCATGGAGGCGGAAATCCACACCCTGCTTCAGGGCCAGAGTTCCATCTCAGGCCTCTATGCGTCCTTGGAACAGAACGGCGAAACCGTTATTCTCATCCGAGACAACGGCAGCATCAAGCCCTATGCACTCCCCAAGGAGTTCGATGCCCGGACCAGGCCGTGGTATCAAGTAGCCAAGAGCAACGGAAAGGTCAGCTTCTCGCCGGTCTACAAGGATGAGACCTCGGGGCAGTGGGTGACCACCATCTCCGCCCCGGTCCTGGATGCGAACGGCAAGCTGGTAGGCGTCGTCGGCGCCGATGTGATGCTGGGCGATCTCACGAAGTATGTGTCCGGCCTGAAGTTCGGCGAGAGCGGTCACGCCATTCTGTTGGACAGCGACGGCGTGGTTCTGGCCCATCCGGATCAGAAGCTCCTGGCTACCAAGATGACGGAGCAGACCGGGGCAATGGGGAGCATCGCCAAACAGATGATTAGCGGTGCGTCCGGCGATCAGACTTACACCGAGAATGGAGTCCGCCAGTACATCTTCTATCGCCCGGTCGGTCTCACCCATTGGGCACTGGCCGGTACCATGTCGGCTGCCGAGATTGAGGCGCCGGTCGTGAAGATGATCCAGTGGGCAGTGGGGGTTAGCCTGGTCACCCTGCTTCTCATGGCGGTGGCGATCATCGCTCTGAGCGGTACGATCATCCGACCGATTCTAAAGGTGCGCCGTCAGTTGGAAGAGATCGCCCGCGGAGAGGGTGACTTGACCAGTCGGCTGGCGGTTACGGCGAGGGACGAAGTCGGTGAACTGGCCCACTGGTTTAATGCCTTCATGGACAAGCTCCAGGCCTTGATTGGCCATGTGGCCGATACAGCCCTGGAAGTAACCTCGGGCACCAGCCAACTGGCCGGAGCCGTGCAACAGCAGGCCGAGACCACAAACCAGATGGCATCGATGGTTTCCGAAATGGCCATGGGAGCGCAGCTGCAGAGCGAAGAAGTCATGGCGGCACAGGAGTCCATCAGCAACCTGGTCGCTGCGGTCGGCGAGGTAGGCGCCAAAGCCGAGCAGCAGGCCGCCACTGTCGCCCAGGCACATCAGCTCTTCATGACGTTGGATCAGGACGTCGATCAAGCCGTTGCCCATGCTGCAGCGTTGAGCACGACCCTGAAGGCCAATGCCCGTTCAGCAGGCGAAGGCCATGAAGCGGTGCAGGCCGTCGTCCAGAGTATGGAGGCACTCAACTCGGTGATGGCCGGTACGCTGCAAAGTGTCGGTCTCCTGGATGAGGGTTCGCGCCAGATCGGTGCCATCGTGGAGGTCATTACGGGCATCGCCGACCAGACCAACCTGTTGGCCTTGAACGCGGCGATCGAAGCGGCGCGCGCCGGGGAGAACGGCAGAGGGTTTGCCGTCGTGGCTGAAGAGGTGCGTGGGCTGGCTGAGAAGTCCCGCCACTCCGCAGGGGAGATCGCACAGATCATCAAGCAGCTTGCGGCCGCGATTGGCACCACGGTGGAGTCTGTTCATTCCTCCAACAGCGAGGCGAACCGCGGTGGTCAGTTAGCTGCGGAAGCAGGCCGTTTCCTCAACGAGATCGCCGCGGAAGCAGCCGAGGCTGAACAGAATGTGGAAAGCCTGCGCGCCGTTGTCCACGAGCTAAGCAAGGCTGGCCGGGAAGCGGGTGCGGCCTTGACCGGCGTGGCCCGCGAGGCCCAGCAGATCACGGACCTGACCGTACAGATGGCCGGCAGTAGCGAGTATGTCGTCGGGGCCGTGGGCCGCATTGCCACGGTGAGCCAGAGCAACGCGGCTGGTGCCGAGGAAGGCGCTGCTTCAGCCCAGGAACTCAGTGCCTCCCTGGAGGAGATGTCGGCGACGGCCGACACACTCTCCCGGGCGGCTAGCGGCCTGCAGGAGTTGGTTGGTCAGTTCAAACGTGCCTAGTAAGAACGAGAGCCCCCTCGCCTGACGGGGGCGTGCCGAATAGGGCTCGAGTGTACGCGAATGAGGCTCAGAAGCGAAACGGCTTCTGAGCCTCATCGATTCCTGTGGCGAAGCGGTTCAGTCTCACGAAACGACGTTCAAAGGACTTCAATGCACTTCAATGCAGTTCAATGCACTTCAGTGCACTTCAAAGCGAGATAAGGCGAGCTCAGGCAAGATCAAGCGACATCAAGCAAGATCGAGCCACTACATCCGCCTTCCCTTGCGAAATTCGCCGGGACTGGCGCCAAATCGCTGGCCAAACAGGTGGTAGAAATGAGACAGGTTGCTGAAACCGGCCTGCAGCGCCACGGCCACGATCTCTTCGTCGCTGTGGGCCAGCAGGTCGGCGGCATAGTGGAGCTTCAGGTCGTTCAGCCAATCGGTGGGGGTCTGGCCCAGGTGCTTCTTCATGCTGCGGCAGAGATGCTCCGGCGAGACCGGCGCCAGTTCATGCAGCCGGGGCAGGCCCAGGGTGAAGTTCTCCTGCTTCCGCATCTCCCGCATGAGGCCGGTCAGCCAGGCGGGGGAGTCGGTCTGTGGCGTCGCCCGGCGGGGCATGAAGTAGCGCACGAACAGGTCGGCCAGCACCGCCCGGATCTCAGCCCGCAGCCGGCCCTTGTCGGTCACCGAGCGGGTGAGGCCCTTCAGCCGTTCCGCGACCGTCACCAGCTCGTCCGGCGACAGCGGATGACAGGGGGGAATGGGGTCGGCCAACAGACCCGCCGACAGCGGCCCCTGGCCCAGGTATTGCAGCAGGTCGTCGAAGGTCTCGGTGGCGAACGCCAGGTTGATCAGCTCGCAGCCGGCCTCGCCGTGCTGTTCGTAATAGTGCCGGTCATGGGGACGGATCAACATGAGCGAACCGGCAGCCAGCAGCGCACGCTGGCCGTTGATCATATGGTAAAGCTCGCCCTGGTTGACCAGGAAGAACTCATAGAAGTCGTGGAAGTGGGGCTCTCGCATCAGCTTGATGGAGCGATGGCAGGCAATGTGGGCCTGAGTCTCTGGGTCCAGAATCCGTTGGCCGGTCAGCAGCTGCATCAGGCGCCCTCCTCATCAACCTACCACAATGACTATATCATCTCACAACAAGACGTATATGCCTATCCGGTTCTATATGTATTGTAGAACACCCTCCGGAGGGATCAACCATGACGAAATTCGCCACTGAACTTCGGTTCACCGAAACCTACCGGCGCTACCAGCATGAACATCCGGCCATTCGGGAGGCCATGTGCCTGCGGGCGCAGTTTCCGGCCATCCTACGGCCCATGGAAGCAGACGATCTATTCGCCGGCCGCATCGATTACGCCTCGGTCGGCTTCTCCCCCCAGGACGGCGGCATGGCCTATTACTGCATGTTCGGCAACCTCGAGCGGGCCCTGCAGGACGGCTCTCTGACAGGCGTTGAGCGGGCTCAGGTGGCAGACATGCTCGATTTCTGGCGCCAGGAGGCGACCGAGCGCAAGGTACAGGCCCGCTTCACGCCCCAGATGCAGCGGTGGCTGCCCGCCGGCGGCTGGGACCAGTATCCCTCGGTGGTCTACCACATCTACCGGATGCTGGGTGGCTACCTGGACTTCGACAAGTTGGTGCAGTTGGGTCTGCCCGGCCTGCAGAATGAGATTCGGGAGCGGATGTCCGCCTGCCTCGACGCGGATGCGGTGATGCTCTACGATGCTATGCTGATGTCCCTGGATCTGGTGGGCGAAGTCTGCCTCTGGTACGCCGATCAGGCGGAGGGACAGGCGGCGGTGGCCGGCGAGGAGCGGCGGGCCGAGTTGAAGGCGACGGCGGCCGCCCTCCGGCGAATCAGCCACGCGAAGCCCGAGACCATGCGGGAGGCCGCGCAGTTGGCCTGGATCTACGTGGTGATGACCGGTCACCGGAACTTCGGCCGCATGGATGTCTATCTGGGCGACTTCTACGTGGCGGACGTGGAATCGGGTCGGATCACCGAGGCCGAAGCCCTGGCCCTGGTCCAGTCGCTCTGGCGGCTGATTCGCTGCCGGAAGCTGATTTTCGACGGCCGGGTGATTGTGGGCGGCAAGGGCCGGCGGAATCCCGAGAACGCGGACCGCTTCGCCCTCCTGGCCATGGAGGCAACCCGCACCGTTCTGGAGACCGAGCCCCAGCTCACCCTTCGCTGGCACAAGGGCATGAATCCGGCCCTCATGGAGAAGGCCCTCACCGTGATCGGCGAGGGGCGGACCTATCCGATCATCTACAACGATGACGTGAATGTGCCGGCGGTGGCGAAATCCTTTGACGTCTCCGAGGCTGAGGCGGAGCACTATATGCCGTACAGCTGCGGTGAGTATGTGCTCGATCATCGGAGCTATGGCTCGCCCAACGTCGTGATCAACCTGCTGAAGGCGCTGGAGGTTACGCTCCGCAACGGACGGGATGGCCGTACGGGTCAGGTGATCGGCCTGGATCTGGGCGGGCCGGACCGGTTCGAAACCTTCGACGAGCTGTTTGGCGCCTATAAGCAGCAGGTGGCGTTCTTCATCCGGCTGGCGGCCGACTTCCACGACCTGGAGCATCAGGTGATCGCCGAGTCGGCGCCCTTCCTGATGACCAGCATGCTGTATGATGACTGCATTGCCCGTGGCAAGGGTCTGATCGATGGCACCCGCTATGTGGGTGGCACTCTGGAGTCCTATGGCAACACCAACACCGCCGACAGCCTGACCGCCATTCGGCAGTTGGTCTACGAACAGCAGAAGCTGACGATGCCGCAGGTGATCCAGATGCTGGACGACAACTTTGCCGGTTGCGAGCGGGAGCGCAAGTGGCTGAAGAGTGCCCCGAAGTACGGCAACGACGACCCCGTAGCTGACGCCATGGCAGTAGCGGTGCATGAGCACGTCTGCAACACGATCCGGGCGCAACGGGAACGGACCAACCTGGACTACTATCTGGCCGTGATCATCAATAACTCGGCCAACACGGTACTGGGTAAGTTCACCGCCGCCTCGGCCGACGGGCGCAAGGACACCGAGCCGATGGCCAACGCCAATAACCCCTCGGGCGGCAGTGATCAGAAGGGGGTCACGGCTATGCTCAACTCGCTGGTGAAGCTGGATCCGGCGCTGCATGCCGGCGCCGTGCAGAACATGAAGTTCAGCCGGGAACTCTTCACCACCCGTCGCCCCGAGTTGGAAGCGCTGCTGGACACTTACTGGGCGATCGGCGGTTCCCAGGCCATGATCACCGTGGTGAGCCGGGGCGATCTGGAAAACGCCCTGAAGGAACCGGAGAAGTACTACAACCTGTTCGTACGGGTGGGCGGCTTCACGGCCCGGTTTGTCCGCATGGACCGGGATGTGCAGATGGAAGTCCTCAGCCGCACGCTCTACTAAACGGCTATGGCAGACGGCATTGTGTTCGACATCCAGCGCTTCGCCCTCCACGATGGACCGGGGATTCGCACCACCGTCTTCCTGAAGGGATGTCCGCTGCGGTGTATCTGGTGCCATAACCCGGAATCGCAGCTGGCGAAGCCGCAGTACTCCTTCGACTACAAGAAGTGCAGCCAGTGCCTCGCCGAAGGGCATACGTGCCTGCAGGGCGTGACGCTTGAGGGGACCGAGATCCGCCACGACCGCACCCTGATTCGGCCCGAGGCCTTTGACCTCTGCCCGTACGACGCGGTGAAGGTGGTGGGAGAGCCCCGCACCGTGGCCGATGTGCTGGCGGAAGTGGAACGGGACATGGCTTACTACGCCCGCTCCGGGGGTGGGTTGACCATCTCCGGCGGCGAGCCGATGCAGCAGTTCGACTTCTGTCTGGCGCTGGCCCAAAAGGCGAAGGCACAGGGAATCCATGTTTGCCTGGACACCTCGGGTCATGCGCTTCAGGAGCGTTACGCGGCCATCCTGCCCTATGTGGACCTGTACTTGTACGATTACAAGGCCACCGGGGCGGAACAGCACAAGGCTCTGACGAAGGTCGAGAACGAGCTAATCCTGGCCAACCTGGACTACCTGTATCGGGAGGGCGCCGCCATCATTTTGCGCTGCCCGCTGATTCCCGGGGTGAACGACACCCCCGAGCATCTGGCGGCCATCGCGGCCCTGTCGGCCCGGTACTCGAACCTGGTCGGAGTCGATGTGATGGCCTACCACGATATGGGCAATCACAAGGCGGAGCGGGTCGGGCAGACGGCGCCGCTGGCGGGGCTCAAGACGGTGGACGAGGGGCAGAAGCAGGCCTGGCTGGCCGAACTGCACCGGCTGGGTTGCACCAAAGCGAAGTTGGGTTGAGCCCTTGCCCCTGCTGCCGATATGGTCTATACTTCAATTAATTACATCGCTGGCGAATGGGGTCCGAGAACTGGAGACAGGCCCGCTTCGCGCAAGTCTTGCTTCGGCGCACTGCGGTGTGCTGTATTCGACTTGTGCGGAGCGGGTATTTGTTTGGAGGCGTCAATACATGGTGGAACAGCGCCGGGAATGGCAGGTGTCACCGGTGATCCCTGCACTGCGGGACCTGAAGAGCTTGCCCGGTGCCCTGGCCGGATCGCAGTCGACAATCTTCCTGTTGTCCGGGAACCTGAGCAACATCGGCGAAACCGTGGCTTATGCGCGGGGGCGGGGCAAGCAGGTTTTCGTTCATTTCGATCTGATCGAGGGGCTGGGCAAGGACGTGCACGGGCTGCGGTGGCTGGCCGAGAACGTGAAGCCTACGGGCATTATCACGACCCGGGCGCCGCTGATCAACCAGGCCAGGGCCTTTGGTCTGGCGGTGGTGCAGCGGATGTTTGTGCTGGATTCCCAGTCCCTGCACACTGGACTTCAACTGGCCAAAGATGCAAAACCGCACTTCCTCGAAGTGATGCCGGGCATCGCCCCGGAGATCATCGAGCAGGTGGTTCGGTTGGTGAACTGCCCGGTGATTGCCGGCGGGCTTTGCCGGACGGAAGCACACTTCCGGGCGGCCATCCAGGCTGGCGCCGTGGCCGTCTCCACCAGTGAGAAAGCGCTCTGGCAGATGCCCGCCGGAGCGGGTCAGGCCTGATGTGGTAGAAAGGCATGGGGGTGTAGGGTGTGACCCAGCGTTATGTTCTGGCGCTTGATCAGGGCACCACGTCTTCCAGGGCGATCCTCTTCGCTCGTGAGGGGCTCGGCGTCGCACAACTGAACCAGGAGTTCGCCCAGATTTACCCGCAACCCGGCTGGGTAGAACACGACCCCCGGGCGATCTGGGAGAGCCAACTGGCGGTGGCCCGGAAGCTGCTGCAGCAGCGCGGTCTCAGTGCCGCCGACGTGGCAGCGATCGGCATTACGAACCAACGGGAGACCACGGTGGTCTGGGACAGAAACACCGGGCAGCCCATTCACAACGCCATCGTCTGGCAGTGCCGACGAACGGCTGCCACCTGCGACGACCTGAAGAGTCGGGGCTGGGCCGAGCGGCTGAAGGCCAAGACCGGTCTGGTGGTGGACGCCTACTTCTCCGGCACCAAGCTGAAGTGGGTGCTGGACAACGTCCCCGGGGCACGGGCCAGGGCCGAACAGGGGCAATTGCTGTTCGGCACCATCGACACCTGGCTGATCTGGAATCTGACCGGCGGCAAGGTCCACGTCACCGATTACTCCAACGCATCGCGCACGCTGTTGTTCAATATCCATACCCTGGACTGGGA
>JBLNEM010000507.1:0-7234 GCA_050262655.1 Mycobacterium leprae | reverse complement strand
ACCACCGATAGCAGGAGCCAGCGTTTTAAGCCCAGGCCGGGCAGCAGCCAACGAAAGTACTGTCTCATACGGGCTTCTCCGTTTCCGGGGCGGGCTGGTGCTCGTCCTCCAGCGCCAGCAGCATATCCCGGTGCTCGACGCTAACCGAGTAGCCGCGGTCCCTGAGCCATTCCATCAACTTCGCCGCAATGCAGACAGATCGGTGCTGGCCGCCGGTGCAGCCGACGGCAATGGTCAACTGGCTCTTGCCTTCGGCCAGGTAGAGCGGCAGCAGGAAGCCGACCAGCCCCGTCAGCCGCTTGAAGAACTGCTGGGTGACGCCCCATTTCATGACGTACTCCTGCACGGCGGGGTTCTCACCGGTCAGCGCCTTCAGGTCCTCCACGTAGTGCGGGTTCGGCAGAAAACGGACATCAAACAGCAGGTCGGCGTCCATGACGCTGCCGTGTTTGAAGCCGAACGAGACGATATTGATATGGAGGCCCAGCCCCTCGTTCTCCTGGGAAAAGAAATCGGCCAGTTCCCGGCGCAGATCGGACACCTTCAGATCGGTGGTGTCGATGATCTTGTTGGCCCGTCCTCGCAGTTCCTGCATCAACTTCCGTTCGTTGCGGATCCCCTGGAGGGTCCGGCCCTGCAGCGCCAGCGGATGCCGGCGGCGGCTCTCCTTGTAGCGCCGGACCAGGGCGTCATCGGCGGCGTCCATGAAGAGGATTTGATAGGCGAAACCGGTCCGCTCCAACTCCTCCAGGGCCTGCACGATATGGTCGAAAAACTGGCCACCGCGAATGTCGATGCCCAGTGCCAAACGACTCAGTTTTCCTTCCGACTGTACGCAAAGCTCGGCCATCTTGGGCATCAATGCCGGGGGCAGATTATCGACACAGAAGAACCCCAGGTCCTCCAGGTACTTGATCGCCTGCGTCTTGCCGGCGCCTGACATCCCGGTCACGATTACGAGCCGCATTGACTGGTTCAGCGCACTCACCCCCTTTCCCGGAGTTCGCCTTTCCCCGCCGCTTTTCCTCTACCGCCGAAGGCCCCCCTCCTCAGTGCACCTTCCCCTGCCGGGACCAGTCGGTCCAGTAACTCTCCTGTCGCTCGGTCCTGCCCCCCCGGCCCCGGGGCGGGCGCTCCTCCTCATCCTCCGGCTCCTCGGCGCCTTCGCCCGTGCGATCCAATGGTTTCTGCTCGGCCCAGTCGGTCCAGGCCGAGGCATCGGCCCGCCGCCACTTGCGCCGCTCTAACCACGCAAAGAGTCCGCCCACGTCGCTGTTCACCACCTGTTCTGGCTCAATACCCGCCGCTTTCGCCACCGCCAGTGCGTTGCCGAAAACACCGACATCCGCCGGCGCATGCGCATCCGAACTGATCACAAACCGTACGCCCTGTTTCGCCGCCAGCCGGCAGTACTCGGCAGTCATCTCCCGGTGCCGGGCGTTGATCTCCAGGGCGGTGTCCCGGGCCGCACATGCCTTGGCCAGCTCGGTGGTGTCGATATCCACGTGGAAGCCCGGGTGGGTGATGATGTCGATCTCATTCATGTAGACCGCCGCCACCAGCGTGCCGGTGTTGTACACCCTGGCCCGGCGCCCCCAGGAAGGGCTGAGCAGGGCGGCCACGTTGGGCCCGCTCAGGTGCAGCCAGTCCCGGGGGTTGGCCGGCCGCACAAACGGGTGGAAGCCGGCCAGCACAATATCCAACTGGCTCAGGGCTTCGCCGGGCATGTCCAGGTCGCCGCGGGGGGAGATCACGTTGCACTCCACCCCGGCCAGCACCCGCATATCCTCGGCGCGCCGGTCGATGCTGCTCACCTCCCGCCGCAGGTCGCGGAAGTCGGAGAGCCTGGCCCGGACCCACCGCGCGCTGCCGGGACCGTGGTCGGTGATGGCCACGACCTTCAACCCACGAGCCATGGCCGCCGTTACGTTGTCCAGCACGGTGCCCTTGCCGTTACTATATTGGGTGTGCGTGTGCAGATCGGCGATGATCTTCACCCTGGTACCCCCCTTCGCGCGGTAGTATTCCCGACCTTTTTTTGCATTGGCTGCATTGGCGGCAGGATTTCCGGGCCCTGCACGAAAATTCCCCATGGGATCGGCAGCCTACTTGAGGAGGGATCGCTCGTGACTCAACTGCCCGTCAAGAACCCGGTCGAGCGAGACCTGCGCCACCTGAGCAACGCCGACCTCGTCTCCCTCATCCAGTCGGACATCAAAGAACTGGATGAGATCATTCGCACCAAGTGGAAGAGCGGGGCGAAGGCACCGGCCAAGAAAGGCAAGGCGGCGCCGCCCGAACTGGATTTGGCCGAGGTTGAACCGGAGCGCCTGCCGCTCTTTCGGGTCACCTGCTGCAACGTGACCATGGGCGACTTCCCGGCATATGCCCGGGTGCGCTGCAAGTTCTGCGGTGAGTGGCACCGGGCAGGGGATTTCCCGCCGGTCTGAGCGAATAGGATGGGG
Source organism: Mycobacterium leprae (assembly GCA_050262655.1). GTDB lineage: Bacteria > Bacillota > Sulfobacillia > Symbiobacteriales > Symbiobacteriaceae > DASXVX01. The sequence continues at coordinate 4,769 of JBLNEM010000507.1, read as the reverse complement.
CTGAATACCGCCACTCAAGCGGCATTCAGCCCTTCTTGCACGTTATTCCACGCAATGAGCCAAACTGATACATACAACCCCTGATTTGCCCCAGCACTGGAGGAATTGCACTGATTCCCAAGGGCCAGTTGCGTCGTGTCGCCAAGCGCATCGCCGAAAAGATGGCCGTGCGCATTGATCGGGTCGATCCCAATCAGCCGGTGGATATCGCTCCCTACCTGCCCGCGGGCATCGTACACCCAGCAGAACTGGCCGTTCTGCTGGAACGGCTGGGGCAGCTGGGTTGGCACTGCGTCTGCAGCAAACCCATGAACGGGGGGCCGGCGGCTGAGGCCCGGGAAGTACGAGAGCATCGGCGGGCGGCCGCGTCCGAGCGGCTGCAGCACCGACTGGGCGGTCAGATCGCCCTGGATCTGGTGGCGCCCCGGGTGCGTCATGTCTTCCTGCATATCGGCCCGACCAACTCGGGCAAGACCCACCATGCCCTGCAGCGGCTGTCCGAAGCGACCAAGGGACTCTACCTCGCCCCCCTTCGGCTCCTGGCCTGGGAGGCGGCAGAGCGCCTGAACGAAGCGGGCTGTCCCACCAACTTGCTGACCGGCGAGGAGTTCATCCCCGTAGAGGGCGCCCGGGTGGTGGCCGCCACCACGGAGATGTTCCCCCACGATATCTACGAAGTGGTCGTGATCGACGAGGCGCAGATGGTGGGCGACCCGGACCGAGGCTGGGCCTGGCTGCGCGCCCTGGTGCGGGCCGACACCGACGAACTGCATGTCTGTGCCGCACCTCAGGCGGAGGAGTTCCTGCTGCGGCTCTTCGCCACCCTGGGCGATTCTGTCGCTGTCCAGCACAATGAGCGGCTCGTGCCGCTGCGCCCGCTGCCGGATGCGGTGCCCCTGGACCAACTGCCGGAGCGGTCCGCCATCGTCGCCTTCTCCCGGCGGGCCGTGTTGCAGTTGAAAGCGGAGATCGAGGGGCTCCACAAGAAGCCCTGCGCCGTGATCTACGGCGCACTGCCGCCCGACGTGCGGCGGGAGCAGGCGCGCCGGGTGCGCAGCGGCGAGTGCCCCTTTGTGGTGGCCACCGACGCGATCGGCATGGGCATCAACTTCCCGGTGGACCATGTCTTCCTGACCGAAACCAGCAAGTACGACGGCCGCCTGGACCGCCCCCTCCGGGCGGAAGAGGTCCTGCAGATCATCGGCCGGGCGGGGCGCTATGGGCTCTCCGAAGCAGGCTGGTATGGCGCCACCTCGCCGGCCAACCATCAGTACCTGCTGGCGACCGCCCTGGAGCAGCCGACGCCGGTCACCAGCGCCTACCTCCAGCCGACGGTGGAGCACCTGCAGCTCTTCTCGGGCAGGCTGGCCAAACGGCTGGAGCTTTGGCAGCAGACGGTGGGACCGCTGCTGCCGGAGTTTGTGCAGATCGCCCCGCTGGAGCAGTTGATCGCGTTGGCCCGGCTGCTGCCCCCCAAACTGGAGAACAACCTCGAGGAGGCTTACATGCTGGTGACCGCGCCGGTCAGCCGGGAGAGCGAGTCCTACTGGCAGGCCGTGGTGGCGGCCCTGGCGGCCGGCAAGAACGCACCGGGCCCGGGGCATGCCCCTGAAAGCCTCGATTCCGACGCCGACCTGCAGTTGGCCGAGGCTGCCCTGAAGCAGCACGAACTCTGCCTCTGGCTCACCCGGCGTGGCGTCCCCTTCAAGGCCGGCGAGTATCGGGTGCGGCAACGGCGGAATGCGATCGCCGAAGCCATGAACAAGGCGCTCGCCCGCGGGGTGAGCCCGGGCGGGTGCCGCATCTGCGGCCGGAAGCTGCCGACCGGGTATCGCTTCCGAATCTGCGGCTCGTGCTACGAACGGCAGACCGGACGGGTGGATCGGGGGAGCAGTTGAAAGAAAAGGGGCCGGACCTGTACGTTCAGGTCCGACCCCTTCGACTTAGCCCTTGAAGTTGCGCCTTAGCAGCCAGACGCCTGCGCCGATGGCCAGCAGGCCGATCACCACACCGTTGATCATGCCTTGCACCCGGTAAGCCATCGCACCGTAAATCATGGTCAGGAAATCATCCATGAAGGTGCGGTAGAGCGCCAGCACGCCGATGGCCACCAGAATGTAGCCGATGTAGCGGGCGTTCCATTCCAGCCGCATGGTCTTCAGGTCGACGAAGCCCTTGTCCTCGACCTCGAGCCCCTGATCGATCCGCAGTTGGGCCTCCCGGGCATCAAAGATGCTGAAGAAGACCATGGCGGCGATGAAGAGACCCTGGAGCGGATCGACCCGCAGCAGCCCCAGAATGGAGCCGCCGACAACGGCTACCACCATGAACTGCAGGCCCCGGTTGAAGAGGCCCAGGTACAGGTGGCCGAGACCCGGCACGACCGAGAGCAGGAACCGCACAAAGCCGTTCTCATCCCGCTTGGAACTCTTGACCTTCGTCCCCAGGCAGGCCTTGCAGAACAGCTGCCCGTTGATCTCCACCAGGCATTCGGCACAGGCCGGGCGCCCGCAGGAGCTGCACACGCCTTGAACCTCACGGTCACTATGATAAGCACAGTTCACTTTAGCCAGTCCTCCTTAAGCTAGATGCAAAAAGATCGTGATGGCGTGCCAGAAAGATGCCAGGTAGGCGGCAGCACCGCCCAGTTGGGCCTGGAATCCCTCCCAATATGCCATGCCCTGCGCCGACCAGACGCCCAGTCGGTCAGTGGTCTGATTCCACAGGAAAAGCAGGTTGCTTGCCGAAACTACCACCATGGTGGCGCCTACGGCGTAGGCCACGCTGGTATACTGGCGGGACGACCACCGGCGCTTCAGCCAGGGCCAGACGAGATTGAGGCCCGTTGGCCGCTCGGCTTCCACCCGCTCCATCACCTGAGCCGTGAAGTCCCCGGGCAGTGGCGACGGCTCGTTCAGCATCATGCGCTGCAGTTCCGGGTCCTGCAGGTCTGCAAGGAGGCCTTGCTGAGCGGTCATCTCCTGCCAGCAGGCATCGCACTCATTCAGGTGGGCTTCCAGCGCCTCGGCCTGCTCAGTCGACAAAGCTTGATCCAAGTACGCGTCCAGCAGCCGCCGCGCTTCGTTGCATTCCACTGCCGTCACCTCCTTCCCCTGTGCTGAGAACCCGCCGCAGCAGGCCTCGTGCTCGGTACAGCCGGGTCTCGACCGTCCGCACCGGTATGCCGAGCCGTTCGGCGATCTGGGTGTAGCTCTGGTTATGGAAGTGGTGGAGCATCACCACTTCTCTATAGTCGGGCGGCAGACCGGCGATGGCTTGCTGCAGCTGCTGCCGCCGCTCTTCGCGCATCGCTGCCTCTTCGGGACCTTCGTCTGCGCTGCGCAGTTCGAGTCGTGGTCGCTCCGGTTCATCCGCCGGTGGCTCCAGCGGAATTTGCAGCGGCCGGCGTTTTCGGGCCCGCAGCCAGTCAAACGCCAGGTTCAACGTCAGTCGGTGCAGCCAGGTGGTGAAGGCCGCTTCGCCACGGTAGCCGGCCAGGGAGCGGAAGACCTTCAGGAAGACCTCCTGTGCCAGGTCCTGCGCATCCTCGTCACTGCCGACAACCTGGTAGAGTGTGCGATAAACACGGCCCTTGTTGCGCTCTACCAGGGCAGCGAACGAGTCCATATTTCCTTGCTGCGCCTCCAGAGCCAGGGTTTCATCGCACAATGTCATGGGTTACAACGACCTCTCGCCAGGCTTCTGTCCATTTAGACGGTCAGGCGTCGGTGATCCCTTCAACTGAAATGCAGATTTCCTTTGCGGATGCTTATTTCCTGCCGGAAGGTGACTTCCATGCTGCCTGAACGATCCCTGGCCCCGCTGCGGGCCGCCGGTTTTTATTCCACTGCACTCTTTCTGCTGCTCTTCCTCAGTGCGCCCCTGCAGGGCGCCTGGCAGCTGGTCGGCGCGCTGGTGAACGAGCTCTGCCTCTTTCTTGGGCTGGCCCTGCTGTTCACCGTCTATCTGGAGCGCCGTCCGCTGCGTACCGTCTTCCGGCTGCGGCCCCTCTCCCCGGGTGGAATCGTCAAGAGCCTGATGCTGGGCGCCGTGGCATGGGCCCTCGCCGAAGCGATGGGATTGCTGATCACGCTGCTGGTCCAACACTTCGGCGGGCAGATCCCGGAGCCGCATCAGGCACTGATGCAGGCCCCATTCCTGGTGGCGCTGGTGATCGGCGCACTGCTCCCGGCCGTGGCCGAAGAGGCTGCCTTCCGGGGCTACCTGCTGTGGGGGATGGGACCGCTGGGCCCGGTGACGGCGGTGCTGCTGAACGGCCTGCTCTTCGGCGCCATGCATCTCACCCTGGTCCGCATCCTCCCGCTGATGGTGCTGGGCCTGATCTTCGCCGCCGCCGTCCAGCGCAGCGGCTCGATTCTGCCCGGCGTCATCATGCACGCGCTGAACAACACGGTCACCCTGGCGCTGGCCTTCTACTACAACCCCGCCCAGTCCGCCGGCGGCCCCGCCCTCGCCTCGCCGGCAGGGGTGCTCGAACTGTCGGTGGCGGTGGCAGCCCTGGGCGTAGGGGCGTGGATCCTGGTGCGGCAGTTCGACCGGTCGGACCTGGCCGCGGGTGTGCGCACGACCGCTGGCGAGGTGGCCGCCGGTGAGGAGGACGCCGGGCAGCCGCTGCCGTTGCGCCGGCTGCTGCTGCCGCTGCTGCCGGCCATTCTGCTGTACGGTTGGGTCGTGGTGATGGAGCTGCGGCAGGTGTTTGGGCGATAAACGGCGGTCATCCCGCGGGTGTGGGGGGGGGGGGGGGGGGG
>JBLNEM010000506.1:0-5685 GCA_050262655.1 Mycobacterium leprae | reverse complement strand
CTCCAATTTTCAGTCAGGACTAGTCGTCGCCCTGGCCAGGCTGACGGCGCTCACGCCGGGCCATGCCGGTGTCGTAAGCCGCCTGCTCGACCGCAGCCGCCACCAACTCCACGACCTTCTTGTTGAAGACGCTGGGGATGATGTATTCGGAGGAGAGCTCCTCCGGCGCGATGACCGAGGCGATCGCCTTGGCCGCCGCCAACTTCATGGCATCGTTGATCTGCCGGGCACGGCAGTTCAGGGCGCCACGGAACATGCCGGGGAAGCAGAGCAGGTTGTTGACCTGGTTGGGATAATCGGAACGGCCGGTGGCCAGGACCTTCACGTACGGAGCGGCCTCTTCCGGATCGATCTCCGGGGTCGGGTTGGCCATGGCAAAGACGATCGGATCCTTCGCCATTGCCTTCAGGTGCTCGACCTTCAGGACGCCAGGGCCGGAAACGCCGATGAAGATGTCGGCGCCCTTGATGGCCTCCATGAGGGTTCCCTTCCGATTCTCGGGGTTGGTGTTCTCGGCGTACCACTGCCACATCGGGTTGGTGGGATACTCCTTGCCCCGCTCGACGATGCCGAACTTGTCGACGCCGACGATGTTCTTCACGCCGGCCAGGATCAGCATCTTGGAGATCGCGACGCCGGCGGCGCCGATGCCGGTGATGACCACGTGGACATCTTCCAGCTTCTTGCCAACCACCTTGCAGGCGTTCATGAGGCCGGAGAGCACCACAACGGCGGTGCCGTGCTGATCGTCATGGAAGACGGGGATGTCCAGTTCGGCCTTCAGCCGCTCTTCGACGTAGAAGCAGCGCGGCGAGGAGATGTCTTCGAGGTTGATGCCGCCGAAGGTCGGGGCCAGCCACTTGACGGCCTTGATGATCTCTTCGGGGTCCTTGGTGTTCAGGCAGATCGGGAACGCATCGACGCCGGCGAACTGCTTGAAGAGCATCGCCTTGCCTTCCATAACCGGCATGGCGGCTTCCGGACCGATGTCGCCCAGGCCCAGGACGGCGGTGCCGTCAGAGACTACGGCCACGCAGTTCTTCTTGATGGTCAGGGTGTAAGCCTTCTCCGGATCGTCGTGAATGGCCATGCAGACATTGGCCACGCCCGGGGTATAAACGGTGGACAGGTCTTCACGGGTCTTGACCGGAACCTTGGCGTTCACTTCGATCTTGCCGCCCAGATGGGCCAGGAAGATGCGGTCAGAGACATGCAGGACCTTGACACCCGGCAGAGCTGCAATCGCGGCCACGACCCGGTCACCATGCTCCTGGTTGTCCACGCCAATCGTTACGTCACGCACTACGACTTCCTTGGTGGACTGGATCAGGTCCACGGCAACGATATCGCCGCCGGTGGCACCAATAGCAGTAGCAAGATGAGAGAAGATCGCACCGGTGTTCTGGATCTCCAGACGCAGGATCTTCCGAATGCCGCCCAACTTCTTGGCCATCAAAAGCTGCCTCCTTCACCCAAGTAGAGCTTCTCTATACATAAGCGAAGCTAATAGAAACACTACCTCACAACCGCCGATAATTATAACTCTTCGTGCCGAATTTCACATAGCACGAAGGGCCATCGGTCGCCGAACGGATGCCCAAAATGCTGTTAGGTCATTAGCACAAATTAGCACCTGGTTGTAAGATTAGCTCCAACTCCCTTGGTTTCCTGCCGGAGGTGGCTAAATAAATCCATCACAAGGTGGCCCATTCTGACTAATAACATCCGTCGGAACTCACGAAGTTCGCAGTTCCGTCTGCCTTCGCACTTCCCCGGAAGTGTTCCAGCACAAGCTGTGCCAGATTCTCGGCCGCCACCGTTCGAGTGGCCCTTTCGCGCGGTACCAACAGCGACGTGGTGCGGGCGATTTCACCCAGTCCATCCACCTGCAGCTGCACCAACCGACCGTTGTCCAGGTCGTCCTGCACCGCGCTCTGGGGCACCATCGCCACGCCGAACCCCTGCTCCACCATCAACGTGACCGCCTCGTGGCTGTCGAATTCCATGGTGACGTTCGGATAGACGCCGTACTGCTCCAACATGCTGTCCACATAGGTGCGGAAGCGGGAGGGCGCCTGGAAGCTGATCATGTCCAGCTGGCCCAGTTCGGCCAGGGGCAGCGGGTTGGGCAGGCTGCTCTTGCGTTCCGGGGAGCAGACCAGCACCACCGGGTCCACCCGGAGCGGGATGCAGGAGAGGCGTGGGTGCGATACCGGAGCCGTCATGATCGCCATGTCGATCTCACCCTGGAGCACCTTCTCCAGGGTGTCGGCGGTGCGGCCGGCCTTCACCTGCACGCGTACAGAGGGGTACCGTCGGGTATACTCCCGGAGAATCGGCGGCAGCACCTTCAGCCCCACGGTGGTGACGGCGCCGACCGTGACCCGTCCCCGCTCGTGGCTCAGGGTATCGGACACGGACTCCCGCAGGGTGGTCACATCCCCTACCACTCGCTTGGCCTGCTCGTACACCCGCTCACCGATCGGCGTCAGGCGAAACTGACGGCTGGAACGATCGAGCAGGGGGGCGCCCAGATCGGCCTCCAGGGCGGCCACCTGCCGTGTCACCGCCGGCTGGCTAAGTCCCACCAGTTCACCAGCCCGGGAGAATCCCCCTGTCTCTACCACACGACAGAACGTGATCAGATGCTGCAGAATCACCCGCTTCGCCTCCTGATGCGCCTTATGCAAGAAGAGTATTCGCCATATGTCATCTATGCATTTTTATCATAGCCCGACTAGCGGTATATTTGGAGAGGGTAAATAAGGTTTTTTACTTAGTCCAGAAAGCCCACTTATGCTGCGCACGAATTCTAATCATGGGAGGGGACTCATTTGCTCAAGGAGGTTAGCTGGCAGATTGGCGGCGAGCAAGGCGGGGGCCTTGATTCGACCGTTGAAGTGTTCAACACAGTCGCCAGCCGCGCTGGCTATTATGTTTACGCCTACAAGACCTTCGCTTCTCGCATCAAGGGCGGTCATACCGATTTCACCACCCGTCTGGGTGTCGAGCGTGTGATGGCTCCGGCCGAAGGCGTCAACCTGTTGGTCGCCCTGGACCAGGAGACGATCAACCTGTGCGCCAAGAACGTTTACCCGGGCGCGATTGTGTTGGCGGAGGAAGCGATCAACCCGCAGCTTCCGGAAGGCGTCAATGCCCGTCTGCTGACCATGCCGTTCAATAAGATGACCCTGGCCCTGGGCAACCCGGTGATGCGGAACAACATCGTGCTGGGCGCCACTTCGGCCTTGCTGGGCCTGTCGCTGAAGAACTTCAAGGAGTACGCTACCTCCAAGTTCGGCCGGAAGGGCGAGGAATTCGTCGCCCAGATCCACGACGCCATGCAGCAGGGCTATGACTACGTGCACCAGAACTGGTCTGACCTGACCATTCAGGTGGCCGATGGCGACGGCAAGCAGCGTCTCCTGATGATCGGCAACGAGGCCGCCGCCCTGGGCGCAGTGGCCGCCGGCTGCCGCATGATCTTCTCCTATCCGATTACCCCGGCCTCGGAAGTGGCCGAAACCCTTGCCAAGGTCTTCCCGAAGGTGGGCGGCATCGGCGTGCAGATGGAGGACGAACTCGCCTCCATGGCCGCCTGCGTCGGCGCCGGTTACGCCGGTGCCCGTGTGATGACCGCTACTTCCGGTCCTGGCGTCTCGCTGATGCAGGAACTGCTGGGCCTGGCCTCTGCGATCGAGGTCCCGCTGGTCCTGGTTAACACCCAGCGTGGCGGCCCCGCCACCGGCATGCCCACCAAGAACGAGCAGTCCGACCTCTTCTCCATGGCCTATGGCGGCCACGGCGAGGGTCCGCGCATCGTGCTGGCCCCCAGCAGCGTGGAAGACCTGATCGGCATCATGCCCGAGGCCTTCAACCTGGCCGATAACTTCCACTGCCCGGTCTTCATCGCCTCCGACCTGGCCCTCGCCCTCTTCCAGCAGACGGTGGAGCCCGAGGCCACGGATCTCTCGAAGTTCCCGGTCATCGACCGCGGCCCGATCATGGATCCGGCGAAGCTGCTGGAGATGGGCCGTGACGTCTACGAGCGTTACAACAAGGCCGACGGCATCGGCGTCAGCCCCCGTGCGCTGCCCGGCATGAAGAACGGTCAGTACCTGGCCACCGGCGCCGAGCACAACCCCAAGGGCAACGTCTTTGAGGGCGAGGCCAACCGTGTCTACCAGATGGACCGCCGCCTGAAGCGGCTGAAGAACATCAAGATGGAAACGATCCGCTACACCGGCAGCAAGAATGCCGACATCGTACTGCTCGCCTTCGGCACCACCTTTGGCGCCGTCGAGGAATCGGCCGCGAAGCTTGCTGCCGAGACCGGCAAGAAGGTCGGCGTGATTCAGCTGCGCCTGGTCTACCCGGTGCCGGTCGCCGATATCCAGGCGGCCATCGGCAACGCCAAGCTCATGGTCGTTGAGTCCAACGCCGTGGGTCAGTTCGCCTTCATGCTGCGTGGCGCCGGTTTCCCCGCCGCCCAGCTCTCCTCTCTGCTCAAGTATGACAGCTCCCTGTTCGCCCCGGACGAAGTGGTCGGCGCTGCCAAGCTCGTGCTGTCGGGTGAGGCCCAGTACGTCGTCACCGGCGGCGGTGCTGGTCCCCGTGCCATCAGCGATCCCACCATTGCACTCACCACGAAGGAGGCGTAGGCGACATGGCCACTATGGCGGATTATCGCACTCAGGCTAAGGCCTGGTGGTGCCCCGGCTGCGGCGACTTCGGTACGCTGGCCGGACTGCAGAAGGCCCTGACTGAACTGAACATCGAACCCGAGAACGTGGCACTGGTCGCCGGCATCGGCTGCTCGGGCAAGATCGGCAACTATGTGAACTCCTACAATGTGCATACGGCCCACGGCCGTGCACTTCCCGCCGCCCAGGGTCTGAAGCTGGCCAACCGTGAACTGACGGTGGTCGCAGCCGGCGGTGACGGCGACGGTTTCGCGATCGGCATGGGCCACTACATGCACGCCCTGCGCCGCAACGTCGACATCACCTACGTGGTCATGGACAACATGATCTACGGCCTGACCAAGGGCCAGACCTCTCCCACCTCGGACCACGGCTTTGTCACCAAGTCGACGCCGAATGGCAACATCGAGTACCCGGTCAACCAGCTCCAGCTGGCCATCGCCTCGGGCTGCAGCTTCGTGGCCAACGGCTTCTCGGCCAACCAGAAGCAGCTGGTGGAGATCATGAAGGCCGCCATTTCGCACCCGGGCTTCGCCCTGGTCAACGTTTACAGCCCCTGCGTCACCTTCAACAAGCAGAACACCTTCGACTTCTTCAAGGGCGTCATCGAGAACCTGGACGAGGACCCCAACTACGACCGGCACGACCGGTTCGGCGCCATGAAGAAGCTGATGGAGACCCAGGAGCTGGTCACCGGTATCATCTACCAGGATCCCAACTCCGTCCCCTACGAGGACCGCGTCACCGGCTACCCCAAGACGGGCATTGCCAACAACCGGCAGCCGAGCGTCGATCCCGCCGAGTGGGCGAAGATCATCGCCAGCTACAAGTAAAACGGCTAAGGTATAAGGAAAGGACGCTGTCCGTGCGGACAGCGTCCTTTTCTTGTGCCCTAGCGCCAGCGAATGCGACCGATGGCCGCCCCGCCGAACACCAGCGTCATGCCCAGGAGCACAGCCAGCGGCAAGGCGATGCCGTCAAA
>JBLNEM010000505.1:0-2654 GCA_050262655.1 Mycobacterium leprae | reverse complement strand
CAGAGGACCCCGCCATGTGGGGATTATCATGGACGGTAACGGGCGATGGGCGACCCGGCGTGGACTGCCCCGAACAGCGGGACATCGGGCCGGCGTCGAAGCGCTCAGGCGTGTCGTCTCGGCCAGCCCGGAGCTAGGCATCGAGGTCTTAACCGCCTATGCCTTTTCAACCGAGAACTGGAAGCTGTCCAAGGATGAAGTGGACTTTCTGATGCGCCTCCTGGTGGAGTATTGCCGCCGGGAGACCGAGAGCCTGAACCGCAAGGGTGTCCGGATTCGGGCGATCGGGCGGCTCAGCGAACTTCCCCAGCTGCAGCGGGAGGAGATTCAGCGCGCCGTCGAGCTGACCCAGGCCAACACCGGGCTCACGCTGAACCTGGCCGTAAACTACGGCGGCAAGGCGGAACTGGTAGATGCGGTCAAGGCGGTCTCCGCCAAGGTAGCTGCCGGTGAACTGAAGGTGGAGGAGATCAACGAGGCGTTGATCGGCCGCCACCTCTATGCCGCGGACTTGCCCGACCCGGATCTGGTGATTCGCACCGCCGGGGAGATGCGCCTCTCGAATTTCATGCTCTGGCAGGCCTCGTACAGCGAGTTCTGGGTAACCGATATCGCCTGGCCGGACTTTGGCCGCGAGCAGCTTGAACAAGCCGTTGCAGACTTCAGACGGCGGGAACGCCGCTTTGGCGCAGTACTCGAAAAAAGCAGGTGAACCATGCTCGCACGCATAGCAACCGGCCTGGTAGGCATACCAGTATTTCTGTACTTCCTCTATCTCGGGAAATGGCCCCTCTTCGTCCTGGTGGCGGGGATGGGCCTTATTGGCTTTCATGAGTACACATGCATGTGGAAAGCGAAGGGCATCAACCTGGCCGACGGGATCGGCTATGCGGCGATTCTCCTGCTGCTCCTGTGGGCCGAACTGGCGCCCACCAACACCGCACTGCTGGGGGCCATTTTCGCCGCCACGGTGATGGGCGTCTTCAGCTGGGTGCTGAGGCGGTACGAGGAGCGCAACGTGATGGACGGCCTGGTCACCATCAGCGGCGTCCTGTACGTGGGGTGGCTCGTCAGCCATCTGATCCTGCTGCGGGGCCTGGGCAACGGCACCGGCTGGGATACCGGCCTGAAGTGGGTGACCCTCGCCTTCTTCTGCACCTGGGTGGCCGATTCGCTGGCTTACTTCGTCGGCCGGGCCTTCGGCAAGCACAAGCTGGCGCCGAAGATCTCGCCCAAGAAGTCGGTGGAAGGGGCGATCGGCGGCGGCGTCTCCACCGTCATCGTCGGGGCGCTCTGGGGACCGGTGGTGGGGATCACCGCCTTCCAGGGAGGCGCCATTGCGGTGGTCGCCTTCATCCTGTCGGTGGTAGGCGACCTGTCCGAGTCGGCCCTGAAGCGCTATTGCGGCGTGAAGGATTCCGGCAACCTCCTGCCGGGGCATGGCGGGGTGCTGGACCGGTTCGACAGCAGTCTCTTTGTCCTGCCGTTCATCTATTACATGGCTCAGCTATTCGTCCGTTAAGATGACTGGGGGCGTCACAGAGCGTCCCCCGGTCCCCGCTAAAGTGAGGTGCTGTTGCAATGGTAAGACCGGTGAAAGCGTGGCTGATCTCGATTGCCGGCCTGGCGGGGTTTCTGCTGGTCTCCTGGGCGCTCCTGACCTACGCACTCCCCTTCGTCTTGCCCTTCGCCATCGCCGGACTTCTGGCGGAACTGATGGACCCGGCCGTCTCCTGGCTGACCAGGAAGTGCCGGATCCCCAGAGGCTTCTCGGTCCTGTTGGTGCTGGTCCTCCTGGTGGGGGTCATCACCACCGTACTTACTGCGGCCATCGCCGGCCTGATCAACGAGATTCAGTCGGTCTACGGCCAGCTGCCGTACCTCTATGCCGTGGCGACCGATCTGGGCACGAAGTTCGCGCAGCAGTTCGGCGCCTTCCATGCAAACCTGCCGACCTCCATTCAGGGCATCCTCATGGATAACCTGGTGGTCATCCAGAAGAAGCTGAATGACACGCTGCCCACGGTGCTGGGCAGCCTCGGCGCGGTCAGTTCGCTGCCGGCCTTTATTACGAACAGCCTGGTGGCCCTCATTGCCACCTTTTTTCTCAGCCGGGACAAGCGGAAGATTTTTGACTTTCTGCTGTCGCTCTTCCCGCGGACCTGGCAGCCCAAGCTTCAGCGGGTGAAGGCCGATGTCTGGACCAGCGCCATGGGCTGGGCCAAGGCTCAGTTCACCCTGATCCTGCTCACCATGGTGGAGTCCATGATCGGCTTGACGCTGATCGGCAGCCATTACGCCGTCCTGCTAGGTGCGATCATCGGCCTGGCGGACCTGCTGCCCCTCCTGGGCCCGGCGACCATCTACCTGCCGTGGATCGCATACTGCCTGGTCTTTGGCAACACACTGTTTGGGATCAAGCTGCTAGTGGTATACGGCGTCATCGCGGGCATCCGCCAGGTGCTGGAGGCCAAGATGGTAGGCGATCAGATCGGCCTACATCCCCTGGCGATCCTGGTCGCCATCTACCTGGGCTTCCAGGTCTTCGGTGCCCTCGGCTTCGTGGTCGGCCCGCTGCTGGCCATCGTGCTGAAGTCGATGATCAAGTCGGAGCTATTGCCGATATTCCGCGAATGACTACGTGGGAGTACCCT
>JBLNEM010000504.1:0-3414 GCA_050262655.1 Mycobacterium leprae | reverse complement strand
CAGATCCACCAGTCCCTTCACGCCTGAAACGCTGATCGAGCCTGAAGCCGACTCGGTGGTTACCTGGCCTGCCATGTTGGCGACATGGATGCTGCCCGAGGCCGTCTTGAGTTGGACGTTGACCCCGTTGGGTACCGTAACTGTGAAGTTCAGGTCGATCCGGCTGAGTGTTGTCGGCCAGTTGGCCTTCACTTCGGTGGTGGCGCCCGGCGTCACCTGGAGTCCCACCAGGTGTGCGTTCTGCTCGGCGTTCTCCGGCGTACGGCCGTAGCCGCGGACCCGCAGTTCCACGCTGAACTGGTCGCCCTGTTTCACCTCAATGTTCCCGGGACCGCCCTGGACGGAGACCGTCTGCAGATTGGGAATGGACGTCTCGTCCTTCATCACAATCTCCTGAGAGGCAACGCTGCCCAGGGGGGCGACGGCTCCGGGGTTGAACTCGATATGCGGCGCATTCAAGTGAAGCGTATCGGCGTGCCAGTGTTCGCCTGAGGCCGCAGCGATCAACGCAATGATGACCAGCAGCGAGATCGCACCACCGTCAACTTTGGCCCGCTCCTGGCCTTCCAGCCGGGATGTAGCCCAGAGCCATTCCAGCCCCAGGAGGATCAGCAAGACCGGCCAGAGACGGGCCACCGGGCCCGCAAAGGATACATGGTAGAGGTTATCAAAGACCAGCACACCGCCGATGGCGATCAGGGCGACGCCCAGGGTGATCCGGCCCACGCTTTTTCTCATCTGAAACACCTCCGTTCATCTGTACATCCCTTTAGACGGTCGGCGAACCGATATCCCTTCAGGCATTTGACGCATTTTTCACGGCCAGTCGATTGCACGCTGCACTTTTTGGGCATACTGGGGGCTGGACTGGGCTCGTCAATCAACCGCCAGGAGGAAGCGATTTACCGTAAACAGGGGCAGTGATCTGATCAATCTGCCTGTGCTGGGCAGTCCGCGGATGAACCGGCTGGGGTGGGTGCAGGAACTGATGATGACATCGGATGCCACGCACGTCGCCGGCCTCTTGTTGGACGGCGGTGGCTTGCTCCATCCAGCGCGCATCCTGGACTACCAGGGTGTACTGGCCGTTTCTGAGACCCACTTGATTGCCAAAGAAGTCTATCTCCCGGAGGCGGCGACGCTTCGTCGCCGGCGGGAATTGCAGGGGATACCTGTTCTCTTTGCTTCCGGCGCTGAGGCAGGCATACTGGACGATTTCATCTTCGATCCCCTGACTGGGCAGGTCAAGGAACTGGTTTTGACCCGTGGTCTGGTGGATGACCTGTTCCAGGGAAAGGCGCTCCTGCAGTTGGAAGCACCGCTCATGGCCGGCGAGTCGGCCATGGTGCTGCAGGACGGCACTGAAGAATCAGGGGGTACGTTCCAATGAGGTGTCCCAACTGTAACGGCCGGTGCATCGGACGGGTCGGTTCCGAGCAATACTACTGCTGGGATTGTTGTGTGGAGTTCAATGTGAGCCGTGGCGCCGTTCGGATCTATCATTTGGATGCTGACGGTGAACTGGTCGCGGCCGCCACCAACCAGCCCATGGATTTGATGACCGGTACCGTTTCGGCGATGCAGCGTCGCTGACTGGTAAAGGAGGGACCGTGGTTGCGCACGAGCAGTTTCATGACAGGAGTCATTGCCGGTGCCGCCCTTGGTGCCCTGATGGTTATGATGTTTGACGTGGATGCCAGGCGGCCCATCATGCAGAGTGCTGGGTGGATGAGGGAAGGCGCGGGGAAGATGGGGAACCGGATGCAGCGCATGTGGCGCAGGAGCGGCCAGATGGCCGACCGGATGATGCCCGATAGCTTCAGCGACATGATGTCGGGTGGCGCACACTGATCGGTCTCATGACAGTTAGAGTAAGGCGTATCGTCGCAGCGCTGGTGCTGGGCGGATTGGTCCTTGCCACCGGATGGGGGCTCTGGATCATCCGTCCCGTCCTGGCGCCTTTTCTGTTCGCCATCGTACTGGCCTACCTCATCGCACCGCTGGTCAATCTGCTGTGTGGGCGCGGCCTCGGTCGCACCTGGGCAATCCTCGCCGTCTATGTAGTACTGATCGCTCTCTTAAGTCTGGGGATCTTTAAGGTGCTCCCACAGGCGTATCGGGAGACCCGCCGGCTCAGCGAAGCGATTCCGCTTTACTCCCTGGCCGCCCATCAGCGGGTGGACGGGTTGCAGCAGCGGATTCGCGAGATGGGGATTCACCCCGGGATCCGTGACGTGTTGGACCGGCTGATCAACGACCTGGAGGTCGTGTCGGTGCGGGGCCTGGAACGCATCCTGGATATCCGGACGCTGCGCAAAGCGGTCAGCCTGTTAGCCAGCCTGATCCTGGCGCCTTTCCTGGCGTTCTACCTGCTGAAGGATATGGAGCGGTTCAAGGAGCGGTTTGTCCGCTCGCTGCCGTCTCGCTACCGGCAGGACATCCTGCATTTACTGCGGGGGCTGGATCTGGTAATCTCCGGCTTCATCCGGGGCCAGATTCTGCTCTCGCTGGCCGTCGGTTGCCTGGCTGCGGTGGCCACTACGTTCCTGGGGCTCCGCTATTCGCTGCTTCTGGGCATCTGGGCAGGGTGTACCGAGTTTATCCCGTACATTGGGCCAGTTCTGGGGGCCCTGCCGGCGGTCATGATTGGTTTCTCCATATCGCCCCTGGTCGGCATGGAGACGATACTGGCTTTCGCCATCATCCAGCAGATCGAGAACGCGGTGCTCTCGCCGAAGATCATGGGAGAGAGCGTCGGGTTGCACCCGCTGGTCGTGATCTTCGCCGTGCTGGTCGGTGGTTACCTGATCGGCGGATGGGGCATGATTCTGGCCCTACCGGCGACGGGGCTGCTGCGGGTGATCTGGTATGCCATCGTGGCGCACCTGCCGGAGAACCCGGCTAGATTGCGCTCACAATAACGCGGTCCGACCGTCTGCAGGGTCGGACCGCTTTTGCTTTAGCGTGCCCTGGCGGGCTCTTTTGCGACTGCATGTGCCATGGTGTAACCCAGCGAGAACATCATAAAGGACAGGTCCAAGATCTCTTTGTAGAGCGCATTGGCCTCTGCGTGTGTCAACTCGGGTTTGCCCTGGTGGGTGGCTGCGGCGATGGCGCCCAGACGCTCCTGTACCAGCAGCTCAATCCCCTCGCGGCTTTGTGCCCGATTCTCGTTCAGTATCTTGATCGCCTGGTCACGATGGGTGCGCAGGACGTCTTCGGCCAGATCCACCAGACCACCTACTTCCTTCATCTCCTATTCATTATACAAGCTAGCCATGAAATACCACAAGCATGGAGTGTTGGTTACTTCGTGGGAGTACCCTACGCCGTCGGGCCTGTGCGGGAGACTACGTGGGAGTACCCTACGCCGGGGGGGGGGGGGGGGCCCCGCCCCCCGGTAGTAGGGGGGCG
>JBLNEM010000503.1:0-4510 GCA_050262655.1 Mycobacterium leprae | reverse complement strand
CCGCGCGATCCTGAACAACCCCCGGATCCTGATCCTCGACGATGCCACGGCCTCTGTGGACATGGAGACCGAGCACGAGATCCAGTTGGGGCTGAAGAATTTGATGCGGGGGCGGACGACGTTCATTATCGCCCACCGTCTCTCGAGCCTGAAGCATGCCGACGAGATCCTGGTGCTGGAAGGCGGACAGATTGTGGAGCGGGGCAACCACGAACAGCTCCTGGCCACCAAAGGCGTCTACCGTTCGGTCTACGAGATTCAGTTCAAGGACCGCGAGCAGGAGATCGCCCGTCGGGGCGGCCCCGGTTCGGTCTTCCTGGATAGTGCGGCCAGTCCGGAAAGGGGTGATGCCTGATGCCGGCAGGGAAGTTTCAAACCGCACAGGGTTTGTCGGATAAGTAAAAACCCCAATATGCCAAGAACTACGGCCGTTTCCATTACGATGAGGAACGTATTTTCGAGAAGCCGCTGAACTGGGGGCAGGTCAAGCGACTGGGCTCCTTTGTGATGCCCTATTGGCCCTACATCGTCCTTGGCATCGCCACCATGGCGATCGCGACGGCGATGCGGCTGGCCATTCCGTATCTGGTGGCCCGGGCCATCGACGTGGCCCTTGCCGACCAGCCCAAGTCGAACGCACTGTTCAACTGGCTCCTGAAGTATCCCAGGCTTACCCGGCTGAACATCCTGGTGGGCATCATGGCGGCGGTCCATGCGATCAACTGGATCTCCAGCTATATCAAGATCCACGCCACCAACGTCGTCGGCCAGAAGTCGCTGTACGACATGCGGCAAAAGCTGTTCAGCCACATTCAGACGCTGTCGTTCAAGTTCTTTGACAGCCGGCCCGCAGGCTCCATCCTGGTGCGCGTCACCAACGACATCAACTCGCTCCAGGATCTGTTCACCAACGGCGTCATCGCCATGATGCAGGACGTGCTGACCCTGATCGGCATTATCGCCATCATGTTCTCCATGCACGTCAAGCTGGCGACCATCGTCTTCATCTTCCTGCCCTTCGTCCTGGGCATTACCACCCGGGTTCGCCGGCAGATCCGGCGGGGCTGGCAGATGGTGCGCATTCGTCAGTCCCGCATGACGGCCCACATTGCCGAGGCGATTCAGGGCATTCGGGTCACCTCCTCCTTCCATCAGGAAGAGGAGAACAAGGATTTCTTCTCCGACATCAACAAGGACTACCGTTTCCAGTGGCTTCAGGTCCAGCGGCAGCAGTCCTGGTTCAACCCCATGGTGGAAGTGATGGGCGCCGTCGGCACCATGGTGGTTTACTGGTACGGCACCACGATCCTCCGCCGGGGCGAGATCTCCATCGGTGACCTGGTCGCCTTCACCACGTATCTCGGCCAGTTCTGGGATCCGATCCAGCGCCTGACCCAGTTCTACGGCAATATCCTGATCGCCATGGCCTCCAGCGAGCGCATCCTTGAGTATCTGGACACGGTTCCCACCGTGCCCGAGCAGGCGGATGCGGCCGTTTTGCCGCCGATCTCCGGTCAGGTGGAACTGGACAACGTGATCTTCGCCTACGAGGAGGGCCGGACCGCCCTGAACGGGGTCAGCCTTCAGGTGAAACCCGGCGAAACGGTGGCACTGGTCGGCCACACCGGCGCCGGCAAGACCTCGATCATCAACCTGCTGAGCCGCTTTTACGACGTCTCCGATGGCGCCATTCGGATCGACGGCCACGACATCCGGGAGGTTACCCTGGAGTCGCTGCGCAGCCAGATCGGTATCGTGCTTCAGGACACCTTCATCTTCAGCGGCACCATCATGGATAACATCCGCTTCGGCAAGTTGGATGCCACCGATGAAGAGGTGATCGCCGCCGCCAAGGCGGTACGGGCGCACGAGTTCATCATGCGGATGCCGCAGGGATACCAGACCCAGGTGAAGGAGCGGGGATCCCGCCTTTCCATGGGCGAGCGGCAGCTGCTCTCCTTTGCCCGGGCGCTGTTGGCCAATCCGGCGATCCTGGTGCTGGACGAGGCGACCGCCTCTATCGACACCCGGACCGAACTGCTGATCCAGGAGGCGCTGGCGGAACTCCTGAAGGGCCGCACCTCCTTCGTCATCGCCCACCGGCTTTCGACCATCCGCAACGCCGATAAGATCGTCGTGCTGGATCACGGCCGCATCGTCGAGACGGGCAATCACGAATCGCTGATGCAGGAGCGTGGCGTTTACCATGGCCTGATCCAGGCACAGTTCAAGTTCTTCGAGGCCGTGGTTTAAGGAAATACTAAAAAGGTGGCGGCCGGGATATGCCCAGCCGCCACCTTTTGCGGTATGATCAACTCTGAGGTGGGAACTATGCAATTTGAGGAACTGGCCGAGCTAATCAGGACCCGTCGTTCGATCCGGAAATACAAGCCGGCTGATGTCCCTGACGAGATGCTGCTGAAGGCGATCGATCTAGCGACCTGGGCCCCTAACGGGGGGAACTTCCAGCCGTGGCAGTATGTCGTGGTGAAGAACAAGAGCGTCATCAATCAGATTGCCGACGCGTTCGATGAGCGCAGCCGCCTCATGGCTTCCTGGCCGGAGGCTGAGCCCTTTCGGGAGCATGCCGACCGGTGGATAGCGAAGGGGAGTTTCTTCCGTTACGCCCCGGCCTGCATCGCGGTGATGGTCGGGCACTACCAGTCGGTGGCCGATCGGATGCTGGCAGCCCGGATTGCACAGAACGACCCGGTCGCCAAGGAGATGTACGAGTGGCGCCGGTTTGGCGCGACGCGCATTCAGACGATCGGCGGGGCGATCGAGAACCTCTTGCTGGCACTTCATCAGCAGGGCCTTGGCGCCTGCTGGATGGCAGGGCCGCAGCAGTGCAAGGGTGACGTCGAGCGCATTCTGGGGATCGATACCACCCAGTTCGACTTTGTGGCCCTGGTGCCGGTCGGGTGGCCGGACGAGGAAAAGACAGGGGGCGCCCGCAAGCCGCTGGATCAGGTGGTGCGGTTTATTCGGTAGCCTCGGTGGCGGCAAAATCCGCCCGCACATAGCCCGGTTTCCCATCAAACAGACAGGCCTTCAGTTCGCCCGCCTCTACCAGGCGGGCGATTGCTTTTACCTGGTGCTGCTCGTTCCAGGGGAAGACCCGGCCCACCTGCTTCTCCGCCAGGGCGGGGGTGAGCTGGAAGAACTGCCGCGTAAGTTGGAGAGCCGCTTCACGCGTCGCAATCTCGGTGCCGGCTTCCACCGCTTCCGGGTGGAAGCGCTGAAACAGGTCCCAGATGTTCGCGATGGAGTTTCCGCCTTCGGTCCCGGACTTCACGATCAGCATGGCCACGTCTAGCCGCTCCAGTGCCTTCTCCAGAGCGTTCTTCATCTCTTTGGAGCCGTCGGTCAACCGTTCCTGTAACTGCCGCGTGCCGGTCGGGCCGAACTCACGAATGTGGGCGTACACCTTCAAGGCCACGTCGCTGAGTGGTTTGGTTTCGCCGGCGTGGTCCAGGTCGTCATCTGGCTCACCGGTGTTTCCGGTGAGGGCATAGAAGACGGGCAGCCACTGGCGGGAAACCAGCGTGGGCTTAGCACCGATCACCTTGCCGTAGTATGCCTCCCGGCTCTCGGCCATGCGGTCTTTCCAGCCCCACATCCAGTCCCAGCGCTGCCCCTCCCGGTCGGTGTCCATCGCGGTGAATAGCGACGGCAGCAGTGCATTGCCGGGGGTGAAGGCCCAGGCGAAACCCAGGCGGTTCACGGCTGCCAGGCAGTCATCCAGTGTGGCGATGGAGCGAGGGGGAAGGAGCGGAAGGCGTGCGGTGGTCAGTTCTTCGCTGGTTATCTGCATCGAGGATCACTTCCATAATGGATAGTTTGGGCTTTTGCTGGGCCATACTATTGCAGTCAGACTCGGTGACCTCCCAAAAAGTTGCAGGGATTCTGGTAACCTATCAAACCACAAGGTGCGTTTTTTCGTTTAAACAGGTAGAAGTTGTAAAGGGAGTCGCCACCACGGTCTGGAGCCTTTCGTATGGGAGTGAAAAAAGCTATGTGGTCGCGCGGCACAAAACGGCGTAACGCCAGCCGGGCCAGAGGCAAGCGGCAGTATTCGTACTGGCAGGAACCCTATGCTGTCTCATCGCAGGCTAGCCGCCCAGGGGGCTTTACCTGGCGTCGGTTCCGTCAGCGGTTGCGCGCCTGGTGGCGGTGGGTGGTAGTGCGCTCCATGCGGGACTGGATGAACCGTCGGAACCCCCCTGCAACTCTCTTCCGTGCCCAACCGGGTGAAGTCCGGGAGTTCCCGCCGTCACGCTGGCCGTGAGGCTCGTACGCATCCACGTCGGACGCCGTTGAGGCGTCCGATTTTTACTACGTGGGAGTACCCTCCGCCGTCGGGCCTGTGCCGCCACGGACCCCTTTTCTTCGGAGCCCGCGGAGCCGGGGGGCACTACGTGGGAGTACCCTCCGCCGGCGGGCCGGGGGCGCCACGGCCCCCAGAGCTTCGGAGCCCGCCGAGCCGGGCGGCCCGACCGGGGAGTACCCG
>JBLNEM010000502.1:0-5055 GCA_050262655.1 Mycobacterium leprae | reverse complement strand
GGCCCTGGAACTGGAATATCAGATGAAGAAACGTGGGGCGGAGGGGCTGGCCTTTGAGACCATCGCTGCCTCGGGCGTTCGTTCCTCCCTGCCGCATTGTCATGCCTCTGCCAAGTTGGTGGAGCACGGCGACTTCATTACCTTTGATTTTGGCGCCCTGTACGAAGGCTACTGTGCCGACATCACCCGGACCGTCGTGGTGGGTGCGGCCAGCGAGAAGCAGCAGGAGATTTACGCCATCGTACTCGAAGCTCAGCTGCGTGGTGTGGCGGCCTGCAAGGCCGGCATGACTGGCGCCGAACTGGACGATGTCTGCCGGAGCTACATCCGGGAGAAGGGGTACGGCGAAAACTTTGGCCATGGCACCGGTCACGGAGTGGGCCGGTTCATTCACGAGGGCCCCAAGGTCAACGTGCGTGGCGAGAAGGACGTGCTCAAGCCGGGGATGGTGGTCACCATCGAACCGGGGATCTACCTGCCGGGCTGGGGCGGCGTCCGCATTGAAGATACTGTGTTGGTCACCGAGGGCGGCTGTGAGCGGCTCACTCGCTCGCCCAAGGATCTGATCATTCTTTAGCTCTCAGGCTTTTTGGAAGCTGTCATTATCATGTGGAGGGGTTTGTTCAATGATTGCTGCGAGCGACGTCCGTAACGGCACCACCGTCGAGATTGACAACAACATTTTCCAGGTCATCGAGTTCCTGCACGTCAAGCCGGGCAAGGGCGCTGCCTTTGTGCGTGCCAAGCTGAAGAACGTCCGCACCGGTGGCGTGGTGGAGCAGACCTTCCGTCCCGAAGAGAAGCTGGCCAGGGCCATCATCGACCGCCGCGAGTTCAACTACCTCTATGGCGGCCAGGGCACCTGGACCTTCATGAACAACGAGTCCTACGAGCAGCTGGAACTGAACGAGACCCAGGTTGGCGACGCCAAGAACTACCTGCTCGAGAACATGACCGTCATGATCGCCGAGTGGGCTGGCAACATCATCGGCATCGACCTGCCCAACACCGTTGAGCTGGAAGTCGTCGAGACCGAGCCGGGCTTCAAGGGCGACACCGCCACCGGCGCCACCAAGCCGGCCAAGCTCGAGACCGGTTACGTCGTCAACGTCCCCCTGTTCATCAACCAGGGCGACCGGCTGAAGATCGACACCCGCTCCGGCGCGTACCTGGGCCGGGCTCAGTAAGCGAGCACTGCATAGCGAAAACCGAGGCCCCAGAAGCGCCATGCTTCTGGGGCCTTTGCTATGGTGCTCCCCATAGGAGCAGATGGATCAGGTGCTGCATAGTATAATGTTGGACCCGTGTCCGGGACAGGCTCGCAGTCGCAACTCTCAGCGAGGAGGCGTTGCTCGTGGGCAACAGGCGCTGCCGCAATCGGAGACGTCCGGCCTATCCCGACCGGTGCTGCTGCCGGTGTCCCTGGGCCGATCCCATGCTCATGAACGACTGGGAGGTCGGAGAGGTCCCGCTGATCCGGCATCTCCCGCCCGAACTGTTCAACCCCTTCATCGTGAACCCGGCCCGGTGCTACGAGGAGGTCGAGGAACTCCGGCGGTTCTGTGCCGAGCACCCGGGGGAGAATCCCTTCATGTGCAGTGAGGAAGCGCTGGAAGCCTTGCTCATCGCCTGCCTGACGCCGTATCGGTGAACGAAGGGAGGCGAAAGGGGGGCGCAGTCGCCCCCCTTTTCAACCATCCCCGTGGCCCGTGGGGCCGGGTCGGACTCAGCCCATCTGCTTGCTTGGCCGGGTTTTTGCCAGCTCGAGCAAGAGGCAGGGGCGGCCGGCGGGATCTTTGAGGCCGAAGACCTTCCCGAAGGACATCTGGGTCAAAGGACGGAGGATCTCTGCCTTGGATGCGAGGTCGCCTAACGCTGCTTCGGCATCGTCGACGAGCCAGTAGACCTCCGGCTCTTCCGTTCCCGTCAAAGACTCGTCACTGGCGATGCAGAAGCTGCCGAACTGGATGAACTGAGGGTGGGCCCGCTCCACCTGGAGACCGAGGAGTTCGACATAGAACTGCCTGGCTTCTTCGATGTTCTTCACGTACTCCACTACGAAACCAAAACGCGGTTTATTGCTCATGGGTATGCCTCCCGTCTGGTGATATGACCAGGGTACAACAGCAACGGTGACACCCCTATGTCACCGTTACGCATAATGCCGAGCAATTTCTTGCGCCGCCTGCTGAACGCGGGTACGGAGTTCTGCCGGTGCGACCACCGTGGCCTCCGTGCCAAGGCCCAGCAAGACTCGCACAAGCCATTCATATTCCTCCGGGCACAGATGCACGGAGAGTGATCCGGCCCCTGTCTCATCAGATTGCAGGTGCAGCCCCAGATGTGGTTCATGCTCCAGACGTAGTATGCCCCGCGGGGTGAGACGCACCAGTACCTCCGGATAGGAGGGATGCACGTGAGGGACGGTTATGGTCGGTGGCTCCATGGGCATCGGTGGCGAAGCTGGGCATACTTCATGAAAGCGATCGACCCGGTATACCCGCATGGCCTGTCGCTCGTACGAATAGGCCTCGCAGTACCAGAGACCAGCCGAGGAGCGCAGGTGTGTGGGTTGGATGGTCTGTCGGGAAACGCCCTTCTCGGAGCGGTAGACCACCGACACCCACTGCTTCGCACCGGCGCTTTCCAGCAGTTGATCGAGAAAAGGCGTTGGATAACGGTGAGTCGGAACGTCCAGTGAGAGCCTGTCTTGCAGTTGCTCCGCCTCCGCAGTCGGACGCTGCGGCAGGAGCAACTGTACTTTGGCCAACAGGGACTCGCACTCCGGTCTGAACGGAGTTGAGCCCAACTGTGCGAGGCTGCTCAAAGCCAAACGCAGCAGTGTAGCCTCATGCCACGTCAAGGCCAGCGGCGGCAGAGAATAGTCCGGCGGCAAGGTGTAGCCACCGGAGACGCCCGCGATCGCGGTAACGGGGATCCCCATCTCGCATAGGCCCTGGATGTCACGCAGGACCGTGCGCCGGGAGACTTCAAAACGTTGGGCAATTTCTGCGGCGGTGCGTTTTCCGCCTTGCAGCAGCACCAGAATAGCGGTCAGACGTTCAATCCGATTCATCTGTATCACCTATTGCATATCTAGCTTCCCTACAGTGTTCACCTGGATTCGGGCCGGCACCCGGTTATTCCTCGTCGTCGAGCCGGCACCGGCTCCCAAGGGCCATGGGGGGAAGGTGAAGGGGGGGCGGTTGCGCCCCCCCTTCACTTGTATGAAACGGCATCCTCGCCGAAAGACTATCGGTGTAGTTCGCAGCGGAGGGGGAGTCGTTATGACCGATGACATTCGCGCCAAAGTGGCGTATCTGCAGGGGCTGGCTGAAGGACTCGAAATCGACGACAGCAGTGCGGAGGGCCGGCTACTGGGCGGTGTGATCGACGTACTGGGAGACCTGGCCAGCCAGGTGAACACCATGTCCGAGGTGCAGGAACAGCTTTCCGAGTATGTGGACGAACTGGACTCCGATCTCTCGTCGCTGTAGGACTCGGTCTACATCGATGAAGATGACCTGGAGTACCTGGCGGACGCCCCCGAAGATGACGACGAACCGGATGTGAGCATTACCACGGATAGCGATCAGAGCAATGTATTTGGCTAAAACGGATTGAGTCTTGACGAAAACATAAACTGACCGTAGTCTAATAATAGACTACGGTCAGTTTATGCGTTTGGAGGGCTGCAGGTGGCTACACAAGCGGAGCGTCGGACGGCGACCCGGGGGAAGATCCTGGCGGTGGCGGCAGAACTGCTGGCCGCGAAGGGATACGACTCCCTTACGGTGGATGAGATCGTGCTTCGGGCCAACGTGGCGAAGGGGACCTTCTATCAGCACTTCAAGTCGAAGGAAGAGTTGGTCCTTGCGTTGCTGCGCCAGGATTTAGCGGGCGTGGATCAGCAGATCGAAGCGGCCCTTGCCTCCGGCGCACCGCCGCTGTCGGTCCTGCGGTACATCGTGGAAGGCTCCGCCGGGTGGCTTGAGCGAAATCCCCACCTGGTGCGGGCCGCCGCCCTGCAGAGCATGAGGCAGGCGCCGTCGGGCTGGCCTGCGGGGCATCCGTCCAGCCGGCGGTTCATGGCGCTTGCCCTGGGCGCGGCGAAGCGGGATGGTCTGGTGCGCAGCGACCTGCCGGCCGAGGAACTGGCGCAGATGCTGGGGGCGCTCTATCTGCCCGCCATTGACGCATGGCTGGCCGACCCGACCGGGCCATCGCTGACCGCCCGCCTGACAAAGTATCTTCAGCTCTTCCTGGAAGGCGCCGCCAAGGGAGGTGCCCGGCATGAATGAGCTTCTCCTGTCATTCCTGGCGGCGGCGGAGGCCGGACCGGCCGTCGTCGGCGGGAAGGGCTGGAACCTGGGGCGGCTGCACCGCTACGGCTTCCCCGTGCCTCAGGGCGGTGTGCTGACTGCCGAGGCGTACATACAGTTTATGGCGCAGCCGGCCCTGGCCGTGATTGCGCCGGACTCCCTGCACGAAGCGATTCAAATGGCTCCAGTGCCCGCCCCGGTAGAGGAGGCCGTGCGCTCATTCCTGGAGCGGTCAGGTCTGGCCAACAGGCCGGTGGCCGTTCGTTCCAGCGCCACGGCCGAGGACGGGACGGCGGCCTCCTTCGCCGGCATTCACGGCAGTTTCCTGAACGTGGTCGGTCCCGATGCGGTGCTGTCAGCCGTGAAAGGCTGCTACGCATCGCTCTGGACGCCTCAGGCCCTGGCCTACCGGCAGCATCAGGGGTTTGCCGACCGGGACGTGAACTGCGCCGTGGTGATCTGCGAGATGGTAGGCGGACCCGACGGCAAGCCGCGGGCGGCCGGTGTCGCTTTCTCCTGCGATCCCCTCACCGGCAGGCGGGATCAGGTGGCGATCAACGCCGCACCGGGACTGGGCGAGGGGGTGGTGAGCGGACAGGTGAACCCTGAGGCGATCACCGTCGACACCAGCAACATGGAGCAGCACGTCGCCGGGCGGCATGGCCCTGCGGACCGGGTCCGCAGCGCTGGGGAGGCAGAAGAAATGGCCCGGTTGACGACCCCGGTACGCTGG
>JBLNEM010000501.1:0-17499 GCA_050262655.1 Mycobacterium leprae | reverse complement strand
AGCGGGCCTACCGGGAAGCCGGTGAGGTTGAGGGCGGCCTTCACCAGAATGGGGTTGGTGACGGCGAAGAGGCCGCGGAAGGCGGGGGTGAGGCGGCGGTGCCAGTTGGCGGCCTGGGCGTTCTGGCCTTCCAGGAAGGCCTGGATCATCTCCTGCATCTCCTGGCCGATCACGTGGCTGGCGACGCTGACGATGCCGTAGGCGCCAAGCGCCAGGTAGGGCAGGGTGGCGGCGTCGTCGCCGGACCAGACCCGGAAGCCCTCGGGGGCGCCGTTCAGCAAGTCGACCAGCTGGCCCAGGTCGGCGCACTCCTTGATGCCGATGATGTTCCGGCAGTCCCTGGCCAGGCGCAGCGTGGTCTGGGGCTGGAGATTGACCGATGTACGGGACGGCACGTTGTAGAGGATGCAGGGGAGCTTGGTGGCGTCGGCCACGGCCTTAAAGTGACGATAGAGCCCTTCCTGCGGCGGCTTGTTGTAGTAAGGGGTGACCAGCAGCACACCGCTGATGCCGGTGGCCTCGGCCGCCTTGGTGAAGGCGATGGTTTCGGCGGTGTTATACGAACCGGTGCCACCGATGACCGGCACCTGGTCGCCTACGGCCTGCACGACCGTTTCGAATAGCTTCAGCTTCTCTTCCTTGGTCAGCGTCGGCGACTCGCCGGTGGTGCCGGCCACGACGAGACAGTCTGAACCGGATTCAACCAGATGCCGGGCCAGTTCGGCCGCCCGCTGGTAGTCGACGGACAGGTCATCCTTCATGGGTGTGACCATGGCGGTCAGCAGCCGTCCAAATTCAGCCATACGTAGTTCCTCCCCGTGGGTGTGAATGCTGTTCAAGCCCTTGTGCCAAGTGAAAATGCGTCGTGCAGCAGCTGGACCGCCCGCTGGACCGCTGCGGACTCCACCAGACAGGAGATCGTGACATGGGAATCGGCGGACTGCAAGATCGCAATGCCGCCCCCCACCAGTGCGTCGACCACCGCCGCCATCACACCGGGACGCCCCCGCATGCCGGCGCCGACGACACTCACCTTGGCGCAGCCGGCCCGCACCACCGGGTCCATGCCCGCCTCGGTTAGCAGGTGCACGGCCCGCTCGGCCTTGCGGCCATCAATGCAGAAGGTGGCGTTGCCCGGACTGACGTTGATCAGGTCGACCGAAATCCCCGCCTGGGCCAGGAGCCGGAACAGGGACTGGGTCGCGGTCTGGGCGCTGTCGGTGGTCACACTCAACTGGGCCAGCCCATCCACATGGGTGACGCCCGTGACCGGGTTGTGGCTGTTCAGTTCGCCGCACGACGCGCCGGATTCGTGGCTGAACGTCACCTGGGTGCCGGGGCCTTCGTCGAAGGTCGACTTGATCCGCAGCGGCACCGAGTGCTGCATGGCAAGCTCCACCGCCCGGGGATCGATCACCTTCGCCCCGTGGTGGGCCATCTGGGCGATTTCGTCGTAGGTAATGACGGGCATCGTCCGGGCGTCGGGCACCAGGCGGGGATCGGCCGTCTTCACCCCGTCCACGTCGGTGAAGATCTCCACCACTTCGGCGCCGACCGCTCCGCCCAGAGCGGCCGCAGTGGTATCGGACCCACCCCGGCCCAGGGTGGTCACGTCGCCCGCCTCGTTCACGCCCTGGAAGCCGGCGACCACCGCCACCTTTCCTTCCTGCAGGCTGGAGAGGAGAGCGGCAGGCTCCAGCTTCTGGATCCGGGCCGAACCAAATGTATCGTCGGTGCAGATCCCCGCCTGTCCGCCGGTGAAGACCTTGACCGGCAGGCCACGGGCTTTCAGCACCCCCGCCATGATGACGCTGGCGATAATCTCCCCGCACGAAAGGAGCAGATCCATTTCCCGGGGGGCCAAATCAGGACAGGCTTCGTTGGCCAGCTGGATCAGCGTATCGGTGGCGTAGGGATCGCCCCGCCGACCCATGGCCGAAACGACCACGATGGTGGCGAGACCACCCCGGACCGCCCGTTCCACCCGATCGGCCACACGTGTGCGGCCGGCAGGGGTGGCGACAGACGTCCCGCCAAACTTCTGTACGATGATCCGCATATTCTCCTCCTATCGAAACTAGGGACCGCTAGACCAGACCCATCTCCACCAGCTTCTCGGCGATCTGGACCGCATTCTGAGCGGCGCCCTTGCGCAGGTTGTCGCTGACGATCCAGAACCAGAGGCCGTTCGGGTTGGTCAGGTCGGTGCGGATGCGCCCGACCAGCGTGTCGTCGGTGCCGGCCACATCCAAAGCCGTGGGGAAGCCGAAGTTCAGGGGGTCATCGACGACCTTGACGCCGGGGAAGCGGTTGATCACTTCCCGGGCCTGCTCCGGCGAGATCGGCTGCTCCGTCTCCACCAGGACCGACTCCGAATGGCCGACGAAGACCGGCACGCGGGTGCAGGTCATGGTGACTGGCAGTTCGGGCAGGCCCATGATCTTGCGGGTTTCCGCCGAGAGCTTGATCTCTTCGGTGGTATAGCCATTGTCGAGGAAGGTTTCGGCATAAGGCAGCACATTGAAGGCGATCTGCCGCTTGTAGATCTGATGCGGCAGTTCTTCCTTCTGGCCCGGCTGCCAGGCCTCCACCTGCTGCTCCAGCTCTTCGATCGCCTCCTTGCCGGTCCCCGAAACGGCCTGC
The DNA here is from genome assembly GCA_050262655.1 of Mycobacterium leprae. GTDB lineage: Bacteria > Bacillota > Sulfobacillia > Symbiobacteriales > Symbiobacteriaceae > DASXVX01. The sequence goes on along the minus strand of JBLNEM010000501.1, from coordinate 14,856 downwards.
ATGGTTGTGACGATGACCCGCTTCAGGGGCGACACGTCGTGGAGCGGCTTCAGGGCCATGATCAGCCCGATGGTGGTGCAGTTGGGGCTGGCGATGATACCCTTGTGCTGGCGGAGGGCCTCCGGATTGATCTCCGGGACCACCAGCGGCACATTGGGATCCATGCGCCAGGTGCTGGACTTGTCGATCACAATCGCCCCGGCCTTTGCGGCCGCCGGCGCCAGTTCCTTGGAGAGGGAGCCTGTGGCGGCGAAGAAGACGAGGTCGATCCCGGCGAAGGAGTCGGGTGTAGCTTCCTCGACCTTGATCTCCTCACCCCGGAACGTGATGGTGGATCCGGCACTCCGGGCGCTAGCAAGGGGCAGCAGCCTGGCGATCGGGAAATTCCGGGCGGCCAACAAGTCGAGTAGTTCCTTGCCTACAGCGCCAGTGGCGCCGACGACGGCGACGTTCTTCATTCAGATCCGCATCCTTTCCCAGCATGTAGTACGAAGAGGGGCCGGAGAGCCGTCCCTTATACCCCTTCGCCTGCCGGCCCCAACAGCAGGGGTTGGAATTGACGGCCCTCCATGGCAGAGAGCAACGTTGGTATGAGACTGTTTTCAATGTCGGCATCCAGCGATGTGGGTTTGCCGGCCGGATTGTCCTGCCGGAGCGGGACAAAGTAGATGTTCCGCATCCCGAGGAGCGTGCCCAGGTTCCGGGCGTTGGCGCCCAGCCCGTCGTTGGTCGTCAGGGCCAGCACCACCGGCCGGCCGTTGCGCATCTGCGCCTTCGCCGCCATGGTGACCGGCGTGTCGCTGATCGCGTTCGCCAGTTTCGCCATGGTGTTGCCGGTGCACGGCATGATCAGCAGGCAGTCCAGGTGCACCTTGGGCCCAAAAGGTTCCACCTCGGGAATGGTGGTCAGCGGATACCGCCCGGTGATCTGCTCAATCCGGGTGATCCAGTCATCCGGCTTGCCGAAGCGAGTCTCGGTGCCCCGCACATTGCCGGAGATCACCGGTATGAGATCGGCGCCTTCGGCATGCAGCACCGCCAGGTGGGTCATCGCCCGACCGAGGTTGCAGTGCGATGCGGTGATCGCCACGCCAATGGTGCGCCCCGACAGTTTGCCCTCGCTCACCGTCCGCCCTCCTCCCTTGCGCGTTTCGTGAGGTGGCGAACGATCAGTTCAGCAATAATCTTGCCGGCGGTGACCGGCGCTACAATGCCCGGCAATCCGGGCGCCAGTTTTGCGGTGAGCACCAGCTCTTTGGCGGCCTCGAAATCGGTGCCGCCGGGGGCTGTGGCCACGTCAATCACCACGGCGTGACTGGGTGCCCGGGAGAGGACCTCGCGGGTCAACACCATGAGCGGAACGGTATTATAGATCACATCCGCCTCGGCCACGGCATCGGCCAACTGGTTCCAGTCGGCGTACCGGTAGCCGGATGCCCAGATGCGGGCGTGGTTCAGGTCTCCTCTGGCTGCCACGGTCACTTCACTGAAGAGGCCGCGCAGCAAGAGTGCAATCGCCCTGCCGGTTCGACCGAAGCCCAGAACCAGGGAGCGACTGCCATAGATCGTGAACGGCGTGGACTCCATGGCCATCTGAATGGCGCCCTCGGCCGAGGGAATCGAATTCCAGATGGCAAACTCATCCACTTCCCGGTACTCTTCCAGCGGGATGTGCTCTTGCTCGCAGATCTGGCGCAGATACGAGCAGCCCAGTCCGGTGAAGACCGTAGCACCCGCCGCCATCCGGCGCAGTCCGTCGGCATCGACTACACAGGGCGTGATGCCCTGCTGGGTGTAGACCGTGCCGTCCTCTTTGATGCCCTGCACCGGCAGAACCGCCACATGGGCCCCCGTGAGGGCCTCCGCTCCCGATCCGCAGACCTGCACCCCTGCGAAGTGGTCATCCCACGGCAGGCCACTCAACCGTATGGTGGCGCCTGCTTGCAGGAAGAAGTGGACCGCCTCGGCCATCCGCCGGTCACCGCCAAGCACTGCGACGGTCTTGCCGCGCACGCTCATTGCCTGCTCCCCCAATCCTTGCGACCTCACGTAGCCACTATATGGGGGAGCGGTGCCGGGGGTGAGAGATGGACTTTAGCCGGGGAAAGCGACCTCCTCCAGGTCGAAGGCAACCCGTTTCTCCTTCAGGACCCATTTGCAGGTCAGCAGCACCCCGGGTCCATACGCCTCCCGGGAGGGCGCGTCATGCCGGATGGTGAGGGTCTGACCCGGGCCGCCGAAGATGATCTCCTGGTGCGCCACCAGCCCTGGCAGCCGCACGGAGTGGATCGGCACCTGGGGCCCCGGCAGATCGCCGCCGGCCCGCTCCAGCCGTTCCCTGGTCCGCAGCGCCGTGCCCGACGGTGCGTCCAGTTTCGTCTGGTGATGCATCTCAATGATCTCAGCGTTGGGGAAGAAGCGTTTCGCCTCTTCGGCGAAGCGCATCATCAGCATGACGCCCACCGCGTAGTTGGCGATGAAGGCGCCGCCGATGCCCTGCTTCACGCAGGCGGCCGCGTAGGCATTCAGTTCGTCTCGGGTCAGCCCGGTGGTCCACACGACCGGTGCAATGCCGGCAGCGATGGCCACCGGGATCGTTTTTCGGGCCGCCGCCGCCACGGTGAAGTCGATGATGACATCCGCGGTGACACCGGCTTTCAGGGCATCCTCCAGGCTGCCGTATATGGCCACTCCTGCAGGTCCACCCTCGAGCCCAATGTACTCACCAACGTCACGCCCGACCCCTTCGGCTGAAACGGCACCCGTCAAGCTGAAGCCCGGTTCCCGCAGAACCGCCCGCACCAGCTCCCGGCCCACCTTCCCGGTGGCCCCGGCCACGATCACGCCTACTGACTGCATTTCTTGCCACCTCGTTAACGCTTTGACCTTTTAGAGCGGTGAATAGCCCTGATAAACGCAACGGCCCGCAGAACCGAAAGGCTCTGCAGGCCGCTACAAGCTTTCGCGTTGAAACTACCTTAACGCGCTCAGGCAAAGCTTGTCAATAAGTTTCCCGCAATGCAATATGAACAGTCACGTCGCCGTGCTGAGTCGTGAGGGGCAGCACCAGCCGCTTGATCGAAAGCGTCGAGATGCTCGTGCCCTTCCCCACCACCACGGAGGGCGGCGCAATCTTGCACGGGTAACCGGCCCGCTCCAACTCACCGCTGGCCAGGCCCGTGATCACGTTGCCCAGTTCGGCAATGGCGCTTTCCGCCAGGGCATCAAACTCGGTAATCTGCTCGCCGGTCATGGACGAGACCATGCCCCTGGCGGTCTCCTCCGACATGCCATATAGCACCAGGCCCTGGGCCCGACCCACCACGCCAATCAGAACCGTCACTTCATCGGAGACCAGGGGCGATTCTGCCAGCGTTACAACGCCTTTGCTCACTTCGGCCCTGGTTTCGGTCTGGAGGACCTGCAGCGCCGAAGTGACAAAGGGGTTAACAAATTCCGCCTTCACTTCCCCAACCCATCCCTTTCATCAACCAGATAAGACCGCGTGCTACTCAAGAAAGCCTTTCGGCATTACTTCACGGCACGGTAGAAAAACGGCGATACACTGGCGTAGCCCAGCTCACGGGCACGGAGCAGGCTCTCGGTTCCCCCGACAAACAGGATGCCACCCTGCTTCAGACTGCGATGAAAGCGCCGGTAGAGCTCATCCTTCGCCTCTTCGGTGAAGTAGATCACCACGTTCCGACACAGCAGCAGGTCGACGTCCAGGGGGAACGGATCCGACAGCAGGTTCTGACGCTCAAACGAAACCCTGGCCCGCAGATCGGGCTTTACAATAAAGTTGTCCCCGTCCTGTGTGAAATAACGGGCACGGCGGGCGGCCGACACGTTCTTCAGGTCTTTCTCCATGTACTGACCGGCCCGCGCTACTTTCAGTATTTCCTCATCCAAATCGGTCCCAATAATCTGGTGTCGTCCCAGCGGATCGATCTCGTCCAGCAGCATGGCAACCGAATAAGGCTCGGAACCGTTGGAACAGCCGGCGCTCCAGATCTTGAGCCTGGGACTCTTCTTCAGAAGATCAGGCAGAATGGTGCGCTGCAGTTCCTCAAACTTCTCCGGGTTCCGCAACCACTCCGAAACGTTGATGGTCAGGAAATCCTGGAACTCCTTGACCCGTGCTGGTGTAGTGGCCAGCAGGCGGGCGTAGGCGGCCAGATCCGGCACGCCTGCCCGGCGCATGATCGTCTGCAGCCGGCGCTCCATCTGTGTCCCCTTGTAACAGTCCAGGTCGATTCCCGTAAGGTCCATTACCGTACGGTGGAAAACGGGGTAACCGGTTAGATTCAATGCCTACTACCCCTCTCGAACCAGCCTGGCTATAGCCTCAGCAATGTCGTGAACCGGGAGAATGTGATCAGCCGCTCCCATCTCCACCACCACTTTAGGCATTCCGTATACGACGCACGTACTGGCATCTTCGGCAATGGTCCGTCCGCCCGATCGCTTCACGGCGACCATGCCCTTGGCCCCATCGTATCCCATGCCGGTCAGGATCACCCCCACGATGTGGGAGCCCCAGATCGGCAGAATCGACTCGAATGTTTTGTCGGCAGCCGGACGCACCCCGTGGAGTGTGGGGTCCTGATTCAGACGGACCCGGCCCTCGGCGTCGATCAACATGTGGTAACCACCAGGCGCAACCAGCACCTGGCCTGTTCTGACCGCTTCACCCTCTTCGGCCTCCTTGACGGGGATGGCCGAAATCTCGTCCAGCCGCTGGGCCAGCGAGCGGGTAAAGCCGGGCGGCATGTGCTGTACCACCAGCACGCCGGCGTTCAGGTCCGCGGGGAGCCGCGGGATGATCTGGTGCAGCGCACCCGGTCCACCGGTGGAGCAGCCGATCATGACCAACTGCCGGGGCAGTGGGCCTGGCTCGGCCGATGGCGGCACGACCGGTTTGGACTCCCGCCTGATTGGGGGCAAATCGCCCAACACCCGGCGATAGCGGGGTGTGGCGCCGGCTGCGGCCTTTACTTTGCTGATCAGCTCGTCCCGCGTCACATGCATGTTCAGCGAGATCGAACCGGAAGGCTTCGCCACGAAATCCACGGCACCCAATGCCAGCGCCCGCACGGTAGCCTCTGCGCCCTCACGGGTCAGACTGGAGACCATCACAACCGGCGTCGGCCGCCGGGCCATGATCTCACGCAGGGCACCGTACCCATCCAGGCGCGGCATCTCAATATCCAGGGTAATCACATCAGGCTGCAGGGACAGGCTTTTTTCCACGCCGTCCTGGCCATCCCGCGCGGTGGCCAGCACTGTGATCGACGGGTCTGACGTAAGCAGTTCGGTCAGAACCTTGCGCATGAACGCTGAGTCGTCGACCACCAGAACACGAATCTGCCGCCCTGTACGAAGACCGGTCGGGCTATCCATGCCCTCCCCCCATTAGCCGATGAACTTCCGGACCGTGGCCAGGATCTTGTCGGGCTCGAAGGGCTTCACGACGAAATCCTTGGCACCCGCCTTGATGGCCTCGATCACCATCGTCTGCTGTCCGAGGGCCGAGACCATGACCACCTTGGCGTTGGGGTCCAACGCCTTCAGCTCCCGGGTGGCGGTGATGCCGTCCATGACGGGCATGGTGATGTCCATCAGGACCAGGTCGGGCTGGTAGCTCTGGAACTTCGCCAGGGCGTCCTGCCCATTCTCCGCCTCCGCAATCTCAAAGCCGTTCTCGGTCAACAACTTCGCACAACGCATCCGCATGAAGGCTGCATCATCCACCAGAAGAATCTTGGGCAACGCGGTTCCCCTCCCAGAATTTCTCGCCTAAAGTTCTCGTTCACCACGCCCGACCGTACTCACAAGCAGGCGTCCCGTTCCAACGAACAGTTGCAGTGTGCGCCCGTACGTTCCCCCGGTGTCATCTGCCACCAGGGGGATGCCGTGCTGCTGCAGCGCTGCACGCACCGCTTCGCCGTTCCGGCTGCCGATGTCCAGCTTGCTGCCGGCGCCCACCACGTTCAGCATGCGGGCCCCGCCCGCAATCCGGGCCACCAGCCGTGACCGGCTGGCACCCAACCTGACCGCCTCGCTCAAGGCGGCAGGAACCGCCGTATCAGCGAACTTGCCCAATTGCAGGGGCTGTGTTCGGTTCAGGCTGCTGTCGGGTAGGACCACATGCACCATCACACCAACCCGGGCGGTCAAGTCCGACAGGGCGATTCCGATGCATGAGCCCAGCCCGTAGCAGACAAGGACCTGGCCTTCCTGTGTGCCGGACTTCAGTTCACCCAGCCCGACGGGAATCGACTCGACGCTCATTCAATCGCTTCCAGTGCCGCAACCAGCCGGGCCATCGAATCCTGATCGGGCATCAACACATAGTGTCCGGGAATCTCCCCGTTGAATCCGGTCGTCACCAGAAGCACCTCATCCCCGTTCAGATAAAGCTCGGTGACCACAGACTCCAGAATCGCACCGGCCATGTCCGTGACCACCACGGGTGTTGTGGGTACCACCTTCAGACCGGTGTAATCGGAGAGCGCATTCAGGAACGAAGCGCCACAGACGTTGCCCGTCTCGCCCAGCGCCGAGAGCCCGATCTCATCGATCGTCGCGGTTGTGCCGGGGGGACTGTCAAGCAACATGTCAACCACTCGCAGGGCACTGTCGTACGTGAAGAGCAGCATCAAGTGGCCGTTCAGGTCGCCCTGAAAGCCCAGGTAGACCCCCACCACCACCGCCGCCGGACCGCCGGCAATCCCCGGGACTACGTTCAGCGGCAGGAACTCAATCTGTGGATTGTTCAGCTGGATTCCGCCTGTGGTCATGCTTGAGAGAGCACCGGAACTGTCTTTCAGGCCCTTCAAGACGATCGAACGGAGAGCAGCGTATTCGCTCTCTTTCAGTTCCATTCCTGCCACCTTCGCCCCCTTTGTTTGAGTGGTAGCGGATTACGCCCGATTCAGCTCCAATTGAACCGAATTGATCAGGCTGGAGATATCGAGAATGATCGCCACATCGCCGTCGCCCATGATGGTGGCGCCGGAGATGCCCGGGACATCGCCGATGAACTTGCCAAGGGCCTTGATGACCACTTCGCCTTCACCGATGAGGCTGTCCACCACGATGCCGATCTGCTTGCCCATCACCGCGACGATCACCACGAAGAATTCCTCGGGTTCGACGTAGTCGGCGGGCCGCTCCAGCTGGAAGGCATCGATCAGGCGGACCAGGGGAATCACTTCGCCTCGCTTGACGATCACCTCACGCTGCCGGACGGTCTTGATCTCGGAGACCGGAATCTGGTCCGTCTCGACTACGGAGTTCAGCGGGATGCAGTAGGTGGTGTCCAACACCTTGACCTGCAGCGACCGGATGATGGCCAGCGTGAGCGGCAGCTTGATGCGGAACTCGGTGCCCTTGCCCACTTCGGTCTTGATCTCCACCGAGCCGTTCAGCTTCTCGATGTTCTTGTGCACCACATCGAGGCCGACGCCGCGGCCGGAAATATCGCTGACCTTCTCGGCTGTGGAGAAGCCCGGGGCCCAGATCAGGTTGATCACCTCGCTGTCCGGCATGCGCCGTGCAGCTTCCTCGGAGAGGATGCCCTTCTTCACCGCACTGCTGCGGATCCGGTTGGGGTCGATGCCCCGACCGTCATCCCGGACCGAGATGATGATATGGTTCTCCTCATGGTAGGCTTCCAGGGTTACGGTGCCCTTCTGCGGCTTGCCGACCCGGATGCGGTCCATGGGGGCTTCAACGCCGTGGTCCACAGAGTTGCGGAGCAGGTGCATGAGGGGATCGCCGATCTCCTCGATGACCGACCGATCCAACTCGGTCTCCTCACCCAACACCACGAACTCCAGGTCCTTGCCGGCCTTGTTCGCAATGTCGCGCACCATGCGGGGGAACTTGCGGAAGAGGTTGTCCACCGGCAGCATGCGTGCCCGCTGAATCTCGTCCTGCAGGTCCGATGTCATGCGCCCAATATGGGTCAGGGCGGCCGACATCACCTGCACCAGTTCGTCGCCGTCCCGCTCGCCTTCCAGGCGGGTCTGCACCTGGAGCAGGCGGGTCCGGTCGATAACCAGCTCGCCGACCAGGCTCATCAGGTTGTCCAGGACCTCCACGTCGACGCGCACCGTGCGGGCGGCGTTCTTGGCGGTGGCGGCACTCTTGGCGTCGGACTTGTCGGCGGTCGCCACAGCCTGCGGCGCCGCTTCAGCGGTGACAGCTACTTCTGCGACCGCAGGCGCCGGTGCGGCCACCGGCTGACTCACTTCGGCAGCGGCAGGCGCTGCAGTGGAGGCGGTTGCCGGTAGGCCACCGGCGGCGGACGATAGCTCAAGCAGCCGGATGTCGGGAACGCCCTCCACCACGGTGCGCACCCGGTTCAGATCGTGAGCGGTGATCAGGAGCACCTTCACCTGATCGCCGACCTTGTCCTCTTCCACTTCCTGCTGGGTAGGCCAGGAGCGCACGATTTCGCCGATATCGCCGATGGCCAGCAGCAGCTGGAAAGCACGAACGGACGGCATCGGCGAGTTCGGGTCGAACCCGGCGGCCAGGTAGACCGGCGCCATGCCCCGAGCCCCTGCCTCGTTCAGCTTCGCCTGCTCGGCCGGCGTCAGCGGCGGCAGGGTGGCCAGCACGGCGGCGCTCTGCGGAGCTGCGGCGGCGCTGCTGGCGCGGCCGGCCGGTGCGCCAACGACGTTTCCGTCTACAGCCGCCAGCTTGGCCAGCATTTCGGCATTGGTGACGCTGCTCTCCTCACCGCTGGCGATCTCATCCTTGTAGGCCTGAAGTACATCCAGGCAGGCGAACAGCGTATCGACCACCAAACGGGAGACCGCCATCTGCCCCTTGCGGAGCTTGTCCAGTACGTTCTCCATGGCGTGAGTCAGTTCCGCCATCTTCTTGTGTCCCAGTGTAGCCGAAGAACCCTTCAAGGTGTGTGCGGCACGGAAGATCTCCTGCATGGTTTCAGGGCTCTCGCCCTCTTTCTCCAACTTCAGGATGCCAGCTTCCATGGATTGAAGCTGCTCTTCCGCCTCGTCCAGGAAAACCTTGATGTCCTCGGCGCTCATACCAAAGTCAAATCCCATCGCGGTTTCCCCTCCTAGACCACCTTGCGATCGTCCCGTGCCAGCACCCGGGCCAGATCCAGTAGAATGATGAGCCGGTCGTCCGCCTTTGCGACGCCAAGCACGTACTCCGCCTCGACCTTGGACATCATGGGGGACGGCGGCTCGATGTTCTCGCTCGAAATCCGGAGCACTTCCTGCACGCTGTCGACGATCATGCCGACCTGGCCGCCGTCCAGTTCCGCCACGGCGATCCGTGTGGCCTTGGTCGACGCCGTCAACGGCAGTCCCAGGCAGGCCCGCAAATCAACGACCGGAATCACCCGGCCCCGCAGGTTCGTCACGCCCACAATATACGGGGGTGTGCGCGGTACCCGAGTGACACGCTGTACAGGCGTCACGCTGGGCACCATGGCTATGTCTGCGCCGTAAAGTTCGTTGCCCAGTCGAAAGACCACAACCTGGGTAATCGTTTCCCGTTTCTCTTGCTGCTGCACGAAATCCCCTCCATTCGAGCCCTGCTAACCCGGCCACAAGTGCCGGCCTACTTACTGCGCCTCATGCAGGCTAGCCAGAATCCGCTGTGCATCCACCAGGATCACCAACCGGCCCTGTCCTACTTTCAGAATGCCGGTCACCAGTTCAGCCCGACCCGCAGCGCCCCCCCGCAGCAGAGGCGAGGGCGGAGCTACGGCCTCCGCACTGAAGGTCTGCACTTCGATCACGTCGTCCACCACAAACCCGGCCTGCGAATCGTTCATCTCGATGACCATGATCCGAGAATCGGCTTCTGCGTTCTGGTGCTTGGTGCGGAACAGTTTGGCCAGGTCGATCACCGGGATGATCTCGCCACGCAAGTTGATGACCCCGTCAACCATGGGCGGAGCTTCAGGCACGGGGGTTGGTTTGACCCACGGCTGAACGTCCTTCACGGCTGCAATGCTGACGCCGTATTCCTCAACGCCGACGCGAAAGACTACCACCTTCTGCTCGGTGGCTCCGTTTTCCGTCATTAATTTCCACCCCCAACGACCTTCTACAACTAAAATATGTAAGCGTAACTTCAACAGACAGGAGATGAATTCCTGCACCTAGACGGGCTTTTTCGGTAAAGACATACATTGAAACTACCATGTCTTCCCGTCATTCCCAATGCCGAAGAATAGAAAAAAAGGGCCGCTGAGTCACCCCCAGCGGCTTTTACAAGCTATTGGCTCTTCTTTTGCTCCAACTCCTGGCGCGTGTACTCGACCACCAGGCGATCCAGTTCCTCGCTGATGGGCGCCAGCGCCTGAATGCGGGCAGGGTCATAGCGGGAGCCCAGATTCTCGTGCAACCGACGGCGCAGCGCTTCAATCTGCTCTTCCAGCTTCGCGGTAGGCAAGTTCCCGCCCCCTTCCGTCCGCCTGGCGGACACTGGCACCATCATAGCACCAAAGTGCGCTGTGCGGAACCATCACCCATCATCCGTTTCGGATTCTTTTATGATATTTGAGGTGTCTGTTACCTACCTGTACTGCCGAAGCCCCCGGCGCGCTTACCAGCGGCGGCATCATCGACGGTGGTCAGGTAGGGCAGAAAGATTCCCTGGGCCACCCGTTCGCCGACGCCGATGGTCACCGGTCCGTCGGTGTGGTTGCGCAGGGCGATCAGGATGTGCCCCTCGTTATCCGGGTTGTCCACGTAGTCGGCGTCGATGACGCCGATGCCGTTGGCCAGCGAAACGCCCCGCTTCACGGCGAGGCTGGAGCGTACGGACAGCAGCAGGACCTCGGATTCGCCCATGTAGGCTTTCAGCCCGGTGGGCACCAGCGCCACCGCTCCCGGGGCGATCGTCGTCTCTTCGACGGCGGCCAGATCGTAACCGGCGGAGAAGGCCGTCTTGCGCTGCGGCAGAGCCACTCGCCCCGCATAGGCCTTGATCGGCGCAAATCGTCTATCCATGCTGCACCTCCGGGAAACCGAACGCCTTGAAGTCGGCAGCCTCATCCAGGGGGCCGACCGCAGCCAATACCTTGGGTTCGGCCACAAACAGCCGGTGTGCCAGCGCCGCTGCGCCTTCCAGGGTGACTGCATCGATCTTGGCGACGATTTCGTCCGGGGAGAGTACCCGCCCCCGGGTCAGCTCGCCGCGCCCCAACCGGGTCATGCGACCGGAGGTGGATTCCAGCCCCAGCATGATCTCGCCCTTGAGTTGATCCTTGGCCGCCTTCAGCTCCTCGGCGGTCAAGCCGTTCTCCCCCATGGTGCGGTACTCTTTGAGAATCAGTTCCAGCACCTCGTTCACCGCTTTGGGCGAAACGCCGGCGTAAACGGCGAAGTTGCCGGTCGACTGGAAGCTGGACTGGTACGAGAAGACGGAGTAAGCGAGCGCCCGCTCTTCCCGGATCTCCTGGAAGAGGCGGCTGGAGGCGCCACCGCCGAGCACTGTGTTGAGCAGGTGCAGGGCATAAAGATCATCGTGATCCTGATAGAGCCCTTTCATGCCGACGACCAGGTGGACCTGCTCGTGCTCTTTCACCCGGAGAATCGACCGAGGGCCCTGGGGATCGGTGGGCGCAGCCGGCCAATCGGGCACGCTCCCACTGCGCTGTCCCAGTTCGTCAAACGCCCGGGCCACCAGATCGACCACCTGCTGGTGCTCGACGTTGCCCGCCGCGGCGATCACGATATTGGACGGGATGTAGTGGCTGGCGCAGTAGCCAAGAATCTGCTCACGGGTGAAAGACTGAACGGTCTCCTCGGTGCCCACAATGGGCCGGCCCAGTGCATGCCCTTCCCACATGGCTGCGGCGAAGAGGTCGTGCACCAGATCGTCCGGGACGTCCTCGTACATTTTGATCTCTTCGACCACGACGCCCTTCTCTTTGGCCAGGTGGTTGGGGTCGAACATGGAGTGCAGCACCATGTCGGCCAGCACGTCAATGGCTACCGGCAGATGCTCGTCCAGGACCTTGGCATAATAGCAGGTCTGCTCTTTGGCCGTGTAGGCGTTGAGGTTGCCGCCGCGGCCATCGATCTCCTGGGCGATCTGGCGGGCGGTCCGGGACGGCGTCCCCTTGAAGAGCATGTGCTCGATCAAGTGCGAAATCCCCATGTTCTGCGGGGTCTCCCATGAACTGCCGGCCCCCACCCAAACGCCTACGCTGGCGCTTCGCACATACGGAATCGATTCGGTGATTACCCGCAGCCCGCTGGGTAGAGTGGTTTTGGCATAGAACACGGCGCTGTCCTCACCCTCCTGAATAAAGCAGAAGGGCCGGCGGCTTCCCGCCGGCCCTGTAGATCCCTCAGACCTTAGGCCTCTGTCGTCGTCTCCGCGGCCTTCTTCTGGTCCCGGAGCACTTCCTTGCGGGACAGGTTGATGCGGCCGAGCTTGTCGATCTCGGTGACCTTCACCATGATCTCGTCGCCCACGTTGACCACATCTTCCACCTTGTTGACCCGCTCTTCGGCCAGCTGGCTGATATGCACCAGCCCTTCCTTGCCGGGGAGGATCTCCACGAAGGCGCCGAAGTTCATCAGCCGGGTTACCTTGCCCAGGTAGACCATGCCGGCCTCCGGATCCTTGGTGAGGGCCTCGATCATCATCCGGGCCTTGTCGCCCGCTTCGGCGTTGACGGAGGCGATATGGATCGTGCCGTCGTCCTCAATGTTGATCTCGACCTTCAGGTTGCCCACCTTGGTGGAGTCGATGATCTTGTTGATGGTGGAGCCGCCCTTGCCGATGACGTCGCGGATCTTGTCCGGGTTGATATGCATCACCATGATCCGCGGGGCGAACGGAGACATCTCCTTCTTCGGCTCGCTGATCCGGTCGAGCATCTTGCCCATGATGAACATGCGGCCTTCCTTGGCCTGGGAAAGGGCCTTGCCCAGGATCTCACGGCTGGTGCCGGAGATCTTCATGTCCATCTGCAGGGCGGTAACGCCCTTGGCGGTACCGGCGACCTTGAAGTCCATGTCGCCCAGGGCGTCTTCGATGCCCTGGATGTCGGTCAGAACGGCGAACTTGCCGCTCTCGGCATCCTCCACCAGGCCCATGGCCACGCCGGCAACAGGTGCCTTGATCGGCACACCGGCGGCCATCAGCGACAGGGTGGAGCCGCAGACCGAACCCATCGAGGTAGAACCGTTGGACTCCAGCACTTCGGAGACCACACGGATGGCATACGGGAACTCGTCAGCCGAGGGAATGACCGGCTCCAACGCCCGCTCAGCCAGGGCACCGTGACCGATTTCACGCCGGCCGGGGCCGCGCATCGGGCGGGCCTCACCAACAGAGTAAGGCGGGAAGTTGTAGTGGTGCATGTACCGCTTCTCTTCCTCGAGGGTGAGGTCGTCCAGCAGCTGCACATCGCCCAGGGTGCCCAGGGTGGCAATCGACATGACCTGGGTCTGGCCACGCTGGAAGAGGCCGGAGCCGTGCGTCCGCGGCAGCAGGTCGATATCGCATTCGATCGGACGGATCTCGTCCAGCTTGCGGCCATCGGGACGAATGCCTTCGTCGATGATGGCCCGGCGGACTTCCTGCTTCAGGATCTTCTTCAGGAGACCCGGCAGCTTGCCGGCCTCGTCGGGGAACTGCTCCACCAGCTTGGCTGTGACCTCTTCGCCGACGGCGGCGACGGCCTCTTCACGGGCCATCTTATCCGGGTTGCGGACGGCGGTGCGAAGGCGCTCGGTGGCGAGGGTGCGGCAGGCCTCTTCCATCTCGTGGGAGGGCTTGTCGAGCACCACTTCGCGCTTGGGCTTACCCAGGTCAGCCTGCATCTTCAGGATGGTGGGGATGATGATATTCTTGATGGCGTCATGGCCGAAGAGAATGGCGTCCAGCATGATCTCTTCCGGCACTTCCTTGGCGCCAGCTTCGACCATGAGCACGGCCTGCTCGGTGGCGGCCACGACCAGATGCATCTCAGACCGCTCGGCCTGCTCGGCCGTCGGGTTAATCACAAACTGGCCGTCAACCCGGCCGACGATTACGGCGCCGATGGGGCCTTCGAACGGAATGTCCGACATGGTGAGGGCGGCCGACGCGCCGATGATGCCCATGATCTCAGGGGCATGATTGCCGTCGATGCAGAGCACGGTCACCACGATCTGAACGTCGTTCCGGTACCCGTCGGGGAAGAGCGGCCGAATCGGACGGTCCGTGAGACGGGCCGAGAGAATCGCCTTGGTGGTGGGCTTGCCTTCACGGCGGAACCAGTTGCCGGGGATCTTGCCGGCGGCGTAGAGCCGCTCCTCATAGTCGACGGTCAGCGGGAAGAAATCGATTCCCGGCCGGGGAGCGGAACTACCGGTAACAGCGGCGAGCACCACGGTGTCGCCATAGCGGACAAGCACCGAACCGGACGCCTGCTTGGCTAACCGGCCGGTTTCGAGGGTCATGGTCTGGCCCCCGAGCTCCATTGTGTAGGTACTGGTCACTTTGGTCCTCCTTTTGTGCCTAGGACCGGTAAGTCTCACGTGCGGTGCCCGCGTTGTACCCTCCCCGTTTCCGGGGCGGCCTCGACGCCCGCCCGTTGCCGCCAGCCCGGCGGCTCCTTGCCTTTGGCACTCTTATTTCCTAACTTTGTTGGGTTCTACATCTCCAATATCTTCTCCTTCCAGGATGGTCAATTATGAATCCCAATAGACCCCAGCCGACAAAAAACGGGGGGCACTTCGTGGGATAGAACACCCTAGCTAGTTTGCTGCGAAGGCGCCGCCGTCCCGCCTGCACGACGGGGGCGACACAGCGAGGGTCCCGCCACGAGAGCCGCAAGAGGCCGGGTGGGCGCGCCCCCAT
>JBLNEM010000500.1:0-3393 GCA_050262655.1 Mycobacterium leprae | reverse complement strand
CGAGTGGAACACTAAGCCGGAAGGTGAGTCCACTGGTACACGAACCCGATCCCCTGATGGCGCCGGTGACCCGGGCCCGCATCCTGCTGGTCGAGAGCGATTCCGTCCTTCGCCGCTACCTGGCGGAGCAGTTGCAGCATGGCGGATACGTCGTGGTCGATCAGACGCCGGCGGATCTGACGGTGCTGGGCTTCGACCACTGGGGGCTTGCGGCACGCACCGCCCTGGGCGAGGTCAGGCGGCTCCAGACGGAGCCGGTCCTGGTGATGGCGCCGCAGTCCACCGGGGTGAGCCGGCGGGCGATCATCGACGCCGGGGCGGGCGACTATGCGCCCAAGCCGGTGAGCGTGACCGAACTGCTGGCCCGGATTCAGGCGCTGCTCTATCGCCGGAGCGTACAGGGCGACGGTGCGGTCGTGATCCAGGGGAATCTGCTGGTCGATACCGGCCGGCGAATGGTCAGCATTGCCGGCCGGGACGTGGATCTGACCGCAGCCGAGTACGGCCTGTTAAAAGTGCTGGTGGCGAACGTCGGGCGAACCATGGGGCCGGTGCAGCTCTGCCGACTGGCGCTGGGGCCGGATCAGCGGCTAGGTCTGCTCAACTTGCCCCGGCTGATTCAGGGCCTGCGCCACAAGCTGGAGGTCGACCACCGGCAGCCCCGCTGGATTCAAACGGTCCCGGGGCGAGGCTTCTGTTTCAAGCAGGAAAACGAAAGATAAAGAAAGGCGGTGGGACAACCCACCGCCTTTCGGTTTTCACGCGGGCTGAGGCAATCGGGCCTTTCGCCGGTCCAGGTTCCGCAGTTGGCCCAGCACGCCGCCGCTCCGCCTTTTGCCGCACCCGTTGCCGTACAGCCGGAGACGGACTCCGGCCTTGGTCATGCCCCATCCGGCCGCGATCCTTTCCAGACTCGCCCCCTGCTGCCGAAGCAGGACCATCTGTACCTCGTCAGCCGTGAGGAGTTCGGTCCACTCCGGGTTGCGCTCCATCAGGGCAAACAGCAGCGCATCCAGTTCGGTTCGCATGGCACTAGTCTCCTTCCGTCGGGGCTGGGTCAACGGCGATGACCGATTCGGCGTGCGGGGCCATGTTCACGTAGAAGGGGATTTCGGTGACGATAATCCCTTCCGTGTAGCGGAGTTCCCGGAGAATCTGTTCGGCGTTGCCGTTGTGCAGGTATGCATCGAACGGCTCGTTGGTGACCACCACTGGCACCAGGAGGTTGATCACCGTTTCAGGCTCCTCACGCTGTAGCTGGTCCAGGTACTTCTGCAGCGGCGCCACCACTTCACGGTAGGGCGACGGCAGCACCACCAGGGGTGTCCCCCCGTGCCGCTTCAGGTCCCACTTGCGCTGGACGCGTTCTCCCTGCTCCGGATCGACGGCCACGTAAACGGCCGTAATGTCGTCGGCGATCCGCCGGGCCATGCGCATGGAGTGGTCAATCACCGGCGAGAGGCCACCGATGGTCAGGATCACCTTCACTTTGCCCGGGTGGTCGATCGTCATCTCGGCCTGCATGAGCGACTCGATGCGGTCCGTGAACCGCTTATAGTAACCGTGGACATGGAGGAAGTACGCAATGAGGATGGGAATCACGATGCAGACGATCCAGGCGCCCATCATGAACTTGGTGACGGCGATGACCACAAGGACCACGCCGGAAAGCAAGGCGCCGAGGGTGTTGATGAAGATTGACCAGCTGTGTCTGCGCAGCGGTTCGCCGTTCTGCCGGGCCACCTTGAACCAGTGAACGACCATGCCGGTCTGGCTCAGGGTGAAGGCCAGGAAGACGCCCACGGCATAGAGCGGCAGGAGCAGATGGGTGCTGCCCTTGAACGCCACGATCAGCAAACTGGCGAGGCCGGCCAGCAGGTAGACGCCGTAGTTGAAGACCAGCGTGTCGCCCTTGTTGGCCATCTTGCGGGGGAGGTACCCGTCCCGTGCGATGAAGCTGGAGAGCCGCGGGAAGTCGGCATAGGCGGTGTTGGCCGCCAGCAGCAGGATCAGCATGGTCGTAACCTGCAGCACATAATAGAGGAGACCGTTGCCGAAGACGATGTGGGCGATCTGCGAGAGCACGGTTTCGCCGGTGCTGACCGAGAGCCGGAAGCCGAACGCCAGCACCGTGACGCCGATGAACATGGTATAGAGAATGGTCCGCTCCCAGTTCATCACCCGAATCGCGTTCTTGTCCTCCGGCGCCTTGAAGGCCTGCACACCGTTGGAGATCGCCTCGATGCCGGTCAGGGCCGTGCAGCCGGAGGCGAAGGCCCGCAGCCAGAGGAAGGTGGTCATGCTGGTGACCATCGACTTGAAGCCGGCGGGGCCGAAACCGAAGCCGTAGGTCGGCGGCGCCACGGGATGCCAGGTGCCGGTCAGCGCTTTGAAGGCGCCCACCCCGATCATCAGGAACATGGAGACGATGAAGCTATAAGTCGGAATGGCAAAGACGGAGCCCGATTCCTTTACGCCCCGGAGGTTGACCCAGGCGATGAACCAGATCACCACGAGGGACAAGATCACTTCGTGCCCCTGCAGCGTGGGAAACGCCGAGGTGATGGCGTCAATGCCGGAGGCGGTGGAGACGGCGACGGTCAGAACGTAGTCCACCAGCAGTGCCGCGCCGGCGATCAATCCGGCGTTGATGCCGAGGTTGTCCTTGGAGACAATGTACGAACCGCCGCCGCTGGGATAAGCATGAATGGTTTGGTTGTAAGAGGCCGCAACGATGAGGACAAGTACCACGATCGCCAGACCGACCGAGAGGGAGTAGACACTCGCCATGGAGCCGGCTGCGGCGAGAATCCACAGGATCTCTTCGGTGGCATAGGCGACCGAGGAGATGGCGTCCGACGAGAAGACGGCTAATCCGGTGAACAGCCCCAGGCGTTCATGATGCTGCTGATCGGTCCGCTTGGGCCGTCCGAACAGAATGCGTTTTACTCGGTTCATTCGTTGGTGCGCTGGCCTGGACAAGGGAGGGTCAATCTCCTTTCGTACTTCGGGGACCGGTTGCGGCCCCTTCGAATACTCCCTGAAGTCTATCGGGGAGCCCTCTGCTTGTAAAAGCGAGCGCGGCAAGGCGGCGCATTCCGTACGGGATTTGACCGCGTTTAGGCGGAGGTTGCGCCGCAGGGCTTCCCCGGGCGGGCCCGGAAACGGGATATCAACGGTTTACTTCGCTTGCGCTGCGCTTGCCGACCCCTGCCACCGCCTGGAAACGATCAAAGCCCTGTGCATCAAGGGGTTTGGCTGTCGGACCGGCTTGTCAAACAATGGGCGATTTTCGGCCCAAACGCTTGTGACGCACGGATCTTGATCTTTTCTTGATCCGCAGCAGGGGTGGCCTTGCTTCATACTAAAGGCTGGAGATCGTGTCGGGAGGGA
>JBLNEM010000499.1:0-9725 GCA_050262655.1 Mycobacterium leprae | reverse complement strand
ACCCGGGTGTCGATGGTGAGCGGCACCGGGATCACTTCCTTGGCCAGGTTCGCCTGGTTCTCCAGGATCCAGAGGTGGGTCAGGAACTGCACGGCAAAGGAGAGGTCCATCACCTCGGCGGGATGGCCATCGCCCGCGGCCAGGTTGGCCAAACGGCCCTCGCCGATCAGATAGAGCTTGCGGCCATCGGCCAGGGTGTACGACTCTACGTTCTTGCGCACCGTGACCGGTTTGCCGCCCAGAGCCTCCAGGTCGGGCTTGCAGATCTCGGCGTCAAAATGGCCGGCGTTGGCCAGAATGACGCCGTTTTTCATGACCTGGAAGTGCTCCCGCCGGATCACCTTTTCGCAGCCGGTGACGGTGATGAAGACGTCGCCCCGCTTCGCAGCCTCCAGCATCGGCATCACGTCGAACCCGTCCATCAGCGCCTCGTTGGCGGTGATCGGGTTCACCTCGCAGACAATCACCCGGGCACCGAGCCCCTTGGCCCGCATGGCGACGCCCTTGCCGCACCAGCCGTAGCCCCCCACCACCACCGTCTTGCCGGCGATGGAGAGGTTGGTGTTGCGCATGACCGACTCCAGCGTGGACTGGCCGGTACCGTAACGGTTGTCGAACAGGTGCTTCATATAGGCGTTGTTGACGGCCACCATCGGGAAGCGCAGGACGCCATCCTTCTCCATGGCCTTCAGCCGCTGCACGCCGGTGCTGGTCTACTCGGAGCCGGAGATCAGGCCCTGGGCCAGATCGGTGCGAGAGGTGTGCAGCAGGTAGGTCAGGTCGCCGCCGTCGTCCAGCAGCAGGGTCGGCCTGCTTGCGTCCAGCGTCTTGTTCAGGTGGTCGAAGTACTCATCGTGGGTGGCGGCATGCCAGGCGTGTACCGTGACGCCGTTCTCGGCGACTGCGGCGGCCACGTCATCCTGGGTGGAAAGCGGGTTGGAGCCGGTCAGGTATACGTCGGCGCCGGCGGCGGCGAATACCATGGCCATATAGGCGGTCTTCGCCTCGAGATGGATCGACATCGCCACCCGCTGCCCGGCGAAGGGCTTGCTCTGGCTGAACTCCCGCTCCAGTTCGTTCAGGATGGGCATGTGGGCCCGGACCCAGTTAATCTTCAGTTGTCCCTCCGGCGCCAGGCCCGGATTGCGCAGGGTCGAGACCGATACCTTGCTGCTCATATCGTGTGACCCTCCTTATACGTGCATCGCACCGGCGCTCTTGCCGCAGTTGCAGTTCCGCTCACGGGTGAGCAACGGCAGCGTGCCCATCACCAGCTGCTTCAGGTGCTGGCTGTTCTCCGCCATCACCTCGAGCACTTCCTGGTGAGTCAGTGCGGTGGGGCTGATACCGGCTGCGAAGTTCGTCACCATGGAGACCGTGGCATAGCAGAGCCCCGCCTCCCGGGCGAGGACCACTTCCGGCACATTGGTCATGCCGACCAGATCGCCACCCAGCTGGGCAAACATCCGCACCTCGGCCGGGGTTTCGAACCGCGGGCCTTCGGTGCAGACGTAGCAGCCGCCGTTATGAGCCTTGATGCCTGCCACCGTCGCCGCCTGGTACAGGGCAGCCCGGCATTCCGGGCAGTACGGCTCGGTGAAGTCGGTGTGGACCACGCCGACCTCGCCACCGTCGAAGAACGTGGAAGGCCGGCCTTTGGTGAAGTCCAGGAACTGGTCGCACAGCACGAAGTCGCCCGGCTTCATATTCGGGTTGAGCGAACCGACGGCGGTCGTGGCCAGGACCCGCTCCACGCCGACCATCCGCAGGGCCCAAATGTTGGCCCGGTAGTTCACCAGGTGCGGCGGCACCGAATGGCCGGCGCCGTGCCGGTTCATGAATGCCACCGGCTGACCGTCATAGGTGCCGACCCGCAAGGTCACGTCGCCGTATGGGGTCTGCACGCTCTCCTCACGGATATCGGCCAGTATGTTCGGGTCGTAGACGCCGGTACCGCCAATAATGGCCAGTCGCACAGAAACACGACTCACGGAATCACCCCCGCTATCCACGTAACATAAGCTGTTGACACAGGGAGCCATCACTCTTTTGCCTACGATCGAGGTGGGTCTGTCATGACGGAACACGAAGGCCCAGCCGAAGGGGGACAGGGCAGCCAGTTTCACCGGCGATGGCGCGGTGGCGGACTGGGACGGCTGGTCCTGGTAGAGACCGGCGACGTCGATGGCGACGGGCTGCCGGAGATTGTGGCCTGCGCCGGTCGGGAACTGAAGGTCTACGATTGGACCGGCGACACCTATGCCCTCACGTGGGAAGAGACGCTCTCCCGGGAGGGACTCTCTGTCGCCGTCGGTCGCATCGACCCCTCAGGGCCTGGTCTGATCGTCGTTGGCACCAAGGATAACATTTTGCTCTATGCCCTGACCGAGGCGGGCCTCAATCTGTTATGCCAGACCTTGCTCTATCCCAACGCCTACTTCCGTTCGCTCAGCCTGGACGATGTGAACGGCGACGGTCGCGCCGAGGTTGTAGGGGCCGCCTCCGGCGCCCAGACAATGTATGTCTATCAGGTGCTGGCCGTCGGACACGAGAGCAGGCTGGAGGAACTGGGGCGCCTCTACATCGGCGGTCTGGTCAGTGCCCGCATCACCGTCGACGGCGAAGTAGCCACCGCCACCAAAGACGGTTTTGTCGATGTCTTCGTCCCCTGCGCTCTCCTGCCCAACCAGAACCAGGTGATTTACACGGTCAAACGGGGCGACAGCCTGTGGCGGCTGGCCCGCAAATATGGTACTTCGCCGGGGGCCGTAGCCCGGGCCAACAAACTGACAGAACCCTACCAGCTTACCCCGGGACAGGTGTTGATCATCCCCGGCCCCAAGCCACCCAGGAAATGAGCGATTCAGATGGTAAAACGGCCCGGGGCCGGCAGCGCTGTAGCGTTCTTGCCGGTCCACCGGGCCACTGGCGCGTCTATGGAAGCTACTTGGTCGGGTAGAGCCACTTGTCGGTGGCGCGCTGGTAGCTGGCGCCCACTTCGCCGAACCAGAGGGCGATCTCGCGGGCAGCCGACTCGGGGCTGTCGGAGCCATGGACCACGTTGTTGGAGACGTCGACGGAGAGGTCGGCGCGGATGGTGCCAGGCTCGGCGTTGGCCGGGTTGGTGGCGCCCATGGTCTTACGGATGGTGGCCACGGCGTTGGGGCCTTCCCAAACCATCGCCATGACCGGGCCGGAGGTGATGAACTCGATGAGGCCGGGGAAGAAAGGCTTGTCCCGGAGGGCCTCATAATGCTCTTCGGCCAGGGCGCGGGAGACGGTCATCAACTTGGCGCCGACCAACTTCAGACCGCGGCGCTCGAAACGGCAGATGACCTCACCGATGAGGCCCCGCTGAACGCCGTCCGGCTTGACCATGACAAAGCTACGTTCCATGGAGTAATAAGTCCCCTTTCATATGGCGTGCCTCCCTGATTTTAGCGAAAGGCAACCGCCTTGGCAAGAAGCGGGAAGTGTTCGCGCCAACGAAAGGTTTAGCGACTGGGGGGCGACTGCCAGGCCAGCAGGTTCGCCTGCAGCCGTTCTTCGTGGGCCGCCAGCCACTGGTCAAAGGCTGCTGTACTCTCGACTCGTTCGACGGTCGCCGCCTGCGGCGAGAGCCCGGCCCGTTCCCGGCCGGCCCAATGGAGCAGGCTGACCATGCGGGACAGGCGCCAGATGGTTGGAACCGCTTCGATTTCGAAGGCTGTCAGGGGGCTGAACGCGGCATAACCCCTGGCGGCGGCCTCCATCAGCGGCCAGGGATCCAATTCGTCACGCAGGCCGGCGCCGAAGGTGTACAGCACGGCCAGGAAGTCGATCAGGCGCCGGTCGGGCGCGGCAAACTCGAAGTCCAGGATGCCCGTCACCCGGTTGTCAGCCAGCAGCACGTTGGCCCGGGCCGGGTCGGCGTGGATCAACTGGCGGGGGAGCCGTGCATAAAGCGCTGGAACTCGCTCCTGGAGCATGGCCAGGACGGGGAGCAGCTGCCTGCCACCGGGAATGGCGGTCAAAGCCTCCTCCGGGTCAAGTACGGCCGGATGCACCCGATCCAGGCGATCCCAGCCGGCGTGGGGCGATGCGGCAAAGTCTACCGGGATTCGTGCCAGGGCGGCGTCAAGCTCCCCATAGGCAGCCCCCGAGGCCAGGGCATGGGCCAGGTTACCCTTCGCCACCGGTCCCCCCGGAATCAGGCGGAAGAGCGCTGACTTGGACGTCCCGGTCGGCGTCTCCACGGTGACCAGCCGTTTCCCGTCCGGAGTTGGCATGGGCACCGGCACCTGGAAGGAGAGGCCTACTTGCTCCAGGCGGGTCAGCAGGTCGAACTCATATGTAATGCGGACCGGATCGGCGGTGTTCTGGTATAGCTTCAGGAAATAGGCCCCGGCCGGGGTATCGACCCGGTAGTTCAGGTTGTTGATGCCGCCGTCGTTGGCGGTGACTGCCCAGGGACGGGGCAGCCCCCAGGCATCTGGCAAATCGTGTATGGCGTCCAAGGTAAACCTCCTACATCCAGCCCTTGCGCTTGAAATAGTACATGAGAACCCCGGCCAGTATGAGCATCCCGCCGACCACCGCGGTGAAGCCCCAGGGCGAGTTGGTCAGGGGGATGCCGCCCAGGTTCATGCCGAAGAGTCCGCTGATCAACGTGAGCGGCAGCATGACCGTCGAGACAATGGTCAGGGTCTGCATGATCCGGCTCATCCGGTTCGAGACGGTGGACAGGTATGCGTCCAGGGAGCTGGAGATCAGGTCTCGGTACGTATCCAGCAGATCCAGCAGCCGGAGCGTGTGCTCGTATGCGTCCATGAAGTAGGAGCGCCCTTCGTTGGAGATCCCGGCGAACTCCCGGCGCATCAGGGCGCCCAGCGCATCCCGCTGAGGGCCGAGGACCCGACGCAGGTACAGGATGTGCCGTTTCAGGGTGAAGAGCCGGTCCACATCGGGCCGGGACGGGTCGCCGTGGAAGATCCGCTCCTCCGATTCGTCGATGTAGCGGTCGATCCGGTCGAGCACCGCATAGTACCCCAACATAACCGCCTCACAGAGGCTATAAAGCAGGTACTCCAGGGTAGGGCGCCCCTCCCCCTGCTCCAGGTACCGGTTGAAGTAGGTGCTCAGCGCCGGAATCGGCTCCGGGTGGACCGTCAGCATGAAGCGGCGACCGATCACCACGTTCAGCTCCAGCGTCCGCCACCGCCCCAGTTCGCTGGTGGAACTGCCCTCTTTGGCGGTGCGGCCCACGGCGTTCAGCACCAGCAGGAAATGCTCCTTATACTCCTTCAGCCGAGACCGGTGTTCGGGATGGAGACAGGCCCGCACCACGATCGGATGGAGACCCAGCTCTTCGCCGAGGGCGGCGATCTCTTCCGGCGTCGCCGCGGTCACGTCCAGCCAGAGAAGGGCCTCTCCGCTCTGCCATCTTGCCTTTGCCTCGGGCCATGCTGCTGCCTGTCGCTGCTCGCCGGTAATCAGAATGGCCTGGAACACAGAATCACCTGCTCTGCGGTGGAGGATGTGCACACAATCGATTCAATCATAGAGAAAATAGTGCGGAATAGCAAGGCGCAACGAATTGCCCGATTCGCCGGGCTGTGTTATGTTTAGGCCAAACAAGGCCATCGGCGGAGGTACGTTCATGTCGCAGCCAGCACTTGATCCCCATGCGATTCTGCAGCAGATCGGACTCGAAGGCGTGGAGCGGCTCACGCCGGTGACGGGCGGCATGGACACCGCCATCTGGAAGGTGCAGTGTGCGGATGCTGCCTTTGCGCTCCGGCTCTTCCGGGCGGAGCAAAAAGGGACCTGCGAGATCGAAGCGGCCGCGATGGAGGCGGCTGCGGCGGCTGGCCTGCCGGTGCCCACCCTGCATGCAACCGGCGAGTGGGAGGGCCGCCCCTATATGCTGATCGCCTGGTGCAAGGGCGATACCGTGGGGAATACCCTGTTCCGTCAGCCGTGGCGTGGCTGGTCCCTGGCGGTGAAGGCAGGGCGGTTGCAGGCGAAGCTGCATACCGTAAAGGCTCCCCCCTACATCGTGGAGCGCCGCAGCAACTGGATCCGGTGGGGTACCGATCACCCGCGGCTGACGGAGATTCTGCGTGCCACCGCAACCCGGACGGACGTACTGCTACATATGGACTATCACCCGCACAACGTGCTGATCGACGGCGATCAGGTCACGGCGGTCATTGACTGGACCTGTGCCTTTGCCGGTGATCCCCGGGCCGATGTGGCCCGCTCGGTGACACTGATCCGGCTGGGGTACATCGGGCGGGGGCTGAAGGCGAAGCTGTTTGATCTGGTCCGGTTCATCCTGGCCGCAGGCTGGCTGCGTGGCTATCAGCAGGTGGCCGGCCCCTTGCGGGATATGGCCCCCTTCTACCTGTGGGCCGGGGCGCTGTTCAAGGACGACATGAGCTACAAGATCGGCCGGCCGGGGATTGACCTGACGGCAGAGGACCTGAAGCCGGCCGACCGGTGGATCGCCCGGTGGCGGCGGCGGGTCGGGGTGTAGGCTCATCAAAGCAAGAAGGTCGTAGGGGTTACCCTGCGGCCTTCTGGTAGCTCAACGGGCAGCCCTGGCTCGTTGGCGACGGCGTGCGACGGCGGATACCAAGAGCAGGGCAATCAGAGCCCCGCTGCTGTCGATCAGCACATCGGTCACCCGGCCCTCGCGTCCGGGGACAAACAGTTGGTGGATTTCGTCGGAGGCAGCGTAGAGCACGGTGAGCGCAAATGCCACGGCACGTCGCCGCCAGTCCTTTCCCCCAGCCAGGGCCCAGTCCAGGAGCAGGGCCAGCAGCGCAAAGGAAAGGAGATGGGCGCTCTTGCGGATCAGCAGTTCCAGCACATCGGTCAGAACCGGGCCCATCAACTGAGGCAAGAGGCCAAAGCGCTGGGCGATCGGTACCGTCTTCAGGTTGGGCGTGGCCGAAGCCCGGAAGATCACCTCCATCCAGGCGACGGGGACCAGCGAGCGCAGCCAGACGCGTTGCATGGGCTATTGCACGCTCCTTCGGGTCCACCAGGCGGCCAGATCTTTGCGGTGCAGGATCGCAATCAGCAGCCCCCAGACCGCCAGTACATAGGTCACCTGCCCGTTCCGCAGCCAGAACCAGCCGGTGACCGGGAAGGTGAGTGCGGCTGCCACGGTACCCAAGTACATATTTCGACTAAAGGCCCAGACTACGAGCAGAACCAGTGCGGCGGTCAGCAGCACCGGGGGGGAGATCAGCAGCAGTGCTCCGGCGGATGCGGCGAGCCCCACGCCGCCCTTGAAGCCCACGTAGAGCGGAAAACAGTGGCCCATCACAGCCGCCAGCCCACCCAACGTGGCCGCCACGATGGGGCTCAGCGGCGTTACGCCGGACAACAGGCTCCCGGCGAGATAGGCCGCCAGCGCACCCTTGGCGCAATCGAGGGCAAAGACGACGAAGAACCAGCGCTTCCCTAACACCCGGCCGGCGTTGGTGGCGCCCATGTTGCCGCTGCCATACCGGCGCAGATCGATCCCCATGGCGCCGTAACTGACAAGGAGCGGGAAGGGAATAGAACCAATCAGGTAGCAGGCAACCAGAACCAGCGCCAACCGCAGCATGACAGCACCTCCGAAGCGGGTACGAAACATAACTCAGTATACCAGAGCCCGCCCTACGGAGGCCAGATGGAAGGCAGTGGCTCTGTGGCCGCAAGCAAGCCGAAAAAGCAAAGGGCGAAGCCGCAATGGCTTCGCCCTTCTGTAATTAGATGAGATAAGTCCGCGTTACCGCTCGCAGGCGATGGCGTGGCAGGTCAGGATCCGGTCTACGTCCTTCGGCGGCCAGGCAGCCAGATAGGCGGGCGCACCGGTTTCGATATTCTCCCGGATGCGCTTGACCATGGCCTGGGCGCTGATCGCTTTCAGCGTCACCCGCAGCATCCGGCGACCTGCCCGATCGTATACCGCGATAGCGGTCGGGTCGGTCATGTCGATGGTGAAAGGTCGCCCTGACGGGCTCTTGACCTCCATTCTGCTCGGAAGAGACTGGGCCATGAGGTGCACCTCCTCGCAACTATACTATCACAACTTGAATGTTTATCAACTTGTTTTCGTCGGGTAACTTGGTAGTTCCTGCCGCCGGAGCAGATCTTTCGCAAAGAAAAAGCCATGCCTTGCGGCATGGCAGTTCTGGTCTGCGACTACTGGGCGGCGCTGCCCAGCTCGAACTTGTCGTGAACCGCACGGGCTGCGGCGACAGCCTGGGAGGCCGGGACCAGGCAGGAGATCTTGATCTCCGAACCGGTGATCAGCTCGATGTTGATGCCGTTCTCGGAGAGCGCTTCGAACATCTTGGCGCCGACGCCGTAGTTCGAGGCCAAACCGGCGCCGACGATGGCTACCTTGGCCACGTCTACCCGGTGGATCACCTGGGCGCCGGGGAACTCGGCAATCGCCTCCTGGCAGACCGAGAGAGCCAGGTCCAGATCATCGCGGGCGCAGGTAAAGGCGAGGTCGCCCGTGCCGATCGACTGGACGATCATATCCACGTTCACCTTGGCCCTGCCCAGGGCCCCGAAGACCTTGGCCGCCACACCGGGGCGGTCCGGCGTGTTCAGCACGTTGATGTAGGCCACCTTCGAGTCAACTGCTACACCGGAGACTACACGAGTGTTATGCGGATTCAGGGCTGCCACCACCTTTGTACCCTTTTCTACGCCGCCTTCATCCGGCAGCGTGGCCAACGAACTGAGGACCTCAAACTCCACACCGTACTGCTTGGCGAACTCAACGCTGCGCAGCTGCATCACCTGTGCGCCTGCGGCCGCCAGCTCCAGGATCTCATCGTAGCTAATCTCGTCCAAGCGGGAAGCCGTGGAGACCAGCCGGGGGTCCGAGGTATAGACGCCGTCCACGTCGGTGAAGATCTGACAGGCATCGGCCTCCAGGTAGGCCGCCAAAGCGATGGCTGAAGCGTCAGAGCCGCCCCGGCCGAGAGTCGTCTGGTCACCATGGTTGTCCAGGCCCTGGAAGCCGGCAACGATGCAGACCTTCCCCTCCGCCAGATGCTGCTTCACCCGAGTCACGTCGATATGCTGAATGCGGGCCGCCCGATGGTTGTCATCGGTCTGGAAGCCGGCCTGAGGACCGGTCAGCGATACCGCCGGGCACCCCACCTCATGCAGCGCCATCGCCAACAGGGCGATGGAGACCTGCTCGCCGGTGGCCAGTAAGACGTCCATTTCACGGGGGTTAGGTGCATTCGTGATCGCAGCTGCTTTCTCCAGCAGATCGTCGGTGGTGTCCCCGGGGGCACTCACCACGACCACCACATCAAAGCCCTGCCGCCGTTTCCAGGCGATCCGTCGGGCCACCCGCCGGAACTTTTCAGGGGTGGCGACTGACGATCCACCGTACTTTTGCACTACAATTGCCACATGCGCTGCTCCTTCCCCGAATGCTGCTGCGTAGAGAGACTTCATAAAGAGGATCCGAAAGTTTATGCATGATTATACACCAGCATGCAGGCAGCGTCCATCGTCCAAATGGATGAAATTGCAGACAAATTGGATGGGCCCAATTGGATGGGTGCACTTCGTGGGAGTGGCCGCAGTTACGCGGGCCTTTTCGTGGGCGAGACGTGGGAATCCCCCTCCGCCGGTGGGCCTGCGCGGGGGTAATTCGTGGGAATCCCCCTCCGCCGTCGGGCCTGTGCCGCCACGGACGCTGATCCTGCGGAGCCCCT
>JBLNEM010000498.1:0-3006 GCA_050262655.1 Mycobacterium leprae | reverse complement strand
GGTAAATAACAGGCTCAAGACGAAAGGGGGACCCCCGATGGGGCGCTATCTCATCCGCCGGTTGATCCAGTCGATCCCGGTGCTATTCGGCATCACGCTGATCACCTTCTTCATCATCAATTCCGCCCCCGGCGACCCGGCGCTGCTCTACATGGACCGGAGCAGCAACCCGACCCAGGAAGATATCGCCCGGGTTCGCCACCAACTGGGGCTGGATAAGCCGCTCCCGCTTCGCTACATCGACTGGGTGGGGCGGGCGGCGGTGGGCGACTTCGGCAATTCGTTCAAGGACAAGCGGCCGGTGATCAAACGCATTGAGGAGACGCTGCCCTACTCCCTGAAGCTGGCGAGCCTCTCCATCGTGCTCGGTTATTCGGCCGCCATTCTGTTGGGCATCCTCTCTGCCGTCAGGGTCAACTCCCTGGTGGACTACGTGATCAGCTTCTTCTCCGCACTCTTTGTCTCGGCGCCGCTCTTCTGGGTGGCGTTGATGGCGATCCTGCTTCTGGCGGTGCGGTGGAGATTGCTGCCCACCAGCGGCTGGAGCGACTACGGCAACGACTCCTTCCTGAACGTGGCGTGGCACCTGATCCTGCCCGTGATCATCCTGGCGCTGCGTGATATTGCCGGCCTCTCCCGGTACGTGCGGTCGGGCCTGCTGGAAGTGCTGCAGGCCGACTATATTCGCACCGCCCGGTCCAAAGGGCTGCAGGAGCGCATCGTGGTCTACAAACATGCGCTGCGCAACAGCCTGATTCCGGTGGTCACGATCATGGGCCTGTCGCTGCCTGCCCTGGTGGGTGGCGCCGTAGTGACGGAGCGGGTTTTCGCCCTGCCGGGCATGGGGCGGCTTACCATCGAAGCGGTCTCGTTCCGGGACTATCCGATCCTGATTGCCGTCAACCTGCTGCTCTCGGTGATGACCGTTCTGGGCAACATTCTGGCCGATGTCGGATACGCGCTGGTTGACCCGCGGATCCGCTACAGTTAGGGGGGAGCAACGATGGCGACATTGAACCCAACCGTGGATGATGCCCTGCTGGCGACCATCGAGAGCCCCTGGCGGATCTTCTGGCGGCGGTTGCGGAAGCATCGCCCGTCGCTGTTCGGCATGGCGATTGTGGTCCTGGTGATCCTGGGCGCCATCTTCGCCCCGCAGATCACCGCGTTTGACCCGGAGAAGGTGGACCTGACCTACAAGTTTGCGAAGCCCTTCTCTCATTCGCTGGACGGCCACATCTTCTGGTTCGGCGCTGACAACCTGGGGCGTGACGTATTCGCCCGTGCAGTCTTCGGCAGCCGGGTATCGCTG
The DNA here is from genome assembly GCA_050262655.1 of Mycobacterium leprae. Taxonomy (GTDB): domain Bacteria; phylum Bacillota; class Sulfobacillia; order Symbiobacteriales; family Symbiobacteriaceae; genus DASXVX01. The sequence goes on along the minus strand of JBLNEM010000498.1, from coordinate 1,694 downwards.
GAGGTTGGCTTCCTGGCCGAAGGACTCAGCATTCTGCTGGGCATCGTGATCGGCGCCATCGCCGGGTTCTACGGCCGCTGGGTCGACAACTTGCTGATGCGGACGGTCGATGTCTTCCTGGCGATCCCCACGCTGATTCTGCTGATCACGGTAGTGGCGGTATACGGCCCCATGGTGCCCAAGGGTGGCGAACTCTACCTGATCGTGATCGTGCTGGCCGTCCTGGGGTGGCCCGGCACCGCCCGGCTGGTGCGCGGCGAGATCCTAAGCTTGAAGGAACGGGATTATGTAGAGGCCGCCCGCTCCATTGGCGCCCGCGACTTCCGCGTGATCTTCCGACACATCCTGCCCAACGTAATGGCCCCCATTATCGTCACGGCCACGCTGGGTGTCTCCGGCACGATTCTGACCGAAGCGACGCTGAGCTACCTGGGGTTGGGCATCCAGCCGCCTGTGCCGAGCTGGGGCAACATGATCAACGACGGGCAGGCCTACCTGCGCACCGCCTCCTGGATCACGGCCTTCCCCGGCGCACTGCTCTGCCTCACTACACTGGCGCTCTATATGTTGGGCGACGGCCTCCGGGAAGCGCTTGACCCACGGCTGAAGAAGTAAGCCAAAAACCCCCGCTCGGCATGAGCGGGGGTTTTTTTGTGAGTGGCGGCAGGAGAATGCGCCCTCCTTCACTAATGCTTAACTACACAGGTAAAACGTTTAACCTGCGGCGCCAGTAGAGGGGGGTGACTGCGTGGAGCGCAGTGAGAAGCCGCGTGTCACCATTCGGGATGTGGCGGAACGGGCTGGCGTATCGGTAGCAACCGTGTCGAACGTCCTGTCCGGCCGCCGGAAATTCGCACCGGAGACAAAGGAACGGGTCGACCGAGCGATCCGCGAGCTGCAGTTTTACCCGGCGGCGGCGGCCCGGCAGTTGAAAAGTCGTCGGACACAGACCATCGGTGTGCTTTTTCCGGGAGTCGATCTGCCCGGCGATTTGGCCGGGAACCCGTTCTACTGGCAGCTGCTGTCGGCCATCGAGGCAGAGGGGCGGGGATTGGGCTACCGGGTGATGTTTGCGCAGGTGACGCCCGATGACGATCTGGCGTTTGTGCTGGAGCGCAATCTGGACGGCCTGGTAATCCTGGGCGCCTATGCAGAGTTTCCCCTGGTGGAGCGGGCCGTGGCGCTGGGACGGCCGCTCATCCTGATCGACAGCTATGTGGAGCGTGACTGCGGTCAGGTGCGGATCGATGACTACCAGGGGGGCTATCAGGCCACGCAGCACCTGATCGCATTGGGACACCGCCGGATCGCCCTGGTCACCGGGACCCGGCGGCAGCACGGGGTGCACCACGAGCGGTATCGGGGCTATCGTGCAGCCCTCGCTGAAGCTGGCCTGATGGAACTGGTGACGGAGGGGCCTGTGACAGTAGAAGGCGGTTGCGACATGGCCTCTCAGTTATTGCGGCGCACGGACCCGCCGACGGCGATCTTTGCCAGCGCCGACAACCTGGCCTTCGGTGTGCTTGCTGCCGCTCGGGAGCTGGGGCTGTCCGTGCCCGGCCGGCTTTCGGTTGTTGGCTTTGATGATCTGCCCTTATCCAGCCTGGTGACACCTGCTTTGACGACCATCCGGCAGGATACTTACGAGAAGGGTGCCATGGCGGTCCGGTTGATCGACCAGGCCTATGCCGGTA
>JBLNEM010000497.1:0-2682 GCA_050262655.1 Mycobacterium leprae | reverse complement strand
CCGCTGGCAAGTGGAGAACGATGCCGCAGGGGCCGATCGGGCGGCCAATCAATAGGCCATCTCAACCGGCCCGGGTGCGTCATAACAAAACCGGCCCCCGCGCTAACGCAGGGTCCGGTTTCGCCTTTTCCTGTGACACCGCAAACCAAATCTCTATAGATCTCGCCGCATTGCTGCGCACCGTTGCAGGGCGTTTCAATTCTGCTTGATGTTGTTACAATTTCCCAGGACTGTTCGCCGCCGCCGCAACGCTAGATTGAGTCATGCGCCACAGGGCGAGATCGCCTACTGCATGATCCAACACGGTTCTCGATCGTACACCACCGCACATGATCGCACCGAATCGCAAGCGATCCTGCCGCACCGCGAAACTTGCGCAGTCGACGGTGAAGCTCAGTGCAATAGTGTACTTGATCCCGTGTCTCAAGGTCGTTGCCACATTCCGCAGACAGCGGCGTTTTGCAGCCGCACGCCATCTCGGGAGCAGCCGGTGGGTTAATCCAGGCGGCCCATGGTGCGCAAGCGGAAGCGTTCCCCGACGCAGCACACCGACCTCCACCAGCTTTTTAATGCGTAGCGGGCCCGAGGCCTTTAAAAAGCTAGCGGAGTGATCCCGTGCATGGCCGATCGTTGTCGCAGCCGGGTATTTCATGCCGATTGCGGAATGTGTCAACATCTGCCTGCATCGCTGCGTCACCGTTCTCCGCCCTCTTTGTGGCCGTAATTCGAAGGGGACAAGTGTCTCACCTATGTTGGCATAGAGGGGAGCCGGGATCGCCCCCTTTCGTGGCCGAAACCCCCGGTACACCGCCGGAGACCCTGGCGCCCCTTCAGCCGGGCGTGCGGCGCTGGCTTGGTGCGGACAAGCTCGTTTTCCGGCGAGGGCTGCGCCACCGCCGCACGATCCTGCGTCCATCGATAAATACATTAGTCTGAAATTACGGCATACAATTTATTGACAGCTATACCGCAATTTGGTACGGTATGAGTGTACAGGTGGCTTCTCGGCGCCACCGGGGTGGGGAATCCGCCTGTAACCTTCAACAAGGGGGGATCCAGAGCCATGGCTGAGAACGAAACCAAGGTCGATCTGCGCCCAGAGAGCGATGGGTTCCAGAAGGTAACCAGGCGGTTCCAGATCCGGGGCGGGGCGAAGCGGGAGCATCCGGCCTGCAAGGTGAACAGCGCCGGCCGGGCGGCCTTCAACATGGAGGCCAGTGAACTGGTGCACCGGGTGGCGGAGTCTCTGGGGATGCCGGGGCGGTATATGGTCGCGTTCAGCGTGCACGAGGCGAAAGGCATTGTGGCCGCCTACCTGACCGCCCAGGAGGTGGAGGGGAGCATGCCGGTGCAGTTGACGGCAGTTGCCCCCAGGCTGGTGACGATGCATCTGGGCGGCGTCTTTGCCCAGGTTCCGTCGCTGCGGCCCACCGGCGTTGTGCGCTGCGCCGTGCACCGAGAGGTAGACGCTGCCGGCACTCCTTACATCCGCATCTCCCTGGCCAACGCGGTGCCGGTGCGCCGGCTCAGCCGTTCCGGCAAGGTCGCGCCGGACCTGACGACGCCGGGGCAAAGCGCGGGGGAATAGCGGCGTCACAGCGGGGCAGCCGGCGCACCGGTTGCGGGTGATCATGTAGGACAGGCGTAAACGGAGCACCGGAGAAGACCGGTGCTCCGTTTTTTGTTGGTGCGCCCAGCATGGGCGCTGACTTGTCGGTGAAAGCCCAATACGGGCGAGGTGGCACGAGCCTGTTATCCAAAGGCAAGGGCTGCCCCGTAATGGAGGGAGACCCTTCCGGAACGCCAGGAGTACTGACAAGGAAGGCACAAAGCTGACACCGAGGCCAACCTCGACGGTGGATCTTCGACGATCACCAGACTGGACGGAATTTCCAGGTTTGCACCATATTGTGGCATACATCTCGGTCATTCCCCTATTCCGCCTTTGTGATGGCCACTTGACTGGGATGGGCTAAAGGTCCCATATTATGAACGTGACGAAAGTCACAGATAAGCAGGAAAAGGGCTAGTGCAAAGGGATGATCGCAACAATCCGAAAAAGGCAAACCAGGTGAAAACTTGGGACGCAAAGCCACGGGCCTACGGCAGTAGAACTGCTACGGTAGCCGGGTTGCCGGTCACAGCGCAGGCTTAAAGTCTGCGCGTTTTACCGGCGTGCGCCGGTTCTTTTTTATGTGCGGGCACCAACTCCCAGTCCCACCACTTCATCTCACTCCACAGGAGGCACTGCCCCAATGAAGCTCAAGATTGCGACCAAAATGTTAGCCGGTTTCCTCTCCCTCGTCGTGCTCCTCGGAGTCGTCGCCTATCTTGGAATTCAAGGCCTGGGCCAGGTTACCACCTCGTATCAGGACCTGACCAACCGCACCGACGTCATGCTGGTTCAGGCGCAGAAACTGAATACAGCCGAATCGACGGCGAACCGTGCCATCTTCGGTTACCTTCTGACCCAGGATTCACAGTTCAAGTCCGATTATGACACCGCCAAGAAACAGACCGCCGACGCAATCGCCCAGCTGAAGTCGATGGCCAGAGCACAGGAGGCCAAGGACGCGATCAGCCAGGCTGAAGCCGCAGATTCCGCTTTTGAAGCCTTGGTCTAGCCCCTGCTTCAGCAGACCAGTTTTACTCCGGCCGAGGCCAAGGATCTGGCTTTGAACA
>JBLNEM010000496.1:0-6653 GCA_050262655.1 Mycobacterium leprae | reverse complement strand
CGTTCGTCCTGAGCCAGGATCAAACTCTCCGTAGAAAAGTTTGCGGCTCTTGTTTGGTGCTAACCTTGCGGTCAGCTTGTACGACTCGCTTCGCTCTCACTCAAAGAGTGATGCTTGCTCTACACTGTCTAGTTTTCAAGGTTCGAGGTGTCCTATCGTATCAGGTACGCCCGCCGTCGTCAACCGCTCAGTTCTTGCCAAGCGTTCAGCGGCGACAGGAGCTTATCTTATCAGCTTCAACCGCCGGCGTCAACCACTCAGTTTCTGCCAGGCGGCATCGGCCGACAACGTTTGTTATGATATCAGGTCAACCCTTACGGCACAACGCACAGTTTCTGGGAAACGGTGCAGACCGGACGATTCGTGCGGCCGTGATCCCTTCGGATGAAGGGGGGTCGCTCTCGCCCTCTGCTGCACCGTGGGCTACCGCTCCTCGACTTTTGCCCAGTGGCAAAATGTCGCCGTGTCAGCGGCGACGAACGGTTATATTACGCCAAGAGCACCGCCCGATCAATCCCCAAATTGCGGGTTGCTGCCCAGCCCCAAACAAACGACCCCGGCGATCTGCCGGGGTCGTACCAAACCAGCCTAGCCGTTTGCTTGGCGCAGCGCCTGCTCCAGGTCGGCCATGATGTCATTCGGATCCTCCAGCCCGACCGAGAGCCGGACCAGACCGTCACTGATCCCCATCTTCAGCCGCTCTTCCTGAGGCACAACCGAATGCGTCATGGAGGCCGGGTGCTGAATCAGGGTGTCTGCGTCGCCGAGGCTGACCGCACAATGACAGAGCTTGACGCTGTTCATCATCCGACGCCCCGCCTCCAGGCCACCCTTCAGTTCAAATGACATGAGGCTGCCGAAGTTGTCCATCTGCCGATTGGCCAGTTCAAACTGCGGGAAGCTCCGCAGCCCGGGGTAGTAAACCCGCTCGATCGCTGAATGCTGCTCCAGGAACCGGGCCACGTGCATGGCATTCGTGCAGTGCCGGTCCATCCGCACATGCAGGGTCTTCAGGCCCCGCAGCAGCAACCAGGCTTCGAAGGGCCCCAGCACGGCGCCTACATTCTTCAGGGTGGTCATCCGGACCTGATCAATGAACTCCTTCTTACCGACGGCTGCGCCGGCGATCACGTCGCCGTGGCCACTGATGAACTTGGTAGCGCTGTGAACCACGATATCGGCCCCCAGCCGCAGGGGACGCTGCAGGTAGGGCGACATGAATGTATTGTCCACTACCACCAGAACCCCATGCCGGTGGCAGATGTCGCAGAGCAGCCTGATGTCGGCCAGTTTCATGGTGGGGTTGGCGGGAGTCTCCAGCAGCAGCACCTTGGTGTTCGGCCGAATCGCCTCTTCCACCCGGGCAGCCACGGAGCAGTCCACCGCGGTGGCCTCCACCCCATAGCGACCCATGATCTCATGGAGGAAGTCAAAGGTGCAGCCATAGATGGCATCGCCGTAGATCACGTGATCGCCGGCGGAGACCAGGGCCATCACCACCGCGGAGATGGCGCCCATGCCAGAACCGAAAGCAAGGCCCGCTTCTGCCCCCTCCAGATCGGCCAACTTCTCCTCCAGAGCGGTAAGGGTCGGGTTGCCCAGCCGGGTATAGATGTAGCCTGCTTCCTCACCGGCGAACCGGGCCGCACCCTGCTCGGCGCTCTGGAACACAAAGGTAGACGTCTGATAAAGCGGCGTGGTCAGAGACCCTGTCAGCGGGTCGGGATGTTGTCCAGCATGAACGCACCGGGTCGCAAAGCCCCGGAACTCATCCTTGGCTGCCGTGCTCATGGGGCACCTCCGTTGTTGATCGCATTCCACTGCCAAATAGCTTGCAAACCTCATGCCAAAAGGAAAAGCCCGCCAAAGCAGGCTCGACCTTTGTGGGTGGCAGTTTTTCGTGCCAGGTGGAACGCATTCGTGCCACTACTGCCCCACCCGGCTGATCTTCCACAGCACCCCGCCGTCAGGGATGTGGTAAGGTCCCTTCCGGGTGACCGCCATGTGGCCCCAATCCAGCACGTACATTGCCCCGTCCGGCCCGAAGCGCACCGTAACGGGCCGCTCGAAGCCGCCGGTCCCTTTGTACAGGGAAGCAGGGCCCGGCTTCTTGTTGGTCGCAAACACTTCGGTACGCCCGGTCGCGAGGTTCAGCCGCAGAATGTTGAAGCCGTTCAGCGCCGGGGTCTGGGCGGTGGCCGGAAAACCACTGCCCCACTGGGCGATGAAGACCTGCCCGTCAAAACCGAAGCCGGTCGGAGCGAAGTCGAAGCCATTAGCGCCCACATGCATCCCCAGGGTTACCAACGCCCGAGATGGCGTTGCCGGCGCCTTGACCAGCAGCGGCGTTACCCTCTCCCGCCCGGCGGCGGAGTACTGCGACACGGGCTGCCCGTTCCAATAGTCGGGCCAGCCATACCAACTGCCTGGCTGAATGCGGTGGAACAGGTCGGGTGCCTCCACCGCTCTGCTGCCCCTGGTATCCGGTCCATCATCGGTCGCGTAAAGCTGGCCGTCCGGCCCAAAGCGCACCTCAAACGGGTTGCGCAGCCCCCACGCGACCAGTTCCAGGCCGCTGCCGTCCGTGCCGAAGCGCATGATCGCCCCGTTGCACGGCAGTTGCCCACGCACCAGTTGTCCGGCTGTGGTGGCATGACCGAAAGGCGAATAGGCGCCGGTCTCCACCCGCATGAAGGGGATCACCGAACGAGGGTCGGCGGTCTTCACATTGATGCCCCGCAGCACCACATCCTTGCAACTGATGTCATGCGGCGCCGGGTAATAGCGCCCCCACAGCGCCCAGTTGTCGAGCCCGACAATACCGGCGTTGGTGGCCGTGCCCTCCGCCAGATAGATCTTCCCGTCCGGCCCCAGGGCAATGTTGTTGTTCTTGTGGTCGCCCAGCGACGGCAGGCCGGTGATCAGGTCCCGGCGGCCCCGTGCAGTGATGGCCGAGACGACCCCGGCATGCGAGACGTAAAGGTTGCCCTCGGCATCGTGGACGAATCCGGCCAACGGCGGGTTGAAATTGCCGGCCACCACCGTCCAGGTGCCATTCTTCTCGAGCCGGAGAATCCGGCCGTGTGTCTGCCCTTCCACCCCAGCCGTGGCGGCGTATGCACCGCCATATCCGGACTCGCCAATGTATAGGGTACCGTCTTTCGTGATCTCCAACGCCGAAGGCGCGTTCAAGCCTGATGCCACCAGTTCCACCTTGTACCCCGGGGGCACGGCGATGTCCGAAGGTTTGGGGGAACGCGGCAGGTACTGCCGATCAGAGCGGAGTGCCCACCCTTGCCACACAGCAGCCCAAAGCAGCAGGAAGCCAACCAACACCAGCGCCGTAAAACGATACAACCAGGCCCAATTAGAACGACGAGGCAGCGGGGATCACCTCTTGCTTTCCCGTTTGCCTCATCGATACGCCCGTCCCTATTCGTTTAGAAGGTGTGAAAGGCCAAGCCGGTGCAGCTTGTTCAGAATGGTGGTGTGGGAGACATCCAGCAGTCGGGCGGCTTTCCGCGCGGAACCCGTCCGAGCGACCACCTCGGCCAGGATCTGGCGCTCCACCTCATCCAGCCGCTCCTTCAGCGTGCCCTGGGTAGACCCAGCGCCGCCGCCACAGCCGCCTACCCCGTCCAGCATCAGATGCTCGGTGCCAACCTCGGGCCCAGGGGTCAAGGCCAGCGCCCGCTCCACCACATTCTCCAGCTCCCGCACGTTGCCGGGCCAGGGATAGGCCAGCAACCGGCGTTGCGCCTCGCTGGTGAGGACCGGCACATCACGCCCCAGTCGCCGACTCCACTTCGCCACCATGTGCGCAAGCAATGCCTCGATATCCTCCCGCCGCTCCCTTAGCGGCGGTATCACAATCGGAATCACATTCAGGCGGTAATAGAGATCATCCCGGAATTGCCGTTCACCCACCATCGCCCGCAGATTTCGGTTGGTGGCGGCAATCACCCGCACATCCACCGGAATCTCCTCACGCCCACCTACTCGGCGGACCCGCGCCTCCTGGAGCACCCGCAGCAGCTTGGCCTGCAAGTGCCCCGGCAGTTCCCCTACCTCGTCCAGGAAGACCGTGCCGCCGGCCGCAAATTCGAAAATGCCCTGCTTGCCGCCCCGCTTGGCGCCCGTGAAGCTGCCCTCCTCGTAGCCGAACAGCTCGCTTTCGAGCAATGCGTCCGGCAGGGCCGCACAGTTGATGGGCACGAATGGCCCCATGCTGCGGCTGCTCTCACTATGTATCGCGCGGGCGAACACTTCCTTGCCCGTGCCGCTCTCGCCCTGGAGCAGCACCGTGGCGTCGACCCGGCTGGCTGCCCTGGCCAGTCGGATGACATCGGCCATCAACTTGCTGACCGAGATGATATCGCCAAACCCGACAGAGGCCGATCGCGTCAGGGAGTGAACCAGCGCCCGAGCCTCCTGGATCGATTTGAGACCGATCACCAGGCCGCCGCTCTCCAGGGCCCGACCGGAGGCCACGTAATGGAGGTGTCCCCGCGGCACCTGCACGCGGACCTCTTCATTGTCGAAGGAGCCGCTCCCTTTTAGAAAGCGGTCGGTGCCCAGCACAACGGCAGCGTCAAGCCCAACGGCGCTTCGTTCCACTATGGCCAGAATCCGTTCAGCCGCGGGGTTGAGCCCCCACACCTTGCCGCCCGGCCTTACCACCAGAACGCCGTCGCTCACCGACTGCAACACGGTAGTCAACTCCCGCTGCCGCTCCTCCTGCGGCAACAGAGCCACCGGCTCCACCGCCACCACGCCGGGCAGTTGCAGCAGGGCGTCACGTAAGTTCAGGTCCAGCGTCTTTTCCAGCCGCACGTAGGCAAGCCCGGGCTGCACCTCCATGGCTACAATGTCCAGGCCAGCCCCGGCGATTACCGCCAGGATATCTGCCGCCATGCCAATTCGGTTTTCCGTTGCAATGCGCCATCGATCCGACATATGGTGGCTCCCTCCCCTCTTCCATGATAGCGATTTTCCTACAGATGTGAACAAAATCAGGCGCAGGACGCGTCCATAGAATGAGAAAGACGGTTGATCGAAAAGGAGGTCCCGCTCATGCTCACGTTCCTCGTCTGGCTGCTGCTCCTGGTCGTTTGCTGGCCACTGGCGCTGGCGGCCCTGGTGCTCTACCCCATCGTCTGGCTGATCCTGCTCCCCTTCCGCATCCTGGGGATTGCGGTGGAGGGCGTGCTCAAACTGATCTGGGCAGTCGTGACCCTGCCGTTCCGGGTGCTGACGGGGTTCCGTTAAACCAAACCGGGATAGAATGCCGATACTTTGACAGAGCATTATTTATCGTTGGAAGGTTTTTCTTCCTTTTCGGTCGAATTTCACCGCTGATCACGGACTGAAAAGGGGGTCCCTTCATGCCAAGCAACAAAGAACCTTCGATCCTGGCCTGGAACGAGCTCACCACAGACACCCTGCTGATCAAGGCCATCTGGGCAGTCTATGCCATAGCCATTCCGGTCATCGGCGCCATGTATCTCTTCGTCCTCAAGGCTCCGATCGGCCCGTTCTGCTGGTTCGCCGGCATCACGGCTGCCATTATGCTCATTCCTACTGGTTTTCACCTCAGACGGTGGATGCCCGGCATCATCAAATTCCTGGGTCCCATCAGTATCGTGGCGGCGTTGTTGACCATGTCCTTCACGATCCACCAGAGTAAGGCTACCTGGGCGATCTGGTTCCTGCCCACGGTCGCCGCCGCCCTTTATTTCAACCCCCTGCCGGTCTGGTGCGTGAACATCCTCTCCTGGGTCAGCATGATCATCACGGTCTACTTCTTCCCCCAGACCTTCCCCGACCTGGATGCCGCCAGCATTGCCTATTTCGTGGTGACCATGATCCCCACGCAGGCGCTGGTCGCAAGCCTGGCTAAGAAGGCCGCCCGCCTGCTTCAGCGGGTGGAAGATGAGGCAAACGCCCGGGAGGCCACCTTTGCCGACCTACAGGCGGCGGTGGTGGAGATCCGGCACGCCGTACAGCGGCTGGTGGTCGCCGCCGGCGACTTGGAGAGCGAGACCGATGGTGCCGCTTCCTTCCTGCAAGGCGACTTCACCCAGAAGCTGTCCGCGGTGGTTAAGGCAAGCGAGCAGCAGCAGCAGCGGGGGCTCGAGGCCCGTGAACTCATGACGGAACTGAGCCGCTCCATCTCCCACATCGCCGACGGTACCCAATCCGATGCGGCGGCCGTGGTAGAGGGCACGTCGCTGGTTGACAGCATGGCCGGAGCGATTGATAAGGTCAGTCAGAGCGCACAGGGGGTTCTCACCGCATCCACCGGCGCCGCGGAAGTGGCGGGTCATGGGTCCGCCGCTGTGACCCAGATGGTGACCGGCATCGATCACATTCGCAACAGCGCCAGTTCTGCTGCTACTGTCATCGGCAAACTGCGGGAACAGTCGCAGGTGATCAGCGGCATTGCGGACACAATCGCCGCGATCTCCAGCCAGACCAACTTGCTGGCCCTCAACGCCGCGATCGAGGCTGCCCGGGTGGGCGAAGAAGGTCGGGGCTTTGCCGTTGTGGCGCAGGAAGTGCGCCAACTGGCCGAGCGGTCCGGCGCCGAGGCCGCTTCCATCGCCTCCACGCTGGCAGAGATTCGCAGCGGCATCGATCTGGCCGTCGCCGCG
>JBLNEM010000495.1:0-11986 GCA_050262655.1 Mycobacterium leprae | reverse complement strand
GCTGGCTCTGGCAATGATCGGTCTCTTGCTTGCGGGGTGTACGGGACGAAGCCCTTCGGACGTGCAGGAGGCAACACCTGTTTCCGAAGCACCCAAGGCGCCGGCGACCGCCCAGGCACCTACCGAGCCAACCGCGACGGTTCCCGAGCCAATCTACTCGGTGCCGGCTGCCTCCGTTCTGGCGCCCGCCGACTTGTTGAAGCAGGCGGAGCAGGCCGGGTGGGAGATGGCCAAGCTGAGGACGGCGCTGCCACCCGTGGAGGGGCGCTATCAGGACACCAGCGTCGAGGACCCGGACTACATTCAATACGCTTACCTGGGCGGAGCCCTCCGCCTCTATGTGGACAGCGGCGACCAGCGTTTGTTAGGCTTCCTGGTGGATACGCGCTTTGCGCCCTATGCCGAAGCGCCGTCCCTGGCGGCCGGGAGCCAAACGGCGGTCGTGGTCGTGCCGCCCTATGTGGCGGTGCTGCACTCGCACCCGGCAACGGAAGCCGTGGTCGAGCAGTTGAAAAGCCGGTCATGGAGCAAAGCGGAACTGGAGCAGCAACTGGGGCAGCCCAGCTACCGCTTCCACCAGCACGGAGTGGGGTCGTTCATGCTCACCTACCTGCCGGAAGGACTACAGTTTGAAGGGTTCGATACGTATCAGTTGAAAATGGAGATTCCCTACGCCGCGGCACTGCCCAGAACGTTCGACCTGTTCGCCAAATCGATGGCGAGACAGTTGGCAGACGTGCAGAAGGCGCTGGCCAGCGGGAAGCGTTCGCCGGACGGGCGATTCCGGGCGGGGAAGCTCAGCATGGCCGGGTATTGGGGCGACTTCCTGCTGGTGCAGGAGCCCGGCAAGGCAGAACAGCGCTACCAGTTGGGCTACTCCCTCGGCAACTATGAGTGGCTTGATGACCATACGCTGATCTTCTGTGAAATGTACCTGTTTGGCGACGACCACCCGCTCTATACGATCAACGTCTTGACCGGTGAGCGCAAGGAGGCCGTCCGCCTGACGGGGTTCAGGGACTCCTTCGGCGTGAGTGCGCCCGGACGCATCTGGTACATGACCGGCGATGGCCAAAGCCACGAAGCCATGATCGAGCCCTGAGGCAGGAAGTACCCCTGCGGCGGGCGAATAAGCAGGGTCTACTCCCGGCAGACTAACTCGATAGCGCCGGTGGTTCCGGACAGGAGGCTGTTTTCTTTGGGTACATCGCTCCGGACTGATCTACAAGAACTTGAACAACAACTGATTCTGATGGGCCAGCTGGTCACCGCCGCCATCGAGAACGCAACCCTTGCCCTCTCCACCGGCGATCTGGCCCTGGCTCAGAAAGTCGTGGATGGCGACGATGAGATCGACCACCTGCAGAAGCAGATTGAAATGCGCTCCCTTCAACTGATGGCGCTGCAGCAGCCCATGGCCCGGGACTTGCGCTACATGGCTACGGGCCTGAAGCTGGTGACCGACCTGGAGCGGATCGCCGACCACGGCGTCGACATCGCCAAAATCACGCTCAGCCTGGGCGGCGAGGCGCTGATCAAGCCCTTGATCGACATTCCGGCCATGGCGGTGAAGGCGCACGAGATGATCCATGAGGCGCTCGCCGCCTTCGTGACCCGCGATGGTGATCGGGCCCGCGCCATGATTGAACTGGACCACGGGATCGACCACCTGTACTCCAAGGTGTTCGACGAACTGCTGGACATCATGCAGGAGGAGCCGGCTGCCGTCCGACAGGCGGTCTATCTGCTGCAGGTGGCCACTTATCTGGAGCGGGTCGGCGACCACGCCACCAACCTGGGCGAGTGGACGCTCTATCTGCTGACCGGCGAATTGGCCGATCTGAACAACTAGGAGAGGCCCTCGCCGCACCATAAAAAGTGCAGCGCTAGCGACATTTCCCTCTTGAAGAGTGCCCCGGCATGCTGTATCATTAGGTCCTGTCACCGCTCCTTCGAGAGCGGAAACATGCTGATTCCGGCATAGCTCAACGGTAGAGCATCCGGCTGTTAACCGGAGGGTTGTAGGTTCGAATCCTACTGCCGGAGCCATATGCGGGTTTAGCTCAGCTGGTAGAGCGACACCTTGCCAAGGTGTAGGTCGCGAGTTCGAGTCTCGTAACCCGCTCCATGACGGACCGCTAGCTCAATGGTAGAGCATCCGACTCTTAATCGGACGGTTGTAAGTTCGAGTCTTACGCGGTCCACCATTCTTCTTTCGGGCAGAATGGCGGTTACAACTGCATAGATGGGGAGATACCCAAGCGGCCAAAGGGGGCTGACTGTAAATCAGTTGTCACCGACTTCGGTGGTTCGAATCCACCTCTCCCCACCACTTTTAATCCGGGCGGTTAGCTCAGCGGGAGAGCACTTGCTTCACACGCAAGGGGTCACTGGTTCGATCCCAGTACCGCCCACCATCTTTCTCTCCGGATCGGGGGAGAAAGGCACCAGTCTGGAAGCGTGGTGTAGAGGCCTAACATGCGGCCCTGTCACGGCCGAGATCGCGGGTTCGAATCCCGTCGCTTCCGCCAATCTTGTTCTCGCACACGCCACGTGTGAGGGCAAACGGGTTTCTGTCGGCGTGGCGGAATTGGCAGACGCGTACGTTTGAGGGGCGTATGGGCAACCGTGCGGGTTCAAGTCCCGCCGCCGACACCAAACAAAAAAGCACCGGAGCTGAGGCTCCGGTGCTTTTTTATTGCTTGCCCGACGGTGCTCGGCGGGGGCGAATCACCACCAGCCAGTAAACCAGCAACGGCATGGGCATGGTGGTCAACCCCCAGACTCCCCAGAGCCAGGCGCGTGCCCCCCGCCGGCGGGCGTCCAGGAAGAGCCAACTGCCCTGGCAGAGGAGCAGAACCCCGATGATCGCCCACTGCCACCACGGCAGCGGGGCACTCGGGCCGTAGTGCGCCTTCATTCGCTCACCTGCTTCCGACGCCCGCTGCCCAACAGGAGCGCCGGGATCAGGGCCAGAGTCGCACAGCCCTGGAGCACAATGAAGAACACCGGCCAGTGGGCCGTTGAGTAGAGGACGGCTGAAAGCAGCAGGACCGCCACGGCCCAGAAGGAAGCCAGCGCCCGCCACGTTTGCCGCCGCTGTTCCCGCAACACACGGACGGCCAGCATCTGCAGTTCCGCCACATTGGGGGGCGCTTCACTACTCACGTCGCTCAGGGCATCGATCAGGCCCCGGAGGTTCTCCTCCCTGTCTTCATTCATCTGGACTCAACCCCCTTCGCAAAGTGCGTAGCCCGTTAAAGATGCGGGATTTCACCGTGCCTACCGGCAGGCCCATCCACTCGGCGATCTCCTCATAGGTGTAGCCGTGATAATGTTTCAGGATAATCGGCAGCAGTACGTCCCGCGGCAGTTCGCCCAGGCGCTGGACCAGATCATCCCAGGCGGGCGGCAGATCGCCGGTGACCTGTCGGACCAGTTCCAACTGGAGCGCTTCGCCCTGGACCCGCTGCTCCACCTTGCGGTGCCGCAAGGCGTCGGTATAGAGGTTCGTGGCAATCGCCATCAGCCAGGTGCTGAATTTGGCCTTGCCGGAGTACTGCCCGATACGCTGCATCGCCCGGATCATGGTCTCCTGGGTCAGATCCTCCGCCATACTGCGGTCGAGGGTGATCGTGATCAGATACTTCTTCACCGACAGGTAGTGTGTCTGAAGGAGTTGGGCCAGAGCGACGGTGTCGCCCCGCTGGGCCCTGCCAATAAGCTGCGCATCCTCCGTGCAAACCACCTGCCTTCGGTCACAAGTTCAGCTCACCTGGCTCTCGAACAGCCGACCAGACTGCTTTTCGCTTCACGATCGGCCACCTCCTTCAGCCTGAAGTAGATTGACTCCAGATGCTGGCCCAGAATGTGGGCTTCATTGCACCACCTGTCGGTCTGACGGTTGGCAGTCTCCAGGAGTTCACTGCGCCACAGAAAATCATGCCGGATCCCTGTTTAGGCAGGGACGGCGTAGGGGTGAGATATCCCCATACCCACTTCAAGCATTGCCTTAACAGTGGAAAAACGGCCATTCCGCGCACTGAAGGAGTTTCGTGTCCAACGGCTAACTATTTATAGCAGAACAATCGGAGTTGTAAAACCGGTCCTCGTTCCTGGGCGGGCTTTGCGCCAGTAGCACCAAATGCTATAGCTTTTGCGAGCTATGGACCGCCGCCTGAGGGCATGGCAATGTAAAAGGGTATTGGGTTGGGTATTCTCCACGCTACAAGGGAGGCAGTACATTGCGCTATCCAATCAGCAACAAACCGCTACATACGATCCTGACACTGGCAGGTCTGGCGGCCGTCCTGGCCGGTTGCAGCCTGGCGCCGTCTGGCAGTGCCAGCTCCTCCACTTATGTCCCCGGCGACGCGGCCAGGGGCCAGGTGGTATTCGGTGCCGACTGTGCCAAATGCCATGGGGCGGACGCCAAGGGAATTGCGGGTTCGGGCAAGAGCCTGGTGGACGGTTCCAAGCGGATGAAGCAGCCTGACGGCAAGATCCTGGACTTCTTGAAGCTGGGGCATCCAAAAA
This sequence comes from Mycobacterium leprae, assembly GCA_050262655.1. GTDB lineage: Bacteria > Bacillota > Sulfobacillia > Symbiobacteriales > Symbiobacteriaceae > DASXVX01. The sequence goes on along the minus strand of JBLNEM010000495.1, from coordinate 7,450 downwards.
TGGAGAGGGTCGTGCCCGAAGAGAGCCTGCGCGACGCGATTGCATACCTACACACCATTGCACCCAAGTAATGAGCAACCCCCTTGCCGGGCATTCGGTAAGGGGGCATTTTGTGACGATCACAGGGGAGGGAGAGCCATGACGTTTGATGAACTGGCCCAGCAGTTTTACGGCCTGTATGGACAGGGCGCTTTTGCGGATGCCTTCGACCTGGCCACCAGAGAGCTGCCGCACCATGCAGAGATGGCCAGAGAGATCCACTATTGGCGGGCCTGCCTCGCCGCCAAACTGGGGAAGACGGCACTGGTCTGTGCCATTATGGCCGAAGTGTTGGAGAGCGGATCGTGGTTCTCGCCCATGCAATTGCAGGAAGACGCCGACCTGGAGTCGGTCCGGCAGAACCCGGAATTTCAGCGGCTGCTGGCCGCCTGTCGGGAACGAAACGCGGCAGCCCAGCAGGAGGCTGCTCCCCTGCGCCTGATCTCAGAACCCAAGGGGGGCGGGCGGATTCCCCTCATCATGGCCTTGCACGGGAATTCCGGGAATGCCCAGGCCGAAGTGGAATACTGGCTGCCGGCGGTCGAGTCAGGCGCCATGGTCGCCATGCTGCAGTCCTCCCAGGTGGAGGGGCCCGACGGCTTCGTCTGGAACGATCAGGAGATGGCGGCGACTGAAGCACAGCAGCACTATCGGGAGCTGGCGGCTACGGGACGGGTGGACCGGCGGCAGGTGGTGTTGGGTGGTTTCTCCCGCGGGGCTGGTACAGCCATCTGGCTGGCGGCGTCGGGGCGGGTCTGGAGCCGCGGCTTTGTTGCCGTTGCGCCGCGCTGGCACGATGTGGCGGGGCTGCGCCAACTCCTGGCCCGCAAGGCGGGGCTCCGGGGTTACATCGTGATAGGGGAAGAGGACGAGAGCTCGATTCAGGTGGCGAAGGATGTCCAGGCCCTGATGGCCGAGTTCGATGAGCAGTGCGAGGTGGAACTGGTGCCGCACCTGTGCCATGCCTACCCGCCTTCCTTTGTTGATAGCCTGCGGAAGGCGCTGCGGCTCATCCTGGGGGCCGGAAGCGAAACGGGGAGCACCCGGTAGCCGCCGTCGCTCCCGTCGTAAGAACACCCTTTCCCAAATGGGAAAGGGTGTTCACGTTCGCTGGAAAGTTTTGCGGTTCCATTGCAACCGGATGGCGCGATGCTCCGTCCAATTCTGTGATGGAATCCGTAAGGGAGGTTTCAAGGATGAACCGCAGAACGAAAGCGCGCCTGATGGCGCTGGCTGTAACGGTTTCGCTGCTTGGGACGCTTTTTGGTGCGGGGCCGGTCTCGGCCGCCGATGCGCCACAGATGGCGCCAACCGCTGCCGGAAAGGGCGATGCGCCGGTGGTGGTGGCGGTGAAGATCACCCAGGATCAGGCGATCGCTACCGCGAAAGCTGCCTTCACAATCCCGGAGGGGCTTGAGCTGACCGTGAACAAAAACTCCGGTCAGTACGGCGCCACCTGGAACCTGAACTGGAACTCGCCCGAGAAGGCCGTGGAACGCATCGGCATTTCGGTCACGGTGGACGGAGTTACGGGTGTAATCACTAGCTACAACCGCTACGAGAACAAGCCCGAGGAAGCGAATTTGGCCCCGGCGGCCTACAGCCGGGAGGATGCAGCCCCGGTGGCGGAGGGCTGGCTATCCAAGCTGGCGGCCGACGTTAAGGATTCACTGCGCCTGGCCGAGCAGCCGCTCACATTCGAGATGTGGGGACCGATGCAGACGAGCTACACCTTCAACTGGCAGCGGATGGAGCAGGGCTATCCCAGCCGGAATGGCGGCGTATCGATCACGATGGACGCACGGACGAATCAGTTGATGAGCTACCAGCGTAACCTGCAGACCAACATCACCTATGTGACGCCCGAGAAGGTCGCGACTCGTGATCAGGCGATGCAGGCCTATCGGGCTCTGCCCATGCAGCTCGCCTATCAGTACTATCAGAAGCCAGCCTCCACCGAAGGCGAGTGGCGGCTGATCTACCGGCCGGCCACCGGCTTCTTCCCGCCGCTGAGCCAGGACGGGGTACTCCTCAACTACCAGGGGAAGGTGCTGGACCTGAAGCGCCTCGCCAACCTGACGCCACTGCCGGCCCCCGATAAGCCGTACAAGGCGCCTGAGCGGCCGCTGACCGAACAGGAAGCGCTGGCGCTGGCTCAGCAGGTCGCCGGGCGTACCGACCAGCCTACGAGTTCCAGCTGCAACGAGTCGAGCAAGGGTGAGGAGAAATCCGCCTTCTGCAGCTACAACTGGTCCGCCCAGGGTGAACTGAAAGCGGGCGAGTACAACACCGACGTGCAGATCGATCTACACAAGGGTGTTGCCGCCAGCTACAACAGCTGGGGCCTGTGGAGCCCGATCGGGCCCGATGAGAAGATCATCACCGAGGACGAGGCAAGGCAAAACGCCGTCGATTTCATCCGCACCGTCCGGCCGGATCTGGTCAGCAACCTGATGCTGATGCCGCCCACGGCCGATCAGGACGTGATGCTGTACAAGGTCGAGTCCTATCAAGTGACCTTCGCCCAGATGAAGAACGGCATTCCCTTCGCCGACCGGCAGCTCTCCGTGCAGGTCGATGCCCGGAACGGCCATATCCGCAACTTCTGGGCCAACGATTGGGGCATCGACGCCAAGACTACCTTCCCGCAGGCGAACTACGTAATCAAGCCTGAGGAGGCGCTCGACGCCTTCCTCAAGGTGCAGGGGCTGGAGCTTGGCTGGCAGACGCTGCAGCAGCCCTACTTCCCGGGCAAGACTCCCGCGCCGGCTGACAACACGTACAAGGCGAACCTTTACTGGCTGCCCGCCAGCAAGCTGAACGTGGTGGCCATCGATGCCAACACTGGAGCGCCGCTGGACTACCAGGGCCGCAACCTGATCGAACTGACCACGAAGCCCACCGACATCGCCGGCCACTTCGCCGAGAAGGAGATCAACCTCCTCTGGTCCCGGGGCGTCTTCAGCCTGAAGGATGGGAAGTTCAACCCGAATGGCACCCTCTCCATGGCGGAGCTTTCCCGCTGGTTAATCCTGGCCCGCGGGATGCAGCCCTATCCAACCTACAATTTCGCCTCGATGGGTAGAGGGGAAGCGATGGCCACGAAGATGGCCCAGGCTGCGGATGCGCCTTACATCGGCGCCGCCCTGCAGAACGGCATCATCCTGCCGGAGGACCTGACCGACGACACCGATCCCAATGCGCCGGTCACCCGTGAGCAGGTAGCCCTGTGGGCGGTCCGGGCCATGGGCTACGGCGCCATCGCCAAGATGCCCAACCGGATCGACATGCCCTTCACCGACAAGGATCAGATCGGCGACCGCTACGTCAACGCCGTGGCGATCCTGCACGGGTTAGGGGTGATCAAGGGCGGCTCCGACAGCCGGTTCGCCCCGCAGCGCCTGATCACCCGTGGCGAGGCCGCCAAGATCCTGTTCGCCGTGGCCAACCAGGTTCGGCGCTACTACTAGGACGCGAGAGAGGCACCCTGTACGCAACAGGGTGCCTCTGCTTCTGCCTGGAACCGTACAGGGGGCCTGAACATACCCTGAAGCAACCCACAGCAGAAGGGGTGTGTTCAGATGCAGCAGTTCCCGCCACAGCAAGGCTTCATGCCACCGCAGGGCGTGCCGTCGCCGCAGGGGTTCATGCCGCCACAGGGGTTCGTCCCGCAGACTTTCCCGCCCACACAGGGCGTCCCGGTCTTCGGGAACTTCCCACCCACCCAGGGCTTTATGCCGCCGCAAGGCTTCCCGCCACAGGCCTTTGCACCGCAGGCCTTCCCACCTACACAGGGCTACCCGATTATGGCGAACATCCCGCCCATGCAGGCTGTCTCCCCTGCACAGGCCGTCCCGCCTACACAGATTATCCCGCTTATGCCCGCCCAGAGTTTCCCGACCACGCAGAGCATGGCCCCGTCTACCTGCCTTTACGGCCACGTGACCGTCTTCAGCCAGCCCGGACTGGTGGGCGCCGTGAACGGCACGATCACGCCGTTCCTCAGCTCCCCGGTGCCAATCACGCAGGTGGTGGGTCCGGCCGGCGGCCCGATCTCCCTGAACCAGGTGAACGGCCAGTTTGCCCTGCTCTGCGGGCGGTTCCAGCCCGGGCCGAGCGGCTGCCAGTTGAGCGTCACACAGGTCGTGCCCTTCAACCTGCCCCTGACCATCAGCCCGGCCGAGTTCGCCGGGAACATCGGCCCCTCGCAGACCGCCCTACAGGCTGCCACGCAGCCCACCACCCCGACCACCATGCAGCCCGCCGTGCTCCCCAGCGCCCAGCCCCCGGCCCAGACGGGTGGTATGTAGGCAAGAGAAACGAGCAGCCCCGTGGGGCTGCTCGTCATTGTGTGTGCCTAGTCGGAGGAGACCGGCGGCGCCTCCGCAATGGGGCTGGCGGCGTCGGGGTCCATGTTGACATAGAAGGGGATCACCGTCATCAGAATGCCTTCGGAGTAGCGCAGCTCCCGCAGCAGCAGGTCGGCCGTGCCATTGTGGAGATACGTGTCAAAGGCGTCGTTGGTGACAATGACGGGGACCAACAGGTTGATCAGCACGCCCGGATTCTCCTTGTGCAGCTGATCCAGGTACTTGCGCAGCGGCGGCACGACCCGCCGCAGCGGCGAAGGGATCACTTCCAACTGAACCCCGCCGTGCCGTTTCAGGTCCCACTTCCGGGCGATCTTCTGCCCCTGCTCGGGGTCAACCGCCACATAGACAGCGGTGATATCATCGCTGAACTGGTGGGCCACTTTCATCACGTGGTCGATCACCGGGGTCAGGCCGCCAATGGTCACGATCACCTTTTGCTTCTTCGCGTCGTCGATCGACAGGTGCCGGCCCTGGAGGGACTCCACCCGGTCCTTGAAGAGTTTGTAGTAGTTGTGCACGTAGTAGAAGTAGAACATCAGCAGCGGAACGACGACCACGATAATCCAGGCGCCTTGCGTGAACTTGGCCACTACGGTGACCACCACCGCGATGCCGCTCAGGATGGCGCCCAGCGAGTTGATGAAAATCGCCCGCGCATGGCGCCCGAGTGACTCGCCTGCCTGTTTCGCCACCCTTAACCAGTGGCGGACCATGCCCGTCTGGCTCAGGGTAAAGGCCATGAAGACGCCTACCGAATACAGCGGGATCAACAGGTGGGTGCTGCCGCGGAAGGCCACCAGCAGGACAGAGGCGAGGAAGGCCAGCAGATAGACGCCGGCATTCAGCACCAGGGTGTCACCCAGGTTGGCCATCTTGCGGGGCAGGAAACCGTCGGCAGCCATCATGCTGGCCAGTCGCGGGAAGCCGGCATAGGCCGTGTTGGCGGCCAGCAACAGGATCGCCATGGTGGTAATCTGGATGAAGTAGTAGATCGGGCCGGTGCCAAAGATCTGCCGGCCCATGACGGAGAGCAGGGTCTCCTTACCGGGTACGGGCAGCGCACCAAACCCAAAGGCCAGCAACGTGATACCGCCAAAGACCGTAAAGAGGATGGTACGGCTCCAGCCCAGGGTCCGCATGGCATTCTCGGGTTCCGGGGAACGGAAGGCCTGGACGCCGTTTGCCACGGCCTCGATGCCGGAAAGAGCGGTACAGCCGGAGGCAAAGGCCCTGAGGATCAGGTATAGGGTGACATCGTTGGTGAGCGCCTTGAAGGAATTCAGGTCGCCGCCCATGTGGAAGGGCGCCGCAATAGAGACAATCGGATGCCACATCCCGGTGGCAGCCCTGTAGACTCCGCCGCCGATCAGCACGACCATCGCGGTGATAAAGGCGTAGGCAGGGAAGGCGACGAACTTGCCCGACTCTCTGACCCCTCGAAGGTTCATCCAGGCCATGAACCAGACGGCCAGGAGGCAGAGGGCGACCTCATGCCCTCGTAGGGCCGGGATGGCCGAAGTGACGGCGGCGATGCCTGCCGCTGTGGACACAGCCACTGTCAGGATATAGTCGGCGAGCAGGGCCGCACCGGCCAGGAGGCCGAAATTAACCCCAAGGTTCTCTTTGGCCACGATATAAGCGCCGCCGCCGTTGGGGTAGGCTTTGATCGTCTGGTTATACGAGGCGGCGACGATGAGCACCAGCGCCACAATCGCGAGGCCGACCGGAAGCGAATAGGCTGTGGCCGCGGCTCCGGCCGCCATCAGCACCAACAAGATTTCTTCCGTGGCGTAAGCCACCGAGGAGAGGGCATCCGACGAGAAAACCGCGAGGCCGAAGAAGACGTCCAGCCGTTCATGATCTTGCTGATCGGTCCGCTTGGGGGCCCCATAGAGTAGGCGTTTCAGTTTATCGATATACAGGTAGGACGGGCCCGACAGGAGACGATGGGCCGGTTTGCGGGAAGCCACAAAGAGGCACCTCCGGATTTGATAGAGCGTTCTGTTGTAGGCAAATTACCGGGGCACAGACAGTGAAAGTTTACTACCAAACCGCATTCTAATGAAAGCCTCAAAAGAGGCGGCTTTGGCGATTGTTCATCGGTCCTGTGCCGTAAATGGCAACCAGTATCTGGACTCGAAGCGGCGAGCCCTTAAGGTCGCTTCTGCTGCGGCGTACACAGACGAAAAACCCGGACTCCAGGGGGGAGTCCGGGTTTTTGAACGATCGGAGGACTAGCGCACGAACAGCCAGGCCAGCACCAGGGTGATGGTGGAGAGCAACTTGATCAGCACGTGCAGCGACGGGCCGGCGGTATCCTTGAACGGATCGCCGACGGTGTCGCCGACAACGGCCGCCTTGTGCGGCTCGGAGCGCTTGCCGCCGTGGGCGCCGGTCTCAACGTACTTCTTGGCGTTATCCCAGGCGCCGCCGCCGGTGTTCAGGAAGAGGGCGGTGATGACGCCGGTGATGGTGGCGACCATCAGGAAGGCGCCAACGGCCTCATACTGCAGCCACAGGCCGACGATGACCGGGGTGACAACCACCAGGAGGCCCGGCAGGACCATCTCCTTCAGAGCGCCCTTGGTGACGATGTCAACGGTCTGAGCATAGTCGGGCTTGGCGGTGCCGTCCATGATACCCGGGTTGTTCTTGAACTGCTCACGCACATTCATGATCACATACTGGGCCGCCTTGCCCACGGCCTTGATGGCCGAGGAGCTGAAGAGGAAGACCAGCATGGCGCCGATGAAAGCGCCGACGAAGACGTCAGGCTTGCTGATATCGAAGGAGAGAACGGTTTCGGGCGAGAGGCCCTTGATCTCCCGCACCACATCGGTGTAGGCGGAGAAGAGGAGGAAGGCGGCCAGGGCGGCAGAGCCGACCGCAAAGCCCTTGGTCAGGGCCTTGGTGGTGTTGCCGCTGGCATCCAGCCGGTCGGTGCGCTTGCGGATCTCTTCGGTGGCGCCGGACATTTCAACGATGCCGCCGGCGTTATCGGTGATCGGGCCATAGGTGTCCATGGCCAGAATGTAGGT
>JBLNEM010000494.1:0-6854 GCA_050262655.1 Mycobacterium leprae | reverse complement strand
GCCGCCCCCCCCCCCCCCCCCCCCCCCCCCCCCCCCCCCCCCCCCCCCCCCCCCCGGAGGGGATACCCACGTGCCACCGCGGAGGGGATACCCACGGAGTACTACCCCCTTCCATTGTGACCCAAGACCCGCTACACTCTTTTAAGGAGCTAATTTTACATACCGAAATGGAAGGACGGGTTTGAACATGACGACCGTTCTGGTTACAGGCGTCTCCGGCCTGGCCCGCCAGAAGCTGTTTGAGCGGCTGAACGGGCAGGTCCGCCATTTTGACCTGGGTGACACCATGCGCCGCATTGCCGACGAGCGGCGCCTCCCCTATACCGATGCGAACATCCTGCGGGCCCCGGCTGCTGCCCTTACGGTTCTGCGTGCCGCGGCGATTGAGCAGTTGATGCACGGCTTGCTGGCCGACCACGCCGATGACCGGCCCTGCATCATCTCCACCAGTGCGCTCTTCCTGTTGAAGGACCGGATCACCGAAGGGCTGACCGCCGCCGACCTGGACGCGATCAACCCCGACCTGGTGATCACCCTGATCGACGGCCCCCAGGATATCCACGAACGGCTGAAGGCCCACACCGGCGAGTACTTCCACCTGACCGTCGAAGCGGTGGTCCGGTGGCAGGAGTTCGAGGTCTTCTTCTCCCACCACCTGGCCGGCGACCGCAAGGTGCCCCATTTCGTGGTGCCGATCAACCAGCCGGAGACCTTCCTGAGCCTGGTCCTCGGCGAGAACAAGCCGATCGTCTATGCCAGCTACCCCATGACCCACCTGCCCGCCGATCAACGCCCCCTGAAGGACGCCTTTGTCCAACGGCTTAAGGAGAGCTGCATCGTCTTCGACCCCGCCGCCATCGAAGATGCGCTCCTGTCGGCGCCCTACTATGAGGCCTCCGACCTGCGGGCGATTCGGGACCATACCATCGTCCGTGACCTGGACTGGTTCATTGGCATCAACGCGCAGGCAGTGGTGGCCTACTGGCCGGGGATCGTCTTCAGCAGCGGGATGAACGATGAGCTGCGTTACGCCTACGAAAACGGCCGCGAAACCTACATGATCGTGGATGCGCTCTCGGCCGGCACCGTGCCGAAGTACAGCCCGTTCACCACCTACAAGTCCAAGATGTTCTGGTCGGCGGACGACTTCTTCGATTTCCTGAACGAGCCTCCCAAGCTGCGGCACGCCTTCTTGATCATGCAGGACGAGATCGTGGCGCTGCTGAGCCAGGTGCAGGAGACCGGTCGTGACTTCACCCGGGAGCAGTTCCGGCATCAGTGCAAGATGCGGCTGCACAACAACATGCCCGAAGCGGACATCAAGGCGCTGAACGGAGAGCTGGACAAACTGGCCGACCGCATTTACGAGCGCTGGTCCGAGGTCCGGACCGCGAGCAAGGAATCTTACGCCGCAGCCCATGGTTCCGTCCATAAGAAGGCGGCGGAGAGCGAGAAGCCCCGGTAAATGAGCGGGAGCCGTCCCACGAGAGGTGGGGCGGCTCCTTTTGTTTGCCGTTAGTCGGTCGCCGGCTCCGGCTGGGCCGCCGCAGCCTCCTGCTGTTTTTCGGGCCGCAGCGCAAAGAGTCCGTACACCCCGCCCAGCAGGTAGGTAATGGTGAAGGTCAGCAGTACGGGTACTGCGCCAAACCGGTCGCTCAGGAAGCCGGAGAGGGGCACGCAGATCAGGTAGATGGCGGACTGCACCATGCCCCAGGCGCCGAAGATGCGGCCACGCACCTCGTTGGGCACCAGGAGTCCGATGCCGGATTGAAAGCCCACATTCAGGACGCCGCTGCCCAGGCCCATCAGCAGGAAGAACCCCAGGCTGGGCAGCAGCCGCTGGATCGATACGCCGCCGACGAACACCGCCCAGACGTAGATCAGTCCCCAGTTGAGCAGGTGCCGCCAGTGAACCCGATTCCCAATCGCCCCCACCGCCAGCCCGCCCAGGACACCGGTCGCCCCAACGGCGCCGATGGCGATGCCCATCCACTCGGCCGGCAGGCCCAGCGTTACGGTCACGAAGGTGATCAGCAGCACGTTGGTGGCGGCATCGCCCACGGCGACGATGGCGCTCATAGTGATCAGCGCCTTTACCGTCGGCTGCTGCCGCAGGTAGGCCACGGCCTCCTTCAGGTCGGCCCTGAATTTTGCCAGGGCGCCCCGGGGGCGGGTGGCAGCGGGTGCAGCGGCTGCCACTGCCGGCACCGCTACCAGGGCGGTCAACGCGGCACTGACCAGGAAGCTGACGCTGTCAATCAGGAAGGTGTTATGGGCGCCGATCAGCAACAGGGTCATGGCGCCGAGCCCGTTGCCCAGGAACTGAGCGGTCCGCCCGGTGATGGTGTTAAGGGCGTTGGCGGTGACCAGATGATCAGGCCCGACAACACTCGGCAGGAGCGCACTGTTCGCCGGATTGAAGAAAGTGGCCATGCAGGCCGAGAGGCAGACCAGCACCAGAATGGTTACGGGTGACTGGGCAAAGACCAGGCCCAGCACCAGGCCCGCCCGGGTGATGTCTGAGGCGATCATGATCCAGCGACGGGGCAGGCGATCGGCCAGGACGCCCACCAGCGGCGCCAGCAGCACATCGGGCAGGACCTTCAGCACCATGACCAGCGCCAGCATGAAGCCCAGGTGGGCCGGATCCGCACTCAGGATTTTGATCAGGGCCACATAGTTAAACCAGTCGCCGATGCTGGAGATGATCCGGCCCGACCAGAGCAGGACGAAGTTGCGGTTCTGGAACAGTGCGCGGTACTGCTTCACGAAACCCACCCCCGAGTCGTTCTGGTTTGATCCTACTATAGGGGTGAGTCCCGCCACATCGTACCGGGGGGCCGAGTCGCTCGTACCTGAGTACGATCAGCCAGCCTCATCCAGAATGTAGCGCCGGATCAGTTGGGCCACGCCGTCCTCATCGTTGGAAGCCGTCACGGCACGGGTCGCGGCCTTGGCCTCCGGCACGCCGTTGGCCATCGCTACGCCCAGGCCGGCCCACTGGAGCATCTCCAGATCGTTCAGATGGTCGCCCACCGCGATCACGTCCGCCCGGTCCACGCCAAGCAGCGTGGTCAGGCGCTCCAGCCCCCTGGCCTTGTGGACGCCCTCGGCATTCAGCTCAAAGTTGTCGCGGCCGGAGGAGGAGACGGTCAACGGCAGACGGGCGTCGGCCAGATCGGCCAGCGCCTGCGCCCGCCGGTCGGGCTCGGCCACCGGGCAGAAGAACTTGAGGGCAGGGCCGCCCTGCGTCAGGTGGGCGATCGCATCGGGCACGGCGATGTGCTGGTTGGCGAGGCGGCTCAACAGCCGGGTCGTTGCCACCGCCGGGTCGCCCAGCGTCGACCAACGGATGCGCTCCCTGCGGGGTCGGTCCCCCTCGATCACCACGCCGCCGGGCGTATACATCTGAAAGGCGACCCCATAGCGGCGCAGGATGCGGATCGCCGCCGCCGCCACCGGGTCGGGCATGGGGGACTGGAAGAGCACCCGCCCATCCGGTGCGTGACCGCTGGCCCCGTTGGCGGCAACGATGTATGGGCGGACGCCCATCAGCCAGCCGAAGATCCGGGCCGAGTGGTAGGAGCGTCCGGTGCAGATCACGAACTGAACGCCCCGCCGGACGGCGCTGCGAATTGCGGCCGCGTTGGCCCGGGTGACGACTTTGCGGGAGCAGAGCAGGGTCCCGTCCATGTCGGTTGCCAGGAGCTTATACAACGGAACCCCTCCTTCGTGGCAAAAGTCCAGCCCCGGGGCGCAACCCCCCGGGGCCGGGCATCATTCGTTATGCAGAGTTCGCTGTTCAGCCGTTGGGAACCTTCCGTTCAGGCGCCCTGGGATAAGGCGGCATGCCCGGCAGCGGCTGATACGCCACCTCGGGCAGTGTCACGCCCAACTCTTCGCTCCAGCGGACAAACTCCGCCAGGATGTCGGCATCCAGATAGCGGGCGGTCATGATCATGTGGCCGAGAAACCAGGCCAGCGAGCGGCGCATCTCCGCCAGCAGCTGCTCGCGGGGGATGCTGCCGCCCCAGGGGCGTTCCCGGACCTGATGATAGTAGCTCTGGGCCCGTGAGGCGAAGAAACCTGCATCTTTGGCCAGAAACGCCGCCAGATCCAGCAACTGCTCCTCCAGCGGTAGCCCCGCCAGGCCATCCTCCCCCGGCGGTCCCTGGGTCTGAAAACGGACGATCTCGCCCCACTGGAGCCCATCGTACTTACCCACTACTTCTTCTGCTCCTTTACCACGATGGTCAGGCTGAACTCTTTCTCCGGGGTGCCGGGGGGATTGGACCTGGCATAGCCGAGCTTCAGCCCGGTGTTGCCCGCCTTGCCGGCCTGGAACTGCCAGACCTCTGTCCCGGCCGCTCCCGGACGCCGTTCGCCCTGCTGTATGTACTCCCAGTGCAGCAGCCGCAGCACCGTCGTGTCGTTGGACTCGATCAGGCTCCAACGGTAGCCGGTGCTGGCGTTGGCTGGCAGTCGGAGCATCAGGGTCTGCCCCGGCTCCAGTTCGATCGTCTGACCGTTGTTTGCATCGGTCACTTCCACTTGATTGGTTGAGGTGCAGCCCACCAGCGCCACCAGCAGCAGCGCCAGGAATGAGAGCCGTGTCATCCGCCACCCCTCCCTCTCGATCCATATCGATCCGAATAGTAATTCTAGGCGCAAAACCGCCGCTCCTGCCATGCGAAAAGGGAGCGACCTGTGCGGCCGCTCCCTTTGTCGATGCTTCATCTTCGTGCTGTTGGCCCGGGGTTCGGCGGGGCCCTTTCTTACTGCAGCAGTTGGGCGGCGAAACTCTCGCCCTGCTGTCCCCGCCAGGGGATGTCCAGCAGTTCGCAGGCGGTGGCGCCCAGGTCGGCCAGGCGGGGCCTGGTTCCGAGGTCGGCCCCCGGCTTCACCCGCTGTCCGAACGCCAGCAACGGCACGTACTCCCGTGTGTGGTCGGTGCCCTTGTAGGTGGGATCGTTGCCGTGGTCGGCGGTGAGGAAGAGCACATCATCGGGACCCATGAGGGAGATTAGCTCCGGCAGACGGGCGTCAAACTCCTCCAGGGCACGGGCGTAGCCTTCCACGTCCCGGCGATGGCCATAGAGCATGTCGAAGTCGACCAGGTTGGCGAAGATCAGCCCGGGCTTGCCGGAACGGAGGAAGGTCTCGGTGGCGTCGATTCCTTCGCTGTTGCTGGCGGTCTTCAGGTGCTCGGTCACGCCGTGACCGGTGAAGATATCCTTGATCTTGCCTACGGCCTGCACCGCCATGCCGGCATTCTTCACGAAGTCCAGCAGCATGGCCGGCGGCTCGAGGGCGAGGTCGTGCCGGTTCGCCGTGCGCTTGAAGCTGCCGGCGCCGGTGCCGACAAACGGCCGGGCGATCACCCGCCCCACCCGGTACTTGGGGTCGTTCAGCAGTTCCCGGGCGACCTCGCACATCTTGTAGATCTGCGGCACGGAGTAGACTTCTTCGTGGCAGGCGACCTGCCAGACCGAGTCGGCCGAGGTATAGACGATCGGCTTCTTCGTCCGCATGTGCTCCTCGCCGAGTTCCTCGATGATCTCGGTGCCAGAGGCCACCTTGTTGCCCAGCACGCCCGGCACGCCCGCCAGGACGATGAACTTCTTGATCAGATCCTCCTCGAAGCCATGGGGGAACGTGCGGAAGGGCACGTCGATGCGAACCCCCGCCATCTCCCAGTGACCGGTCATCGTATCCTTGCCGATGCTGGCCGTGGCCATCCGCCCGAGGGCGCCGGCCGGCCGCTCGACCGGGGGAACGCCCGCTACCTGGACCAGATTACCCAACCCCAACTGTCCCATGTTGGGCAGTTTCACGCCACCCCGCATCCGGGACAGATTGCCCAGGGTATTGGCGCCGACGTCGCCAAACTGATCGGCGTCGGGCAGAGCGCCGATGCCCACACTATCGAGCACAATAATGGTTACGCGTTTTACCGGCTGAGCCAAAGCGAACACCTCCTGCGCAGAGCCATGAGAGAAGATGCATTGATCGCGATGATAGCACATGCGGGCCTCCGCCGCCAAATCAGGCCAGAGCCGCCCGGCGAACCGCCCGAACCAGCGCCATGGCCACCAGCGAGACGGCGGCACCGATGGCGCCTGAGACCAGATAGGTCTGACTGTAGCCGGAGGGCAGCAGGGCACCCAACAGCAGGGGCGCCACCAGTGCGCCAAACAGGCGGGCGGAACCGTAAATCGCCATGATCATGCCCCGCACGGCCGGCGTCCCCTGTCCGGCCAGATGGCTGTTGCTGAGGGGCAGGATGGCGCCCATCCCGACGCCAACCAGCGCCAGCCAGGCGGCCAGAGCCGGCCAACGCATCGGCACGGTCAGGACCGCGAAGGCGGCCACCCCCGAGAGCAGGGCCAGCACCGAGAGGCGGAACCAGGAGTGCCGCTTCAGCAGCCCGGGTACCAGCTGGGCGCCCAGCAGCATGGCCCAGGGCACCACCGAGAGCAAGACTCCCTGGGCGCCGCTGCCCAGCCCGTACCGGTCACGGACCAGCAGCCCCAGGAACGTCTGCACCCCTTCCAGGGCGTAGAGCGACAGGAAGCCCATCAGGAAGCCGCCCAGGACCAGGGGGCTGCGGATGAAGGGCCAGGCGGTGGCCAACTGCCGAGAGAGCGAGCGGTCGCCCCCCGTGGCCGCAGCGGGACGGCCGCCGGGGAGGCTCCGGGCCAGGAAGAGGGTGAGCGCCAGCCCGAAGAGGCCGGTGACCGCAGAAGGCGCCCAGATCCCCATCGGCAGGACTGCGGCGGTCAGCACCGGCCCCACGATGCCGCCCACCGAGGCAGCGGACTCAAGCAGGGCCATCATCCGGGGGAGCCGGGGGC
>JBLNEM010000493.1:0-5991 GCA_050262655.1 Mycobacterium leprae | reverse complement strand
GCCGCTGCGCAACAGGAAATCCTTCTCCACCAGACGGTTCATAATGGTCATGACGGTGGTAAAGGCAGGGGGATTGGCCTCGTGGGCCAGTTGATCGCATATATCACGAATGGCGACCGGCTGGCCGGCCGCCCAGACTGCTTCCATAATCCGTAGTTCCAGCGGGCCCAACAGTCGTCGGAGCCCGTTCTCAGCCGCGCCAAACATCGCCGTTCCCTCCCTTATACACTACACATTATAGTGTATAGACCCGAGGGCGGTCAATCGACCGTTGGACCCCAGAAAGGACCATGGCAGCGGTGGTCCAAGCCTGAGGTCTGCGCCTCATTGTCCGTGCCGCGCACTCGCCCCTATACTCGGTATCGTACGGCGTGACCAACGCAGCGTTTTTTGCTGCCAAAACACTACACATCGTAGTGTATACACAGACGATCAGGGAGGCGCTCATCATGAATCAGCCCATGCAGCATGAGTCTGGTTCCTTCCGCACCTTCTGGCGCTGGGCCAGCGTGCTCTTCACCCCCGTCCGCTGGGTGACCGGCTTCATGTTCCTCTCGGCCTTCATCCGCCGGGTGATCAATGTGCCCGCCAAAATGGACCCCACTTCTGCGGCATACAACGGCAAGAAGTTCGCCGACTTCCTGCCCCACGCCATCGGCATCAAGCCGATGCTCAGCTACCTGCTGGCCAATCCCCCCTTGCTGCACGGCTTCCTCTGGACCTTCACCATCATCGAAGCGCTGGTCGGCCTCTTCCTGATCGCCGGTTTCATGACCCGGCTGGCCGCCATCGGTTCGGCGGCCCTCTCCTTCGGCATCCTCCTCGGCTCCGGCTGGCTGGGCTCCACCTGCCTGGATGAGTGGCAGATTGGCGTGATCCTGATCTCCACCGGCCTCGCCATCGCCATCGCCGGTTCGGGGCACTGGTCGGTGGACGACTGGCTGCTCCAGAAGTGGCCGCAGTTGGGTGAGAAGGGCTGGTTCAGGTGGCTCTTCAGCGGCGCTCTGGTGGAGAACGAGCAGGGGCTGAAGAGACTCTCCATCTGGGCCACCGTCGTCGCCTTCGGCATCACCCTGTGGAGTTACCAGGTGATCCACAACGGCCTCTGGGGCACCCTGCGCAACGACTCCAAGACGCCGAACCTGGTGCTGACCCAGCAGGTGGTCCAGGCTGACGGTCTCGTGAAGTTCAACGTTTACCGTGACAACGGCCCCGACACCTATGGCTCCTTCATCGTGGAGGTTCAGGTGAAGGATGCCGACGGAAAGCTGCTGGAAGACTTCAAGTCAGAACAACTGTCCAAGGTGAAGGGGATCATCAACCACCAGAACTACGAGACGGTGAAGACCGGCCCTTATGGCATCACCGTACCGCTGGCCGGCAACGCCGACCTCACCCTGAACCCCGTCACGCCGGTCAATCTGGCCGCCGGACAGCCGGTGACCATTACGGTGTTCGACGTCAGCGGCGCCAAGTGGAGCGTGAAGACCGCCGTCAAATAGACGGCCGAACGATCGGACCGTGGTCGCACCCAACCGGTGCAGCCACGGTCCTTGCCATGCCGTCAGCCTCGGGTCTGGAGCCGATAGGCGGGGCCGCAGCGCGTTGCTATCATCATAGGCGACATGCCTCCTGGTAAACGCTATGGAGAGCAGACCCACAAGGAAGTGACCAGTCGTTGTTCCCTTTCGACAAGCAGATCAAGAGCATCTCGGCAGCGGAACTCCAGCAAGCACTCGCCAGCGGCAAGCGCTATCGTTTGGTCGACGTCCGTGAGCCACAGGAATATGCAGAGGGTCACATCCCCGGCTCTACCCTGCACCCGGTGGGGCAGATCGATGCCTGGGCCAGCGAGCTGAACCGGGATGAGGAGATTGTGCTGGTCTGCCGATCGGGCCGCCGGTCGGCTGGGGCGTGGGAGTACCTGGACCGGCAGGGTTTCAACCGCATCCTGAACATGAGCGGCGGCATGCTCGCCTGGCAGGGGCCCGTGGAGAAAGGGCAGAAGCAGTAACGGAGAAGGCCCGGCACCATGGGTGCCGGGCCTTGAAGCAGAAAGACGCCCTGGCCGTTGTTGAACGGTCAGGGCGTCTGGCTTTTCGGTTAGGCTAGCGGGGCAACAACAGGCCGAACACCATCAGCGCCCCGAAGGCCAGCAGGTGCATAGAGGTGGCCTTAAACGCCGGCACAAGCTGCAGCGCCTGGTCCCGGCGGCCAAAGGTCCGGACCGCCTTCAACCCCAGCGGGAGTGCGACCACCACCAGCAGGGTCCAGGGGCTGACCAGGCGCAGCGCCGTCATGGCGATCACATCGAGATAGGCCAGGGCAAAAACGCCGCCCAGCAGGAGGCTGCCCTGCTGCCGTCCCAGGCGCACGGCGAGTGTCCGCCGGCCGCCTTCCTTGTCCTGATCCATGTCCCGCAGGTTGTTGGCCAGCAGGAGCGATCCGATCAGCAGGCCGACCGGCAGGGATCCCAGCAAAGCGGTCAGGCTGAGCGAACGGGCCTGTACATAGTAGACCAACAGGATCATCACCGGTCCCATCATGAGGCCGGAGACCAGCTCACCGAAGGCCGTGTAGGCCAGGGGCAGGGGCCCACCGGAATACAGGTAGGCGACTCCGATGCAGGCGAGACCGGTGGCAAAGACCCACCAGGAACTGACGGCGGAGATGTAGAGCCCCAGTAGAATCGCCGTCCCGGCGAAGAGCCAGGCCAGCGCCAGGACCAGCCCCGGCGAGACGCCGTCCCGCACAATGGTGCCGGCGATCCCGACCATTTCGTTGGTGTCCAGGCCCCGCCGGTAATCGAAGTACTCGTTAAAGACGTTCGTCGCCACCTGGATCAGCATGGCGGCGATCAGGAAGGCGAACCCCGGCCCCGGCCGCCAGTGACCTGAGGTGGTAGCCAGTACGGTCCCGGTCAGCACCGGCACCAGGGAAGCGGTCAACGTATACGGACGGGTGAGGCGCCAGCCCACCCGGAAGCGCTCGGCCATCGTCATGCTGCTCCCGTCCTTCGTGCAAGGAATAACATTACTATCTTATCAGGTCCGTGCGGGCAGGGATAGAGGCCGGGGAACCGACCTGCGCCTGATGCCGTCCAAAGGGTAGACGACCGTACAATATGGGGAAGGATGACCTCCGCTGAGACGAATAGCCGCTCTACTCCTGATCGCTGCCATACTCGTAGGCTGCGCACACGGCGTCAGCCCGAAACCAAAGCCCGTTCCCCCCACCATGAGTGAGACGCCGGCGAAGAGCCCTCCCCCTACTGCCGCCCCAGAGCTACTGCATCCAGGGGACGCCAGTCACGTGGTCAGCATGGGGATCTCCGACGTGACCGCTCACGGACAGAAGACGACCACCGACCCCACCCAGATCAAACGGGTGATGAATCTGCTGGCGGGTGGGAAATACGTGGGACCGGCCAACCAGATCGACCCCGGCCCGGGCACAGGCTACTCCGTGGTCCTCAACTTGGATAACGGGCAATACCTGCTACTGGACTATTGGGCTGGTGGTAGCCCATATAACTTGACGAACAACGGCACACAGCAAAACTGGTCCGTTCCCGGCCTGGAGGAGGCGATGAAGCCCCTCCTGCCGCCGAAGTATATCACCTTGGAAGAGGTCAAGGCGATCGCGGGGCAACTCGATCCCAAGGCCCAGTGGCTGCCGCGGTTGGCGGCGAAGGGCAGCTTTGCGGTCGATGGCGACTTCGTCTGGCTGGCGGTTGGCCTCGATCCCGACGGTCGAAGAGTCGCCTACTACCTGCATCCGGTCACGGGCGAACTCCTGAAAACGGACCCGCCGGAGACGACCGAACCCGCAGAGGCAGCGGTGCGCAGCTACTTCGGACTGATGGCTAAAGGGGACTACGAGGGCGGGTGGAACCTGGTGCATTCGCTGGCGCGCAACCTGGTCTCTACGGCGCCGGTCGACGGGCGGAAGGCCCAGTTCATGCAGAAAGCCGCCAACCAGCAGTGGTCCGTCATCAAAGTGGGGAGCGGCCAATGGGAACCTGATTTCCACAAGTACTATGACTGCCAGTGCGGTGTCTTCGACGTGGTCGATATCAACGTGACCCTGACCAGCGGCGCCACCCGGCGTGTCCTGGTCGCCAAGGATACCGACGGGGTGTGGCGTATTCTCTGGAGTGCATACGACTAGCTGAGAGCACGCGAAAAAGGCCTGGACCATGCTTAACGCATGGTCCAGGCCTCAAAAATGAGTGCGAGAGTTCGGCGGTACCCCTGGTTCTGTCGTGGGTGATCATTTATCTCACCGGCCTTGCGGCCCGTGGTCCCTTCTTACAGGGACTGCGTCCTACCCGCAGCTTACGCCGCCTACTTGGACTTGCACCGTGGCGGAGATTGCCCGTGCCACCCGACCGTCGCCGGTCGGTCTGCGTTTCTCTAGCTCGTTACAGGTACAGGCCTCTCAGAGAGAAAGCGTTCCCCATCGTCGGCTCACGCCGCCAGGACTTGCGTCCTGCGCCAACTTTCTTCCGGCTACGGGCCCTCGAGCGCCCCTGCAGTTAACAGAGGCTCGGACTTCACCGAAAGCGGTGCCAGGAAGTTCCTCACCACGCCCTCCGGGTGAAAACGACCTTTCAGTCTCCCCGTTAACGTAGCGCGATCACCTACCGAACTCTCACGATTTCAATTCTATCAGGATGCGGACCGGAACAGTTACTCTATCAGAAAAGAAAAGCGCCGTCCACACATAAATGCTGGAAGGCACTTCGAGAAAATGGTGCGAGGACAGAGATTCGAACTCTGGACCTCTCGGTTATCAGCCGAGTGCTCTAGCCAGCTGAGCTATCCTCGCAAATCCGTATGGTGCAGCCCTCACGGGCCATGTGAAAACTGCATGGAGCTGATGACCGGGATCGAACCGGTGACCTCGTCCTTACCAAGGACGTGCTCTACCGACTGAGCTACATCAGCAAGCTGGTGGACCGCGTAAGACTCGAACTTACAACCGTCCGATTAAGAGTCGGATGCTCTACCATTGAGCTAGCGGTCCAGCATGGCGGAGAGAGAGGGATTTGAACCCTCGCGGGACTTGCGCCCCCTACAGCTTTAGCAAAGCCGCCCCTTCAGCCGCTTGGGTATCTCTCCATGTGACTGCAGTTGATTTCGCTATGCGGTTTTGGAACGTGAGATTCATTCTAGCCGGAACCGCGGGCTATGTCAACGCCGCACGCCGAATCCAGAATTATTCTCACAAACATCTGAACGCGTCAGAACCCGGGCGCTGCCAGCCCCCGAGTTCTGTCCGCAGGAGGTGAAGCGTGGCCGAACCAAGGAGAACCCGACGCTTTGGCCGGAATCGTGGTCAGTCTCCGAAGACTAGACCGGCTGGGATGAACCGACAAAGTAGTTATGTACCTGCGACTGCACCGCTGCCAGCGCCTCGGCAGAATCGATGACACTCCGCGCCGCGGACAGAAGCGTACTGTAACAGGCGTCGATTGCCACCCGGGAGTCTTCGTGTTCCTGGCTGCGATAGGTCAGCGGCTCAGACTCCGTAACGTGCCCGATCCAGACCCTGCTGCGATAGATGTTCATCTTGAGCCCCCGCTTTTGCTGTCCCCCCGGGAAGTCCTTCAGCACCATCAACTGCACCTCGTACCCGTCGGGCAGGTCGAAGTGAGCTTCAAAGACCTTGGTATCCTCCATCTTGTCCTGCCCCCTTTTACGCTTGGTCCTTCAACTCTATATACGTAAACCATCAGGATAAGGTCGGTCCCCCACCCCCATTTTTTGCGCGATGCCGCAAATGTGACAGCGTGCAACATGACACCCCCCGCCGGAGCACCGTGCTGCAGATGGAGCGTCCCCGGCGCAATCAGCAAGGGTGTTCTGTCCCAAAACCGCAAGACGAAGCTGAGCGTCCCCGAAGCCGGCGGGTCTGTGGCGCCCGGGGGGGCCCCCACGGGGGACGGCGCCGCCGGCGCCCCACAAAAAGGGGGGGTGGGGGGGCCGG
>JBLNEM010000492.1:0-3666 GCA_050262655.1 Mycobacterium leprae | reverse complement strand
TGGTTGCCTTCCCGGTCGGTCAGTTCCGCCGCCAGGAGCAACGTCTCGCCCGCCATAGAGGCAAAGTGGGGGGCGGCAGCCGCCTGGCCGCCAGGGGTGTCCAGCCGGTAGAGCCGGTCGGTGGTCATGAGGGGGCGCCCGGCGGCGCTAAGTTCCAGGCGGAAGGCGTCACCCGCCGGGGCTGCGCCCAGGGTCAGCGGCCCGGCCTCCAGCCTCAGGCCGTCCCCGGCCTGCACGTGCAGGGCCGCCGGCCGCACCTCCGCCGCTCCTGGCACCACCGAGGCCGTCGGGCCGGCGCCGCCGAAGCGTTCCGCCAGGCGTCCGGCGTGCTCCAGCGTGGCGGCGCCGTTGAAGGGGGTGGGAATCAGCAGCACCTCACCGGCGGCGGCGCCGGCCCGGCTGTATCCCACCCCGACCAGGGCGCCGCTTGGGCAGGTGTCATCGTAGACGAACCGATCGCAGGGGCGGTCGGCGCCATTCACCAGGCAGACCAGGCCGGACTGGGACGAGAGGTGAAACCCGGGCAACGTCAGCGGCCCCTGCCGGTCTACCGTCTGGCCCGACTGATTCAGCGGCCCGCGCCAATCACCCGGTCCGATCAGGTAGCCGGCGTGCTGCCGGAGCCGGGCCGCCAGTGGCAGCAGAGCAGCGCCATCCGGGAGCCCTGCCGTCTCGTAGGTGACACGGATATGGGTGGGCAGGAAAGTGAACCGGCAGGTCGCATGGATCCCCTCCCAGCGGTACCGCACCTCCGCCACGACCGCAGCAGGAGTCACCGACACCACCGGCTCGCCGCCCGGCTCCAGCCCGAGCCACCCGGACCCGCCCGGCAGGCAGATGGCGGGTCGGAGACCGCCCTCCCCCAGCATCTCCTGGCCGACGCCCGTAAGCACCAGCGAGCCCAGCCGGCCAGCCTCGTCAAAGGCCGCGGTGTAAACCGGCGTGCGGATGGCACGCGCCGCCTCTTCCCATGCCATCAGATCGTTCCCACCTGGCTGAGGCGGACCGCCGTAGTAAAGCGCCAGCAGCCGGTCGGCACCGGGGTTCAGCGACTCCCGGTCGGCCCAGCGGATGGTGCAGTGCGCCAGGGATCCGTCCGGGTGGTAGGTCGGCCTCTCCACCGCAAACGGGACGGCCGACGTGTCGGCCAAAACCAGCCCGTCAGAGGACGGGCATTCGCCGGGCCCGAAGGCAACCGTGGCGGCGAAGAGCGCATCGGCGGGACGGCCGGTCACCGAGAGCCGCTGCCGGCGAGGCGAAGCCAGATCAAACCAGGTAGTGCTCATGACCAACCCTCCCTCCATCCCGATCCAGGCCAAAGCTCAGTTCGACCGCCACGTTCCGGGGTCCGTCCACCGGCACGGTGACGACGGCCCCCCACGGGGTGCGCACCACATCGGGCGAAACGGCGGCGCCGTCGACCACCACCTGCTCCGGCAGCCGGCTGAGACAGAAGGTCAGCGCCTCGTTCACCAGGGCACCGACCCGAACCGCGGTCGCCGACTCCGCCAGGCGATCGACCCGAACGGCGCCTTCCACATCCAGCAGCGGCGACCCCGCCGGGACCTGCCGCAGCAGTTCGAACTCCAGCGGCGCCAGCGCCAGCCAGTCCCCGCCCCGCTCGTGCCACCGGCGTCGGCGCACGTCCCAGAGGCGCAACCCCGGCGCCAGCCGGGCCACCCCGACAGAAGGCGTCAGGTTGGACAGGACGAGGTAACCCCGCTGCGTCTGTGACCAGAGCACATCCCACGACGCCTCCAGCACGGGTGGTGGCGGCGTCGCGTCACAGACCTGCCCGGCCAGTGCTTCCCGGCACTGGGTCGCATCGGCGTGGAGCCAAAGGGCCTTATTGCCGTGAGGCCCTGTGCGGTAGTCGCCGGCGGCAAAGAACGCCGCAACCCACGGCAGCGCCTCCGCCAGCGGCCGCAGCCCCGTCTGGTCCGGGCGCACGCCATAGGCCTCTGTCCCGGCTGCGACCAGCAGGGTCCGGCCGGGCGCCGCCTCCCACCAGTGCACCAGGGCTGCCCACGCCGCATCGTCGGGCGGGTAGAGCCCGCTCACCAGCACCACGCGCACCGCCGGCGGGACGGCCACCCCCTCTGCCAACGCTTCCGCGCAAAGGAGCCCCAGGGGCATGTGGCGCCGCAGGGCGAGTTCCTCGGCCACCGCCCAGAACTGATCCCACACCTGATAGTTGGCCAGCGGCGCCGCATGGCACGTCCCGCGGTAGCTGAACAGAAATGCGACCTCCAGGCGCGGGTCGCCCAGCCGGTTCATGTGCCGGTTGACCGTCGCCTGGAAGTCATCATGCACGGTGGTGTCCAGCCCGGTCTCCGCCCGTTTCTGGTACCAGTGGCGGGTCAGGCCGTTCGGCGCGGCCGCCATGGCCGCGAGCAGATATTGCCGGTGAAACGCCGCGGGCAGGACCCCGTCCACCACGCGGCCCCCCGGCCAATCGTCCCAGTTTCGCTCGTTGGTAGGGTTGGAGACGGTGATGACCGGCTTGCCCAGGTGGTGGGCCAGGGTCTCGACGTAGGCCAGCCGGGGGTGGCACTCGCCGTTCTCGTTCGTCAAGGCGTTCAGCGGATGGCAGTGGACGTAGAGGTTGTCCGGCTGCATCCGTACCACCAGGAAGTCCAGGTCTTTCAGCGCCGCCAGCCGCCCGGTAGGGCAGCTAGCCTGCGCCGTGGCCGCAGCGCTGTTCTCGGTGGTCGGGACGAAAAACCAGGGCATGATGCCGACCTGCTCGGCCCCGACGCTCCGGGCGTAGGCGGTCAGTTCCCGGAAGAATTCGACCATGACGTCCTGCTTCAACTGCTGAACGGCGAGGTAGGATTCCGTCTCCATGGCCGCCCGGTGGGCGGACCGCACCTCATTCAGGAGGCCCGGGTTGCGATCGCTGTTGAGCCGGAGCCAGTCTGAGTCCGGTTTCACCAGGGCAGCCGGCGGGGTCACCGGATAGGGCAGGTCCGGGTACCGCTCCCGGAAGACCTGGTAGAACCGGTCGCCCGGCCCCGGTACGTCCACCGCCCAGAACGGCTCCTCGTAGACCACCCAGCGGAAGCCACACTCCTGAACCAGCGCCCGGGTCACCTGTTTCAGATGCTCCAGCCAAGCCCGGGAGGCGAAGGAGGCGTGCAGCCGCCGGGAGCCCGCCTCCACTCGGGGCGAATTGTCGGCGTGATGCTGCGCCTCCGCGACCGGCAGGTCGTCCAGGCTGGCCACCAGCGACTGGATCTGGGCACAGGGAATCCGGCGCCGCGCTCCGGCATCCGCCGCGAACGCCCGGTAGTGCGACAGCTCCTCCGCCTGAAAGCGGCGGAGCGGATTGCCGTAGTATGCGGTGTAGGCAACATCAAAACCGAGTCGGTCCATCGCTTCGAAGTAGTGCCGGCGCTCTTCTGCCGAAGTCAGGAGGCCGGTGGGCAGCACGTTCAACGCTCTTCGCTCCTTTGGCCGCCGGGCTCCGGCAGCACCAGTTCCACGGTCGCCACTTCCCGGGGACCGACGGTCAGCACCACCGCACCGTCGTCGTTCGGGGTGAGCGGCTCCAGCCGAGTCTCGTCCAGGGAGCAACGGAAAGCAGCCTCCACCAGCCCTGCCCGAACCCGGGCCGCTACCGGCCCATCCGCCGGATTCCAGAACCGGACGATGAGGCCGGTCCCG
>JBLNEM010000491.1:0-9933 GCA_050262655.1 Mycobacterium leprae | reverse complement strand
CATGCCCATGGTGGCGACGGCAGTGCCGTACAGGCCGGCGTTGGCGACGCCGGGCAGGGCTGCCATGCCGAGCCGGTAAGCGACGTAGATCGCCAGCGAGATCAGGATGACCGGGATGGCGGTCGCTTCCATGCCGACGGCGATACCGGTGATGATGTTGGTCGCCGGACCGGTTACGGAGGCCTCAGCGATCGACTTCACCGGCCGGTAGCGGTACTCGGTGTAGTACTGGGTAACCCAGACAAAGAGGATCGAGAGCACCAGGCCAACCATGGCGGCGCCCCAGAGGTAGAGGTAGCCGGTACCCAGCATCGCCTTGGCGACGAAGAAGAGGGCGGCGGCCACAAGGACGGCGGTGACCAGATAGCCACGGTTCAGGGCGGCCATGGGGTCTTCGTTCTCCTTGGCCTTCACCGTAAAGATGCCGATGACGGAGGCCAGCAGGCCGAACGCACGGGCCACCAGCGGGAAGAGGATGCCGTTGACGCCGAAGTGCGGGATCAGGGCGATGCCCAGGATCATGGCGCCGATGTTCTCGGCAGCGGTGGACTCGAACAGGTCGGCGCCACGGCCGGCGCAGTCGCCGACGTTGTCGCCTACCAGGTCAGCCACAACCGCAGGGTTGCGGGGGTCATCTTCCGGAATGCCGGCCTCAACCTTACCGACCAGGTCGGCACCCACGTCGGCGGCCTTGGTGTAAATACCACCGCCCAGCTGGGCGAAAAGGGCGACGAAGGAGGCGCCGAAGCCGAAGCCAACGATCAGCAGCGGGGCGTGGGCGGCATTCGCCGCACCGCCATACGCTTCGAACAGGCCCCAGACACCGATCAGGCTCAGGCCGGTGACGGAGAGACCGGTCACGGCGCCGGAGCGGAAGGCGATCTGCAGGGCACGGTTCAGGCTGTGCTGCGCACCCGCAGCAACCCGCAGGTTGGCGGTGACCGCAGTCCACATGCCGATGTAACCGGAGATGGCAGAGCAGGCAGCGCCGGCGATGAAGGAGATGGCGGTAGCCATGCCGTTGTCACGGGAGACGAAGTAAAGAATAATGGCAACCCCGATGGCCAGTGCTGCAATGGTCTTGTACTGCCGACCCAGGAATGCGAAAGCGCCCTGGCGGATAGCAGCAGCGATCTCTTGCATCTGCGGGGTTCCCTGGTCCTGTTTCGTCACGTTCTGGATCAAATAGACGATCACTAGCACTGCGACAATAAAGGAAACCGGGATTACATACTGGAGCATTGATCAATTGCCTCCTTGTGGCGTAGTCAACCAAGGACGATAACACCAATTCCCTGGAAACAAACAACACCCCTGCTTTGTTTAGAATTCTGTTAGATAAAAGGGAGAAAAAATATAAGCATAGAATAGACGAGTATGATTACACCTATAGAAATCGATAATCAGGCGTCTGCCAGGAAAATGACAGACGTTGAAAGCCTATGCGGCAGGGCGGGACGGGATGAATGGCCGGACAAAAAGCAGCGAGGCGGCCTCACGTAGGTGAGACCGCCTTTGGTGTTCATAGTAGAAAGGATACTTCCCTGTGTCGTGGCGGCCGTGACGGCACGACGCAGGGGCAGTGGCTATTGTAAGCCAGGGGGCGGTAGGTGCGGAGGGGGGCTACGCCCCCCTCTGCACTTTACTAAACCTGGAACGTCCCTCTCTGTCCTCGTGCACTGCGTACAGCCAGAACGGTGTTGACCAGGAAGAGCGTCACTGCCGTTACATTCAGCACGCCGCCCCACTGCACGCCTGCCGTGGAGCCGAGCAAGTCGGCGGCCACCCGGATGATCAGGGAGAGGTGGAGCAGCGTCAGATGGGCGTAAAAGGCACGCCGATATGGCACTGGCAGACCCAGGACCGAGGGAAGAATGATGGTGGAGTGGCCGAAGATCATGGCGATCACGAAGCCGAGGAAAATGGAGTGGAGCGCGGCATCATAGAGACCGCCATAAAGGAAGCCGTAGATCAGGCCGATCAGCCCCGATACCGAGAGCCAGACATAGCCGGAGATCATGCAGCTGCCGATGAAGCGAGTCAGCCCCGGCTGCCGCACTGTCCGCCGGGCGATGTCGTGCTTCAGCAGCCAGAGCGAGAGGGCGATCAGGCTCACGCCGATCAGGCGCCAGCCCAGGGCTACATCGATGAGGAAGACCCCAAGCCCCACGACAAAGAGTGCCATGATGGCGCCGAACAGGATCCGGCTCAGCCGGGAGGGCCGCAGCAAGCGACTCATCTCCAGCCGCTCGCCGGCAATGGTGAGAATCAGGAAGCCGGCCCAGAAGGGCACGATCTGGGGGATGCCCCAGCCGGACAGCCAGAGCAGGTTGCCCACGAACCAGAGCACAGCGCCCAGAGTCATCACCCAGGAGTGCAGTTCCGGCTGATGCTTCAGGATCACCACGAAGATGGCGATCAGGCCGAGGCTGCCCAGGGTGACCGCCAGGCCGCCGGCGACCGGCGGCAGTCCCAGGAGCAAGAGCACCGCTCCCACCGCGGTGACGGCCGGTGCGGCATACATCCAGCGGTCGCCCATGCCGACTGCCCGTTCCAGGCAGATGACCGTGCCCATGAAGCCTGATACCATGATGGCGCCATGGGTGGCGATAATGGTGCCGTTCAGACCGGGCAGCACCCAGCCCATACGGACCAGGCCGGCCCACATGCCGATAATCAGCGTCAACAGACCGATGCCAAACATGAAGAACCGGCTGGGTTCCCGCTTGCGATTCATCTATCAGTCCCTCCCCGGGGATCAAACGACTGTACAACAGTATGATGCCACGTTGGCGCCCCCGAAGTGATAAGAGTCACAGGCCCGCGGTGCAGGATGGAGCAGTTGGATAGAGTATCTACTAAAGGCCGCCACTACCTGGCCAAGTCCCGTTTGCCTCACAAGGAAGGAGCGATTCCACATGCACGACATGATCCAACGCTATCTCGCAGGTCCCGCCAAACTGCGCCGGAGCCTTGAGGGGCTCACGGCTGAGGAGCTTCACTTCCACCCGGCACCGGGCAAATGGTCGGCTCATCAGATCGCCATCCATGTCGCCGACATGGACCTGTCGGCCGCGTTTCGCATGAGGCGGATTCTGGCCGAACCAGGCTCGGGCTACCCGGGGGTCGATCAGGACCGTTGGGCGGTAGGGCTGCTTTATGAGGAACGGGAGTTGGAGCCGTCCCTGTTCCTGCTGGAGGCCCTGCGGCGCGAGATGACCACCGTTCTGATCCGGGTGCCAGAGAGCGCCTGGAGCCAGACGGGCATCCATAGCGAGGCCGGTGAGCAGAAGTTGTCTGCCGTCCTGGAGAACTACACGGGTCACCTGGAACGGCACGTGGAGCAGATCGAGGCGATCAAACGTAAGTTGGGTAAATAAAAAGTTCAAAAAAGCGCCGGCGGCCCTGCCGGCGCCGTATCCTTGGCCGCCCACCTCCCGTCTCAAGGTATTAAGGCTGGGCACCATACCAGTACCCGGTCTGAGCCGTCGATGGCAAGAGAGGAGGCGTCAGGGCTTTGCACGGACAAGACGCCAGGACCGTAAATGCAGCGATGGATGTGCTGGAAGGTCGAAGCCAGAAGTCATGGGTGGCCCGGATCATGCCGTTTCTCGGCCCTGCCTTCATTGCGGCCGTGGCCTACGTGGACCCGGGCAACTTTGCCACCAATATTCAGGGCGGTTCTGAATATGGTTACATGCTCCTCTGGGTGATTCTGGCCGCCAACCTGATGGCCATGCTGATCCAGTCGTTGTCGGCCAAACTGGGCATTGCGTCGGGCAAGAACCTGGCTGAGCACTGCCGGGACCAGTTCCCCCCGATGGTTGTTCAGGGCATGTGGTTCCTGATGGAGCTGGTGGCCATTGCCACCGATCTGGCCGAATTCATGGGCGCAGCGCTTGGCTTCCAACTGTTGCTCCACGTATCGCTGCTGGTTGGCGCCATACTGGCGGCCCTGGCCACCGTGGCCGGGCTGGCCCTCCAACGGTACGGCTTTCGCCCGTTGGAAGCACTGATTGGCGTGCTGTTGGGTGTGGTAGCCTTCAGCTACGTGGCGGAAAACCTGATTCACATCCCGGAGTTCCAGCCGCTGCTCTACCACACTTTTGTGCCCCAGTTTGCCGGCCGGGAGAGCGTGCTGCTGGCCGCCGGCATCCTCGGCGCAACCGTGATGCCCCATGTGATCTTCCTGCACTCCGGCCTGACCCAGGGGCGGGTGGTTACCAGGGACCCGGCGCTGGTTCGCCGGCTCTACCGTTTCGAACTGGTCGATGTGGCCGTGGCCATGGTGGTGGCCGGGCTGGTGAACGGCGCCATGATGGTCATGGCCGCTGCCACCTTCCATGCCAGGGGGCAGACCGTCGGCACCATTGAGGCGGCGCACCAGACGCTGGCGCCCTTGCTGGGCAACGCGTCATCGGTCGTCTTCGCCGTCTCCCTGTTGGCCTCCGGCCTCTCCTCCTCGATCGTGGGCACCATGTCGGGGCAGGTGATCATGCAGGGTTTCCTGCACCGTCAGATTCCCGTCTGGGTCCGACGGGTGGTGACGCTGGCCCCTTCCTTTATTGTGATCCTGCTGGGCCTCGATCCGACTCGGACACTGGTGCTGAGCCAGGTTGCACTCAGCTTTGGCCTGCCCTTCGCCGTCATTCCGCTGGTGATGTTCACCAGCCGCAAGGCGATCATGGGGCAACTGGTCAACAGCCGACTGACGAACCTGGCAGCGACCCTGGTGGCAGGGCTGATTCTGCTGCTGAACATCTATCTGCTCTTCCAGCTCTTGATAGGGGGTTAGCGACATGTTCAAGCATTTGCTTGTGCCCCTGGATGGCTCCCGTCTGGCCGAAGCCGCGCTGCCCCTTACCCGGGACCTGGCCACCCGCACCGGAGCGGCAGTCACCCTGTTCCACGTTCTGGAGAAGAATGCTCCGGACCAGATTCACGGCGAGCCACATCTGACCGACCCAGCCACTGCCGATGCCTATATGACGCGTATCGCCTCAGACCTGCGGGCGAGCGGTCTCACCGTAGACTGGCACGTACATGACGTGGCGGTGCCGGACGTGGCCGAGTCGATCACGCGCCATGCGGTGGAACTGGGCATCGACCTGATCGTGCTCTCGACGCACGGGCAGGGGGGTGTCCGGGACCTGGTCTTCGGTACGATCGCTCAGCAGGTGATCGGGCATGGCGATACGCCTGTCTTCCTGATCCATCCGGAGAGCGCACCCGACCATTTTCCGGCGAAGCGCTATCTGGTGCCGCTGGACGGCAAGGCGGAGCATGGCTCTTCCATTCCACTGGCGGAGGGGCTTGCCAAACGGCTCGGTGCGCAGATTCACTACCTGACCGTGGTCCCCCGCCGCAGCGACCTGGGTGGTACTACGGGCGCAACGGCCAGGCTCCTGCCCACGGCCATGACCGCGCTGCTGGATCACCGGGAGGTGGAGGCGGGCGCATTTCTGGAGCGGCTGGCGGAAAAAACAAAAGCCGCCGGCACCCCGGCCACCACGCAGGTGGAACGGGGGGAACCGGCGACCGTCATTCTGCAGGCTCTGAAAGAGGCGGGGAGCGATCTGCTGGTCCTTTCCACCCACACCCGCAAGGGCTGGGCGGCTTTCTGGCAGGGGAGTGTGGCACCGCGCATCATCGCACAGTGGCCGCATCCGACACTGCTGGTGCGGGCCAAAGCCTAACCGCTTCGGCGCCTGCTCTGCTGGAAATTCCGCCGCGTGTTACGAGCCTCATGGGTTGGGCGGAATCCCAGGTAGGTCACCACGACCTCCTGGCCCCCGTTCAGGCAACTGACCCATACGCCCTTGCCCGTGCCGTCAGCGCGGAAGATAAAGTCGGCAGATTTGGCGTAAACCGGGCCATTGATGCGGGCCGCCGCCTCTTCACGGGTGATCAACGGTGCCTGGTAGAAGTTCTCCTCGGCCAGTTGGATGTGCCGGTCCACCGGTAACCGCGTGGGTACCGGCTCCACATGGCGGGTCCTAAACCGTTGATAGGCGTGGCGTGTGAAACGTGCCATAGGTCAGCACCTCCCCCAGCGTGCCGCCCTGAAGCGCACCACCATGCAATACTCACCAAAGCAGGGGTTCCTATCCATTAGGACGAGTCCTGCTTGCGTTCTGTTCGCATCAGAATGCAAAAAGAGCGTCGGGTTTTCGCTACTGGGAAAAGTAGCAGTAACCCCGGCGCTCCACTTTTGTCTTCGGTAGGTCAAATGCTTCTGATCCGGTTGGCGCCAGTCGGGTACGTGGCAAGCAACCGGCTGCTCTTGGCGTCATACAGCCACAGAATGGTGTCACCGATCTGCGTGGTATGCTCTGCGCGTCCGTCCCTGCCCTCCAACCGGCGGGCGATTCGTTCCGCCACCTGAGACCGGCGGTCGGCGGGAAGGGTGGGATCCCACGCCTCCAGGTCCAGGGCAACCGAGGTATAGATCCCGTCTTTCACAGACATGCCCCCATTGTGTAGATCACGATCGGTTTCTGGGCTACAGTAGCCTCGCCCAGGTCATCCACCCGGACTAGCACCACCGAAAGGCGGGGACGACCGCTACTCAGGTCCTGCACGGCCACTTCAACGGAACCGATGAATCCAGGGTGGTCGCGCCAAAACTCAGTGGCGGCCGCCAGGGGGTCGGCGGCTGTCTGAATGTGGGCATCGGCCATCCAACAGATGTGGGTACACCGCTCGAAGTAGGTCAGCGCCATCTCAGAAGCCCTCCCGCCATGCAGCCCGATACAATTCCAGTATCCATTCTAGGAGGGAGTTTGTCGGCGGGACAAGGTTCTGACGTCACAACCGATATGAGACTCTAGTCCTACTCCGGCTGGCTGAGGGCGGGTGTTCGGTTAATAACGCCGCTATACGCCTATTCTATGGTCGGGCCGCGGGAGGTGAGGCAGGGGATTGGGCGAACCCCTGCTACGGTGCAGTAAGTTGGGAAAAAGGCGGTAGAGGCCAGCATGCGTTTACGGCTGATTGCGTTGGACATGGATGGGACGCTACTCAACGACGAAAAGGAAATCTCCGTCCGAAACCGTGCAGCCCTACAGCGGGCAGCAGCGGCAGGGGTGACGGTGGCTCTTTCTACGGCTCGACCGTCCTGGAGCGCCCGAGCCTATGAGGCCGACCTCGGTATCAAGGTGGCCATGGTGAACAGCAACGGGGCCGAGGTCTGGCGGCCGGGTGGGGACCGGCCCGTATTCCGCCGGACGTTGGAGTCGGATCTGCTGGCCGAGTTACTACAGGTAGAGCGTCCAGGTTCGACCCGACTGATGCGGTTCTACGCGACCGAGGAGAGCTTTGGCGGCGAGCCTCGACTGATCAACTGGACCGAGGGAGCCTGGCCGGAACTGCCGGGGCCGCTTACTCAGGTGATCTACATTGCCGATGAGGACGACATCACCCACTTCATGGACCAGTTGGCCGACCGGTTTGGCGACCGGATCGCCCTGAACCGCTCCGATCCCATCGCCGTGCAGGTGAACGCCCCGGGGGTTTCGAAGGGCGACGGACTGGCCCGACTGGCGGCGGCAATAGGCGTCGCGGCGGAGCAGGTTCTGGCGATGGGCAACGGGGAGAATGACCTGCCGATGCTGGATTGGGCAGGCGCCGGCTATGTGATGGCCAACGCACCGGAGAGCGTGTTGCGCCTCGCCCGGCAGGTAGCGCCCCGGCACGATGAGGATGGGGTGGCGCAGATCGTCGAGGAGCTATTGGGTTGAGGTGGCCGGGGGAATTCCCCCGGCCTTTCTTTTTGTGCGCACGAGTATGGCGGACGGGAAAGCACAAGAATAGGGATGGGCTTTTCCAGCGATGGGAGGAAACAACGTGCGCAAGGCTCTGGCAACCATTCTGGCTCTGGTTCTATGTGTGCTTTCTGCCTGCACGGCCAAGCAGCCGGCTCCGCCGGCTGGAGGTGGAGGTGCGGCTCCAGCCAAGGTTTCACTGCAGTTCGTCTTCCCGGTGGCCGTGGGTGGGGCGGCGGCCAACAGCCTGAACAAGATGGTCAGCGACTTCAACGCGGCCAACCCCAACATTCAGGTCACGCCCATCTTCGCCGGCAACTACGCCGACACCATGACCAAGGTGCAGACTGGCATTCAGGGCGGGACACCGCCCGATGTGGTGGTGCTGCTGGCGACTGACGTCTATACCCTGATGGACATGAACGCCATCGTGCCGCTGGACAGCTATGTGCAGAAGGATCCGGACGGTCAGCAGTATGTAAGCGACTTCCTGACCTCGCTGATGCTGAACAGCCAGATCAACGGCAAGCTATGGTCGATCCCCTTCCAACGCTCGGTGCCGGTGCTTTACTACAATAAGGCGCTCTTCAAAGCGGCCGGACTCGACCCCAATGCGCCGCCCAAGACCTGGGCGGACCTGGTCTCGTACGGCCACAAACTGACCGTTCCGGGCAAGCAGTGGGGCGTGGAGATTCCGTCAGACGGATATCCCTACTGGGTCTTCTCCTCGTTCTTCATCCAGAACGGGAAGAACATCGTCAACGAGAACGGCACCCAGACGTACTTCAACGATCCGGCGGTGGTGGACGGGCTCAACTTCATCACCAGCCTGGCCAAGTCCGAGAAGATCATGCCGTCCGGGGTGCTGAACTGGGCTGACATTCCCAACGATCTGGTGGCGGGCAAGGTGGGCATGATCTACCACACCACCGGTTCGATCGGCCTGTTGAAGTCCAAAATGGACCCGGCCAACCTGGGCGTGGCGCTGATGCCGGCCGGCAAGAAGCCGGGTGCGCCCACTGGCGGCGGCAACATCTATATGGTGAAGACGACCCCGGAAAAGCAGGATGCCACGTGGAAGTTCATCCGGTTCATGACGGATACGCAGCGGGCCGCTCAGTGGGCCGTCGACACCGGCTACATCGCAACGCGCCAGTCAGCCTGGAACACTGATGTGATGAAAAACGCCGTGGCAGCTTTCCCGGGCTACACCGTTGGTCGCGACGAACTGCAGTATGCCGACCGGGAACTGGCTACCCACCAGAACCAGCAAGTGTTGAAGGCGTTCGGCGATCAGCTCCAGGCGGTCGTAAGCGGCACCAAGACGGCTCAGGCGGCGATGGATCAGGCCCAGTCGGATGCCGACAAGATCCTGACGCCATTCCGCAAGTAGCGGGCACGGAGGGGGATCCATGGCGCAGCAGCCGTCCTTCACCGCAGCGCCGCCCGGCCCCCGTGGTAAGCGGAGGGCCCCCAGGCTGACTTGGGGGCCCTATCTCTTGCTGCTGCCGTCGCTGGTGCTGCTCTTCACCTTCACCCTGTACCCGATGGTCTCATCCCTGTGGATGTCGCTCTTCAAGGCCGACATGGCGCATCCCGTACCCGAGTGGACCGGTTTGGGCAACTTCGCCACGCTCGTTACGCTGCCCGACTTTCGACGGGCCCTGCTGAACACGTTCCTGTTCGCACTGGGCACGATCCCTTTTTCAGTGGGGTTGGCGCTCTTCTTTGCGGTGCAGCTTAACCGGCCCCTGCGCAGCGTGGGGCTGCTGCGGGCCGCATTCTTCTATCCCACCATGCTGCCTCTGGTCAGCGCCGCCTCGATCTGGAATTTCATGTACAACCCAATGTACGGGCCGATCAACCTGGTCCTCCGGTTCTTCCACGTGCCGCCGCAGAACTGGCTGGGGTCGCCGACCTGGGCGTTGCCTGCGGTGATGCTCGTCTCCATCTGGAAGGATGCCGGTTACTTCATGATCTTCTATCTGGCCGGACTCCAGAGTCTGCCCAGCGACGTGTTTGAGGCCGCAGACCTGGATGGCGCCTCCCGGTGGCAGCAGTTCTGGGCCATTACCTGGCCGCTGCTGACGCCGACCACCCTTTTCGTGGCCACCATCGCCTTCATCAACGCGTTCAAGACGGTCGACCAGATCTTCATCATGACCGGCGG
>JBLNEM010000490.1:0-13019 GCA_050262655.1 Mycobacterium leprae | reverse complement strand
CGAGAGGGATCACCCGTTCCCATACCGAACACGGCAGTTAAGCCTCTCAGGGCCGATGGTACTACGCTTCGAGCGTGGGAGAGTAGGTCGCTGCCCTGAACCTTTACCGACCCCCCACTGCAAAGGCAGTGGGGGGTTAGTCTTTTGCGGGGATAC
Source organism: Mycobacterium leprae (assembly GCA_050262655.1). Classification (GTDB taxonomy): domain Bacteria; phylum Bacillota; class Sulfobacillia; order Symbiobacteriales; family Symbiobacteriaceae; genus DASXVX01. Next base: position 12,863 of record JBLNEM010000490.1, on the reverse strand, counting down.
ATATCCAGGTCTGCACGGGGGAAGGCGGGCTGCGGCCCTTCTGGGGTGTCGGGCCCTGGAACGCACATTAGCGTCCATTTTTTTCAGCCCATGCGGCGGCTCCAAGAAAAATGTGGACAGAAACACGCGTTTGCTGCCTCGAGCCGGGCCGTTTCCCCCTATTTCGGGCGTGGTTGGCCTTCCGACGGCCGACGCGAGGCCTGGAACGCACATTAGCGTCCAATTCTTTCCGACTGTGCGCCGACGCTGGGAAGAATCTGGACGGAAACATTCGTTTGCGGCCTCGGGCCACGGCAGGCCCTGCAGCCTCACCCGGGGACACACTCCCGTTGAAGGAAGGACCAGTCTCATGGTGGGCCATGCCGGGGAGCAGGTCGCTGCCCTGAGCTTCTCACGCAAAGACCGCTGCGAATTGTCGCAGCGGTCTTTGGTGCCGAGTCCATTCCACTAGTTCAGGCACTCCTTGTTCTGCACAAACCAGCCCTGGCTTCGGACCGTGTCGTCCACCGGGGAGAGTTTGCTGCCAAACTGAGCGTGCGTTGCTTCCTTGGCCAGGCGCACCAGCAGCAGCGGATAGATGCCGGGTTCGGCGAGCACCGCGTCGGCGATGGCCTGAGTCAACGGACGGTCGGGACTGCCGGTGCGTGCCGGGGTAACACCGCGGGCGTACAGGGTGCGTAGGGTCGCCAGGGCATCGGCCCAGACCGGCTCTCCGGCCAGCACCTGGTTGAGGGCCGCAGTTGCCTGCTGGGCGTCGGGGGCGGCCTGGGCCGGCTGTGCGGCGGCACCGCGGAGCAGGTCGGTAAGGGCCTGGCGGCGTTCTGGCGCTGCTGTACTGATGAGCCGTTCGACCTCATCCGGCGTCAGCCCCGAAAGCAGGGCCAGATTTCGGCCCTCCTCGACCCAGCGATCCAATTCCATTCCCACGGCCGACCATAACCGGCCGCGCCACCAGTGGGCCAGTTCGGTCGGAATGGCATGTTTCCGGATCAGGCGGACGAGTTGGGCCGCCTCATCGGTCGGGGGCAGTTCACCCAGTAAGGCCATGGCCGCCCGGGCCAGATCCCGGCTGCCGGATTCGGTGGACAGGGAGAGCTCATTGGCCAGCCACTCGTCTGCCAGCCAGCGGCGTGCCCGCAGCCCGGAAATACATAAGGCCACTACACTTTGCTGGGCTTTGGGCTGGGAGGCGAAGACCTGATCGGCCAGCAGCAGGAGGGAGAGCAGATAGGGATAGCTGCTGCCCTTGTGGGCCTCCTCCTGGGCCGTGGCGGCCAGGCAAGTCGTGAGGAGCGGCAGGTAGGCCCGATGCGCCAGGCCGGCATAGAAGCGGGTGACATTCAGCCAGTATGGATTTTGGGCCAGTACGCCAAAACGTTCTGCCTCATCGGGCTTGCCGTCCGGTGGCAGCGCGTCAAACAGATAGCGTGCCGTCAGGTATTCCCGCAGGGAACGGGCCGTAAACCGGAACCGTCCGTCGCCGGCAGGCGCCAGGAGGGATGTCCGCTGGAGCGCATCGAGCTGCGCCGGATCGGGCTGGACGGTGTCACCGGTTGGGTCACGCTCCGAATCAGCCTGCGATTGCCAGGCCAGGAGGCCGTGCTGTGCCAGCAAGCTGTGTAGGTCGAGGGAGGTCGGCTGGTCGGCCTCGGAACCGATGGCACGCTGCAGGCAGGAGTCGGTATAAGCCCCGAAGAGAGCGGTGCGCCGGGGCGGGATCTCCTTGACCTGCTGTCGGACCAGATGGCAGAGAATCTCGGCCTGCAGGGGAATCCGGGCCAGTTCGGCGATGGCGGGCTGCTGGGCCAGAACGGCCTTGAGGCGGTCGCCGGATTCGGCGGAGAGCGCACCGGCCTCAACCCGGGAGGCGATCAGCCGCTCGCCGTCCAGTGGGTAAAGGCGTAGGGTCGGAGCGCCGGATAGGGCGGTCTTGGCATAGAAGGACGGGCGGGTGGCGATCAGGAGCTGTACGCTGACCCCTTGGGCGGTCAGGCGGTCAAAGGCGCTCTGGAGCGCGGTCATCAGCAGCGACCGAGTCGCGGGTTCGGCCACTTCATCGAGACCGTCCAGCGCCAGCAACAAGGGGCATTCACGGCTGACCGTCAGGAGGTCCCCCGCTGTAAACGGGCCGCCGGCTGCGCTGCGGATCAGTGCGGCCAGGTATGACTCGAGGGTGGCTTCCCAATCAGCCGGTGCCGGTCCGTCCGGTGCGAAGGGGTTTCGGCGCTCCAACCAGGCGGCAAGCTGACGCAGCTCGACGCCCATCGGCAGCATGCTGCTGGAGAGGCGGTAACCGGCGCACCGCAGCAGGTCGTGTTCGCGTCCGAGCAGCCGAAGGCGATACAGTTGGCAGACAGCACGGAGGACTGTGCTCTTGCCCTGTCCCGGGCCTCCTTCCACCCGGATGATCGGATGAGCCCGGATGAATTCGGGATCCAGCAACATCTTGACCACCAGCTGGGGCTCCTGCTGGGCGGACTCCCAGGAGTCGGGGGCGGTGATGACCGCTGGCAGATCGACGAACAGGCTCAGCAGGTCATCGGGGCTCTCGGGTGGGGCGAACGGCAGGTGGCATTCCCGATCGGCCTGCTGCTCGATGAACCGCCGCAGGGCCGTCAGACGACGCTGCAGCGGGGCAGTGTCGGCAGGTGAAGCGGTGAGCAACTCCGGGTAGGCCAGTTTCAAATCAAGGGCCGATTCGAGCCGGCTGTCCAGGGCGTCGCGCCCCCAATAGTCCACGGGAATTGGCAGGGGCGCCAACAGTTTGCGGACGCGGTCGCCCGCCGTGCTGCGCATCGAAGTCGTGCCCGGGACGTTCGTCAGCAGCAGAAATGCTCCCGCACCCTGCGACACGCGCCGGCGCACCTCCGGGAGATCGCTCTCCAGACTGAGCGCCAGGCGGCTGCGCGCATCGGGGGCCTGGGGGTGTGCCACAAAGATGGCGCGCACGAGCATGAAGCCGCCTTCCGGGGACGGAACCTCGCCGGCCTCCGGCCCCAGGGGGAGGAGCGCTGTGTCAGGAAAGGACCTCGCCGCGAGGGCGTGGCAGAGTTGCAGGAACTTGGCCTGTCCAAGGGCCTCATACGCGTAATCCATGCACCTCATCCTTCCGGGTGCGCTGTTCGCCTAGGTTGAATATTCACGATCAGGGGCCGCAATCCTGCTCAATGAGAGAGACCGCCCCGGCGATAAGGCGGTCTTCTGATGGCAGCGGGCGGAAAAGCCGTTCAGTGGTGACTGAACGCTGCGGAGTTGCCTTCTGCCAGGCTGATGGCAAGACACGGGGTGCCTGCGGTATCCTTCATGCTGCCGACCGGGCAAAGCCGGGGCTGTTTGGGCCGGAGCTGCTCATACTGCTTCAGTTCGGCGGTCAGATAGAGCACCGCCTGATCTCTGCCCGACGTCATACGCCAGGGCTGTGAGGCCGGCGCTTCCGAGGGTACTGGATAGACCCGCACGATTGCGGCCACCGGATCTATATCCAGGCTGATCGCCGCGTCGAAGAGAGTGAGCCCTGCACTAGTGGCGATATGTGCCATGACCTCTACCGCCGCTGCATTCAGGACGGTGCGGCCGGTCGGCATGACCCGCGCGTGCGGAGCGGATCGCTGCTCTGGACTGAAGAGCGGCCCCAGGGAGCCAATGGTTGGTGGATCCGGCTTGATCGGTAGAGTCTGTTCCTCGCCAGTCATGCGCGATCACCTTCCTTTGGTTCAATACGAAAAAGTCCCCCTTTGGGTTCGATCGCTTTGCGATTGGTTCATATAGAGAGGCCCCACACACCAGACGGTGTGCGGGGCGCCTGCGCGGGCTCTGCTATTGTTTGTGGTTCTTGGGATGGTCGAAGTGGAAGGCCATGCTCTCTTCAGCGTTATCGGTCCGGGTGGGCTGTCCCAGTTCCTTCAGGCTGTACCCGGCCGCGGGCCCCGGTTGCTTCAGGCTGGGCGGTCCCTGTCCCTGTTCATGGCGTGGGTTGAACTGCTTCTGCTTGGTCAGATGAACCCCTCCTTTCTAGAGTAGTATGGACCGGTGGGCGTAGCTTGTCGCAGCGCAGTCAGGTAGAATGGAGAACAGGCTGATTACGCAGGAGGATTCATCCCATGTCGATACCGGAAGCACCGTGGCTTTGTTCGTTGCAGGTGGGGCTGCCCCGGAATCTGGATGGTGCGCCGGGCTCGACGGATCCCATGGAGCGGCCCTGGCAGAGTGGGGTTTATAAGGAGCCGGTAGCCGGTCCCGTCTGGCTGGGCCGAACCGGGCTGAACGGTGACGGCCAGGCCGACATGGAGAACCACGGCGGCCCGGACAAGGCGGTGATGGTCAACGCTGCCGTCCATTATCCTCTGTGGGAGGCGGAACTGGGCCTGCCGTCGATCCCTTACGGGGCGCTGGGTGAGAACTTCACGGTGGTGGGGGCGACGGAGGCGGATGTCTGCCTGGGCGACGTATACGCAGTGGGCGAAGCGCGGGTGCAGATCTCTCAGCCGCGACAGCCGTGCTGGAAGATGGGCCGGCGGCTGGGCGTCCGCGAGGTGCCGATGCGCATCAAGGAGACGGGCCGCAGCGGCTGGTATCTCCGGGTTCTGCAGGAGGGCATGGTGGCGGCGGGCGACCGGCTGATCCTGCTGGAGCGACCTTTCCCACAGTGGAGTGTGGCACGGATCAACCAGCTCTTGTACAGCCAGCGGGCCGACCAGGCGGCCTTGCAGAGCCTGGCGGACTGCCCGGCCGTTGCCGAGCGCCTGCGGGCACATCTGGTCAAACAGATCGCCATGGGGCCGAAGGCACAGTGAGCACGAAGGACAGATGCCCATGCTGGCATCTGTCCTTTTGGCAGGTGGAATCTCTTGTATGTCGAATAGTGCATATTAGCGGACTTGACAGGCTAGTGAAGGGCAGCCGGGTGAATGGTTGGCGGGCAAAGGGGGTTGCCAACATGGCTGTTCGGGTCAGGAACATCGTGCCGGACTTTGTGAAGTTCTTCGCAGCTGCCGCTGGGAAGTCGCCGGCGGAAAAGCGGCAGGTGTGGCGGGAGCGCTATCAGGAGCCGAACCGCGATCTGTTCGATGTCTATTATCGCAAGTGGGGCGATCCGCAGTACCTGGACGACGCTCTGGCCAAGTTTCCGGCGGTGTTCGGCCAGATCTGCAGTCTGGACGTCGGTCGCAGCACGGATCATGCGGTGGCAGGCTGCCGGCGGCTCTTCCGCTCGCCGGAGCCGGAGCTGGACTATGTAGCGATGGTGGGGCTCTTCTGCTCCAACGGGTGGGCAACGGTGGTCAATGGGGTACCAACGGCCTTCTTCGCCCTCGAATTGCTGCCGGCGCAGTCGCACCTGGATGTGCTGGTGGCCCACGAGACGGCCCATGCGGTGCATCATCAACTTCAGGCGAAAGAGTGGAGTGCGAAGTCGGTGGCCATCGGTCTGTTGGAGGAGGGGTTGGCGAGCTTTAGCTCTAGCCTCCTATGCCCGGGACTGACACCGCATGACTATTTCTGGTTTGGCTTCCCCCGTTTCCCCGACTGGGTAGAGCAGTGCGAGGCAGAGTGGCCAGCGATTCGGGCGGGCCTGCTGGAGGCGTTGGACGAGGCGAAGCCTGGCACGTATCAGGCGTTTTTCACCGGCGGGGCCGGTGGGGGGCTGCCGGCCCGCTGCGGCTATTACGCCGGGTACCGGATTGTGGCGGATCTTTATCAGAATCACAGCCTGGCGGAGATGGCCCGGTGGTCGGAGGGCGAAGCCACGGTCGCCGTGCAGGGGACGCTCTGGCGGATGGAAGGCACGTAGCACTCGGGCCCAAATAACCAGCAGCCCTTCCGGGCTGCTTTTTTGGTGCGAACCGGGGAAGCATACCGTAGCGAAGGAGGTGACTCCCATGCGTGCATGGGAAGTTCAGGTGCCGAAGCCGGCCGAACAGCACCCGCTGGTGTTGGTGGACCGCTCTGTGCCGCAGCCGGGCCCGGGCGAGGTCTTGCTGAAGGTGTTGGCCTGTGGCGTCTGCCACACCGATCTGCATGTGGCGGAGGGCGATCTGGCGCCGCACCGGCAGCCTGTGGTGCCGGGGCACGAAATCGTGGCGGAAGTGGTGGAGCGAGGTCCCGGCGTGACGCACCTGCGCCCCGGCAACAAAGTGGGGGTCACCTGGCTGGCCTATTCCTGCGGCGAGTGTGAGTTTTGCCGGTCGGGGCGGGAGAACCTTTGCCCCAAGGCCCGCTTCACCGGCTACGATGTGGACGGTGGCTATGCGGACTACACGGTGGCCCGGGCCGATTACGTGGCCCCGCTGCCGGGCGGCTTCGACCCGCTGGAGGTGGCGCCGCTGCTCTGTGCCGGGGTGATCGGCTATCGCTCCCTGCGCCTGGCGAACGTGCAGCCGGGGCATCGGCTGGGGCTGGTGGGCTTTGGCGCATCGGCGCACCTGGCGATCCAGGTCGCCCGGTACTGGGGGAGCGAGGTTTATGCCTTTACCCGCAGCGATGCCCACCGGCAGCTTGCCCTCCAGATGGGCGCCGCCTGGGCGGGCGGACTCGAGGATGAGGCGCCCCAGCAGTGCGACAGCATGGTGCTCTTCGCCCCGTCGGGTTCGCTGGTGACCCAGTCCCTGCGCCATTTGCAGAAGGGCGGCACGCTGGCGATCAACGCCGTCCATCTGGGCGATATTCCGCCGATTCCCTACGAGTTCATCTTCGGCGAGCGGAGCCTGCGCACGGTGAGCCATGTCACCCGGCGGGACGCCACGGAGTTCCTGGCCCTGGCGATGAAGATCCACCTGAAGACGAAGGTGGAGGTCTTCCCCTTCGTAGAGGCCAACGAGGCGCTGGTGGCGGTGAAGGAGGCCCGGGTGAACGGGGCGGCGGTGCTGGCGTTTGGGTAGGAGGAAGGCGCAAGCCGTGGGGGCGTCCCACGGCTTGCTGCTTATGTAGCGAGCATGGCAGCCACCTCGCCTGGCGTCGCCACCTGGTTCACATAGAGTCGTAGGAACTCGTCGACGGGGATTTCGGCTGCGAAGCAGCGTCTCCCTCTGGCTGTGGCGTAGCCCAGTTCAAAGGTGGCCGACTGGCCGACGTAGCCGCCGGGATTGCACAAGTAGACGGCGTCGGCCCGGTCGATGCATGTGAGGACTGTATCGGCAATGAGCTTGGGATCGGCGATCTCGTCGCTGTCCAGGAAGACGAATGCGGCACCGGGATTGATGGGGCGGCCTTCCCCGGGTGAGAGCACATCCATCCCTGAAGCTCTGAAGGCCTGTGCCGCTGTGGCGATGGCTGGGAAGTGCTTACGATAGGAGCCGATGATCACGACGGAGGCTGTTGACATGCGATTTCCCCCTTCTGCCCAAACCGGTGAATTCGGGCCGACTCACGTGGGCTCCTGCCGCCGGGACTTGTCGAAATCAGGAGGCGAACAGCCCACCTCAGATCGACAATCTGCGCGGACCGAGCTCGGAAACCCAAGTGGAACGTCGCCCAAGCATGTCGAACGGTTTTTCGTAAAAGCCCAGCCGGGCGCACTTCCTTCGACAGGAAATGTGCCCGGCTGGTGCTATGTTGGATATAGAGCCTGACGACCAGTCCCCCGAAAGGGGGTGCACTTCGTGACGATCACCATCGAACTGGACTTTGCTACCGTTCTGGTTTTGATCGCGATCCTCATTCGGGCACTTTCCGCTAGGTCATAGCGGCAGACCTACTTGTAGGGATCAAGTTGGCGTCCGCCGTTCCATTCATGGGGCGGTGTCTATGGGCTCGCAGGCGTACCGGTTCGTCCGGGCGCCTGTTGCTATAGTATGGACGGGCGATAGAGCGGGCATACCGTTCTGACTTGCGGCCAACTCAACGGCTGAAGCGGCGGCCCCCTGGTAAAACTAACGCGGCTACGCAAAGCTACCAGGAGGTGCAGCCCATGCCTCGCAAATGGATGGCCAGTCTTCTTGCGCTTGTCATTGCCGTAACCGCAATATCCGGCTGTGGTGGGGCGAAACCACCGCAGACCGCGCCGCCCAGCCAGACGCCTGGCGGCACCAGCATCGCCCCGGGTGGCGGTGGGTACAAGGTGGCCATGTCCAGCGATATTGGCGGCCTGAACGACGACTCGTTCAACGCAGCCGCCTGGCGTGGGCTCCAGCGGGCCCAGACCGAACTGGGCATGCAGGTGAAGGCCGTGGAGGCGCACCGGAACGAGGACTATGAGGTCAACTTCCGGACGCTGATGGACGCCGGCTACAACCTGGTCTGGGGCATCGGCTTCCTGATGCATGACACCGTGGACAAGATGGCCGCCCAGAACGCCAACCAGAAGTTCGGCATCATCGACTCTGAAGTCACCGGTCGGCCCAACGTGGCCTCCGTGCTCTTCCGGGAAGAGGAAGGCTCCTTCCTGATGGGCGTCATCGCCGCCAAGACCACCAAGACCAAGACGGTGGGCTTCGTCGGCGGCATGGATTTCGACGTGATCCATCACTTCGATGCCGGCTTCAAGGCAGGGATCAAGGCGATTGATCCCTCCATTAAGGTCCTTACCGTTTACGCCGGCGCCTTCGATGATCCGGCCAAGGGCAAGAGCACCGCCCTCTCCATGTATGGGCAGGGGGCCGACCTTGTCTTCCACGCTGCCGGCGCCACGGGCCAGGGCGTGATCGAGGCGGCCAAGGAGCAGAACAAGCTGGCGATCGGCGTGGACAGCGACCAGAACAAGCTGGCGCCGCAGAACGTGATCTCCTCGATGGTGAAGCGGGTGGACAACGCGGTCTTCGACATCAGCAAGGCGGCTCAGGGCGGGACCTTCCCCGGTGGGAAGACCACCACGCTGGGGCTGAAAGAGGATGGCGTGGGCTATGCGCCTTCCACGCTGTGGAACAAGATGCCCGCCGGCACCCAGGCGCTGGTGGACAAATGGGCCGCCGCCATCAAGGCCGGTACGGTGAAGGTGCCCAACGATCCGAAGGCGGTCCCCGCCTGGACGGTGCCGAGTATCTAACCCGTGAAAGGGGGAGGAAGGGCGGAACCACGGGTTCCGCCCTTTATTCCTACATGCTGCTGAAACTGACAGGCATTACGAAACGATTCGGGTCGTTGGTGGCCAACGACCGCATTGATCTGGAAGTGGCCGAGGGCGAGATTCACGCCTTGCTGGGCGAGAACGGGGCGGGCAAATCCACCCTCATGAACATCCTGTACGGACTCTACAGCCCGGACGAAGGCACGATCGAATGGAAGGGGAAGCCGGTCCGCATTCAGAACCCGGGCCACGCCATCAGCCTGGGCATCGGCATGGTGCACCAGCATTTCATGCTGATTCCCGTCTTCACGGTGGCCGAGAACATCGTGCTGGGCCATGAGCCCGGCGGGGCCGTTCTCGATCTGGCGAAGGGCATCGCCGATGTGGCGGCGGTCTCCCGTAAGTACGGGCTCCAGGTGGACCCCAGGGCCAGGGTGGAGAACATCTCGGTGGGCCAGCAGCAGCGGGTGGAGATCCTGAAGGTGCTGATGCGGGGCGCCGAGCTGCTGATTCTGGATGAGCCGACCGCCGTACTGACGCCGCAGGAGATCACGGAACTGGGGCAGATCATGCGCGCCCTGGTGGCGCAGGGGCACACGATCATCATCATCACCCACAAGCTGAAAGAGGTACTCCAGTTTGCCGACCGGGTCACCGTAATCCGGCGGGGGAAGAAGATCGACACCGTGACAGCCAGGGGCGGGAGCGAGGAGGAACTGGCCGCCCTGATGGTGGGTCGGGCGGTGAAGCTGCGGGTGGAGAAGAGAGAGGCGACCCCCGGAGAGGCCGTGCTGGATGTGAAAGTGCTGACCCTGAAGGAGCCCAACGGCCCGGAGGTCCTGAAAGGGGTCAGCTTCACGGTGAGGGCCGGGGAGATCGTCGGCATCGCCGGCGTGGATGGCAACGGCCAGTCCGAACTGGTCCAGGTGATCACCGGGCTGAAGCGGGGGACCGGCGGCGAAGTGCTCCTGAAGGGCAAACCGATCACCGGCAAGAGCCCGAAGCGGATCCGGGATGCCGGCGTCGGGCATATTCCCGAAGACCGGCAGAAGCGGGGACTGGTGCTGGACTTCAACCTGGCTGAGAACGCGGTCCTCGGCAACCAGCGGCGGTATGCGGTGGCGGGGGTGCTGAGCCAGGGGCGGATGATCGAGCACGCCCGGTCGATTCTGACCAGTTTTGATGTGCGTCCGCCGGAGCCGCTCTATCTGGCCAGGGGCCTCTCCGGGGGCAATCAGCAGAAGGTGGTGATCGGCCGGGAGGTGACCCGGGAACCCGACCTGCTGATCGCGGTGCAGCCTACCCGGGGCCTGGATGTGGGCGCGATCGAGTTCATCCACAAGCGGCTGGTCCAGGCCCGGGATGAGGGCAAGGGCGTGCTGCTGGTCTCGCTGGAACTGGATGAGGTGATGGCGCTGTCGGATCGCATCCTCGTGATGTACAAGGGAGAGATTCTGGCGGAGGTGGAGGGGAAGGGCGCCCGGGAAGAGCAGTTGGGCCTCCTGATGGCGGGAGGTGGGCAGGCATGAGCAGGGCAGGGGAGATCGCCCGCGGCCTGGCGGTGCCGGTGGTGGCCACGCTGCTGGGCCTGCTGGTTGGCACGCTCTTCATCTTGCTGGCGGGGGCCGACCCGGTAACCGCCTATCAGGCGTTTGGCCACGCCGTGTTTGGCGAGCCCCAGATGTTCGGCGAGACGCTGGTCTCCACCATTCCGTTGATCTTCACCGGTCTGGCGGTGGCGCTGGCCTTTCGTTGCGGCCTCTTCAACATCGGCGTGGAAGGGCAGTACCTGGTGGGTCAGCTGGCGGCGGCCTGGGTGGGCTACCGGTTCGTCCTGCCGGGGGTGGTGCATCCCGCCTTCGCCATGCTGGCGGCGATGGCAGCAGGGGCGGTCTGGGCGGGCATCGCCGGGCTGCTGAAGGCGTACCGGGGCGTCCATGAAGTGATCAACACGATCATGCTGAACTACATCGGCCTCTACTTTACCAACTGGCTGCTGATGGCCTACCTGCGGGAGCCGTCGGGGGCCGCCGGAGCCGCTACGCCCACGGTGAGACCTACTGCGGCCCTGGCGCAGGGGCTGATTCAGGGCTCACGCCTGCACGCAGGCCTTTGGATCGGGCTGGTGGCAGCGGCGATCGTCTGGTTCTTCCTCTGGAAGACGGCGGCGGGCTACGAGATCCGGGCGGTGGGGCTCAGCCCCGGCGCGGCCGAGTATGCCGGGATCAACGTGGCCGGCAACATCGTGCTGGCGATGGCGCTCTCGGGGGCGCTGGCCGGACTTTCCGGCGGGGTGCAGACGCTGGCGATTGCCGGCCGGTTTTACGAGCCGTCGGGCTTCGCCGGCTATGGGTTTGACGGCATCGCGGTGGCGCTGGTGGGCCGGAACCATCCCTTCGGGGTGGTGCTGGCGGCGCTCCTCTTCGGGGCTCTGGAACGGGGCGGCCCGGCGATGCAGGCCATTGCCGGGGTCCCCAAGGCGGTCATCTATATCGTGCAGGGCAGCGTGATCTTCTTCGTGGCCGCCGAAGGCCTCTGGAGCTTCCTGAAGAACCGGCACACCGCCAAGGAGGTGAAGGAGGTATGAGCCCGCTGACGATCGTGGCGACCATTCTGGTCTCCACCCTGCGCTCCACCACCCCGCTGCTGCTGGGGGCGCTGGGCGGGATCTTCTCGGAACGGGCCGTCGTGGTCAACATCGCCCTGGAAGGGATCATGCTGACCGGCGCCTGGGCGGCGGTCTATGTCTCGTTCCTCACCGGGTCGGCGCTGGCGGGGGTGCTGGGAGCCGTGGTGGCGGGCGTTCTGGTCTCGGCTATCCATGCGGTGACCTCGATTCAGTTCAAGGCCAACCAGGTGGTCAGCGGCGTCGCCATCAACTCGTTTGCCTCCGGCTTTACCGAGTTCATGCTGGTCAAGGTCTGGAACGCCGGGCAGTCGCCGTCGGTGAGCAAGGTGCCGGACATCGGCCAGATCAACCTGTTCGTCTTGATCGCCTTCGCCCTCACCTTCGTCGCCCAGTTCGCCCTCTTCCGCACGCCCTGGGGGCTGCGGCTGCGCTCGGTGGGCGAGCATCCGCTGGCGGCCGAGACCACCGGCGTGAACGTCTACCGCATGCAGTACTGGGGCGTGCTCCTCTCCGGCCTCTTCGCCGGACTGGCGGGGGCGAGCCTCTCGATCGGGCTGGTCTCGCGCTTCAACACCGGCATGACCGCCGGCCGTGGGTTCATCGCCCTGGCGGCCATGATCTTCGGCCGCTGGAATCCCGTGGGGGCGATGTGGGCCACGCTGCTCTTCGGCTTTGCCGACGCAATCGGCGTCTTCTTCCAGATCCTCGGCGTCAGCGTCCCGGCCCAGTTCCTGACCATGTCGCCGTACGTGATCACCATGCTGGCCCTGGCCGGCGTGATCGGCCGCTCGGTGCCCCCGGCGGCGGACGGGATCCCTTACGAGAAGAAGCACTAGGCTCGGGCTGCTATGAAAGACCAGCGAACGGCCGGGTGGGGCACCCCCATCGTGTGGCTCGGGCTGCCACGAAAGACCAGCGAACGGCCGGGTAGGGCACCCCCATCCCCCGGATTCTAGCGAATCCGAACGGGATGGGGGCGCGCCCACCCGGCCTTCTGCACTCTCGTGGCGGACCCTCGCTGTGTTGCCCCCACCGCTAGAAACAAGCTTGTTACTCCCGGCCCCGGGCATGCCGCACCCCACTGTCTCGTTTTTAAAGGCGACTGGCCTCCCAGAGCATTAAATTCCGGACAGAGCCGCGCATTTGAGTGGGTTTGGCCACATTTTCGTCGTGAGTGTGTACCTTTTAACGCGTTTCGTCGACGAAACCTTTAAAAACAAGACAGACGAGCGGCAG
>JBLNEM010000489.1:0-29690 GCA_050262655.1 Mycobacterium leprae | reverse complement strand
GCTTGGTCAGGTCCGCCTCAGTTGCGGTCGCTTCCTTGGTCAGACGCTCAATCTCCTTGGGCACATCGATCAAACCGCCGACCGGCACATAGACCTCAAGTCCCGCCAGCACCGCCGTCGCCGCGTTGTGCGGCTTCTCGGCCGATACCGGTTGAATGGTAAGGTTGGCCGTCCTGCCCAGACTCTCGATGAATGTCCGTCCTTCGTTGAGAATCGCCAGGCCCTCGCCCGTGTTTGCCATCAGCACGGCATCAATCTTGGCGTGTTCACCCAGCCGGAATTCGGCCCGGATGGAACGCAGCGCCTTGATCGCATCGATGATCAGTCCCATGCGGGTGGCGGCGTCCGTATCTTCCCGAGCCGACTGCCACTGCGGATAGGTGGTGACCGAGATGGACGGATTCAGCTTCTCCTGCCCGCTCTGACGGGCGATTTCACCCGCAATGTCGATCAGGCCGGTGCGGAACGGGAGCTTCTGCCAGATGGCCTCCGTGATGAAAGGCATGAACGGGTGCAGCAGCCTCAGCGTCCCCTCCAACACCACGGCAAGCGTCTCCTGGGCGGCGCTGCGAGACGGATCCTCCTTGGCATACAGCCGGCCCTTAACCAACTCAATATACCAGTCGCAGAACTCGCTCCAGATGAAGTCATAGATGGCTCGGGCGGCCTCGCCGTACTGGTATTCGCCCAGCAGTCGGTCCACCTCTCTGGTGGTCTCGTTGAACCGGTGCCGAATCCAACGATCGGTCAGGTTGTACTCGTCGTGAGCCTGGCCCGGGTGCCAGTCCTCCAGGTTCATCAGGACGAACCGGCTGGCATTCCAGAGCTTGTTGGCAAAATTCCGGGCCGCCTCTACCCGGTCCACATAGAAACGGCTGTCATTACCCGGTGTGGTACCCGTAACCAACATGAACCGTAGCGCATCGGTGCCGTACTTCTCAATGACATTGAGCGGGTCGATGATGTTCCCCAGCGACTTGGACATCTTCCGGCCCTTGTCGTCGCGAATCAGGCCATGCAGTACCACCGTGTGGAACGGAGCCTTGCCGGTCAACTCAATGCCGGCGAAGATCATACGGGCCACCCAGAAGAACAGGATGTCGTACGCCGTGATCAGGACATCGGTGGGGTAGAAGTAGCTGAGGTCGGGCGTCTTGTCGGGCCATCCCAGAGTCGAGAAGGGCCACAACGCCGACGAGAACCAGGTGTCCAGCGCATCCTCTTCCTGGTGGATATGCTGGCTGCCGCAATGCGCACAGACGGTTGGCGCCTCGGCCACCACTGTCTGCTTGCCGCAGTCATCGCAATACCACACGGGGATCCGATGGCCCCACCAGATCTGCCGGGAGATACACCAGTCCTGAATGTTCTCCATCCAGTGCAGGTAGATCTTCGTGAAGCGCTCGGGCACGAACTTGATCTGACCCTCTTCGACCGCCTTGATGGCCGGCTCGGCCAGCGGGCGCATCTTTACATACCACTGCCGGGAGATGATCGGCTCCACAACGGTGCCGCAACGGGCGCAGCAACCCACGTTATGCTTGTAGGGCTCAATCTTCACCAGCCAGCCTTCGGCCTCGGCCGCCGCCACTATCTGCTTACGGCATTCGTAGCGGTCCATACCGGCGTATTTGCCGCCCGCCTCTGTGATCTCACCCTTCCCGCCGATCACCTGGATCATCTCCAGGTGGTGACGCACGCCCATATCAAAGTCGTTCGGATCGTGGAACGGCGTGACTTTCACGCAACCCGTGCCGAAGTCCTTTTCCACATAAGAATCGGCGATGATGGGGATCTCGCGCCCGGTAGCCGGGTGCTTAAGGAGCTTGCCCACCAGATGCTGATACCGCTCGTCCTCAGGGTTCACGGCCACTGCTGTATCGCCCAGCATGGTCTCGGGGCGGGTTGTAGCTACCTCGATATAGCCAGAGCCATCCACCAGCGGATAGCGGAAGTGCCACAGATGGCTGTCCCGCTCCTCGTATTCCACTTCAATGTCCGACAGGGCTGTCCGGTCCTTCGGGCACCAATTGGTAATGCGAGTGCCCTGATAGATCAACCCCTTGTTGTAGAGTTGGACGAAGAAGGCACGCACCGCCTTAGAGAGGCGCTCGTCCATGGTGAACGATTCCCGGCTCCAGTCCGTGGAGACACCCAGCTTGCGCAGCTGGCCGGTGATGGTGCCCGCATACTTGTGCTTCCACTCCCAGACCTTTTCAACGAACCGCTCGCGGCCCAGTTCGTGGCGTGTCGGACCGCCCGACTTGCGCAGGTCCTCTTCAACCTTGATCTGGGTCGCCAAACCGGCATGGTCGGTACCAGGCAGGTAGAGTGCCGGATGATCCTGCATCCGCTTCCACCGGATCATGATGTCGATCATCGTGTTGTTCAGCGCATGACCCAGATGCAGCACACCTGTGACATTGGGCGGCGGAATGACGATGGTATAGGGGTCCTTGCCAGGGACCAGCGGCGCCTGGTAAAGCTTGCTCTCGGTCCAGTACCGGTAGAGCTCACCTTCCACCGCTTGCGGGTCGTACTTGGATGCCAGTTCGGTAGTAGTCGCCTTTTCCTCGTCTGCCATTGCGATGCCCTCCCCAAATCAAAAAGCCCCGGTTCGTCCTATAAGGACGAGCCGGGGCTCGCGGTACCACCTTACTTCCCCTGCCGCCGGGTAGCGGCCGGGACTCTCTGCTGCTATAACGGGCAACCCCGGCCTTCCCTAGCGGCCTAGCCGTTCAGGAGGGCAGCTATCGCGGCGACATTCACCGGTACCTACCCGAGAACCCTTGCACCCGGTGGGGTTCCCTCGCTGGGGGCGGCTAACCAGGCTACTCCTCCGCATCAACGCTGTTAAACGAAAATGGTGTATACGCCCATCATATGTCGGCGAGAGGCTGGTTGTCAACTAACCAACCACAAGCCGCTCTGCAGCCGTCCTCAACTGGCGGCTAGCCCACTGTTCCCGGGAGATGCTCATCAGCAGAACCGCCGACGGATCGTGGCGCCGATCACTCCCCGGCATGAGGGCTTTCTTCCGGAAACCGACTCGCTCGTAAACACGTACTGCCCTTACATTGCTCGTAAAGACTCGCAAGTAAACCTCATGCAGTTGAAGTCCTTGGAAAGCAACCCGCATCGCACTGCGGATTACGTCAGTACCATAGCCCTTGCTCCGACAGTCTTTCTCACCAATGCAGATCCGTAGTTCGGCCGAGCCGACGCGCCAGTTGAGTTGAGCCAACTCCAGTTCACCAATCAGCCGGCCCTCTTTCGTCTCGATCATCCACGCACGACAATTACGCTCTGTGCGCAGCGACTGAAACCAGTCCGCGGTGTTGGTCTCTTCGTACTTCCGGCCCATCAAGGCAACAATTTCCGGATCCTCATCCCAGGCCTGTAGAGCCGGCAAGTCGCCCATGGTAACGGAGCGCATCATCGTGGACTCGCCCATCAGCAGTTCTGCAGGTACGGCTTTCCTTTTATGAGTATCGATTATTGCAGTAGCCATAGACTATGCCTTGCCCGCCCTCTGCTTTTACTCTTTGTACACCGACCAGGGTCTACGATTTCGACGCCTGCTCAGTGCTTCCTTTAGGGAAATGGCGGGTCAACCGGTAATAACTGAGGCGCTTCCCTGCTCAGAGAAGCGCCTACCAGTGTTTAGTCCTGCAGTTCCTTGTACATCAGGAGCAGCATCTCGGTCATCTGCCCTTGCTGCAGATGAGTCCACACCTTCGAAAGCGTGGCCAGTTCCCGGACCAGTTCGCGTTCGATCTCAGTCACCCGGTTCCCTTTCTCGGTCAGGCGAACCCAAATGACTCGCCGGTCATCCTTGCTACGCTCGCGCTTCAGCCATTCGTCCCGCTCCAAACGGTCCACGATACCCGTTACGTTTCCTCGACTGCAGTGGAGTTCGTCGCTCAGTCCGCCCAGTGTCACATCCCGCCCATTTCGAGCGGCCAGCAGCACCAGGTACTGAGGCATGGTTAGGCCATAGCGGTTATTCAAGAAACGGTCGCAGCGTTTGGCGATCAGGTCGGCGATGAGCTGAATCAGGGGCAGCACACCCCGAGACTCAACCGGATCCGTAGACGCTACCATAGCCTGATCCACTTAACTCACACCTTTCATTTCGTTTTATATCGCCTGTATGTCTAGCCACAACCTATCCTCTCAAGAATGATTATACCTAATTGGGAGAAAACGTCAATAGTTTATTGGGAGATTTTTACGTAAGAACACCATGTTTCCAACTTTAGGCATTACCTGGACGCCCGCCGAAACCACTGCTCTGTCCAGGCAGGATTTTGCGCGGTCCGGGAGAATGAAACTGGATGCCCCAAAGGATCAGCCTTAATCATGCGCAATATATTCATATAGCTACTGGAGGACAACGTCGTGCGCGTCAAAACCTGGCAGGCGGATCTAATACTGCTTGCCATTACCGCCGTATGGGGAGCCACCTTTCCCGTCGTCAAGAGCGCGACGGACATACAGTCAGGCGGAGTGCCTACCTACTGGTTCCTGGCAGCCCGTTTCACGTTGGCATCCCTGATTCTCGCCGCTTTCTTCTGGCGGCGAATGGTCAAGGCGCCGCTCCGCACATGGGGAGCTGGGCTGCTGGTAGGAACGTTTCTGTTTGCCGGGTATGCCTTTCAAACCGTGGGCTTGGGCCTCACCTCCAGCAGCAAAGCCGGTTTCATCACCGGGTTGTCGGTAGTGCTTGTACCCGTCCTGGCCGTCATATGGCTGCGGCGCAAACCCTCCCCGGGCGCCTGGCTGGGCGTGGCCACAGCAACCATCGGTCTGGCGATGCTCTCCCTCAACGCCGACCTGAAGCCGACCTATGGGGACTTCCTGGTCTTCCTTTGTGCGGTCGCCTTCGCCCTTCATGTGGCGTCTGTCAGCCGCTATTCCGGGCCGAATGACCCTGTGGCATTGACCGTCATTCAGGTCGGCACCGCCGCTGCCCTGTCGTGGGTCATGCAGCTGGCCACCCGGGGAACCCTGACGCCGGGCGTCACTGGCGTCCTGTGGTGGTCGGGCCCGGCCCACGTGGTGACAGCATGGCTGATTTGCGGCGTATTGGCCACGGCCGCAGCCTTCCTGCTGCAGAACGTGCTGCAGCCGTACACTACGCCCACCCACACGGCGCTGATCTTCTCAGCCGAGCCAGTTTGGAGCGGAGTCTTCTCCTACCTGCTGATGGGCGACGTGCTCACAACCCGGGGCTACATTGGTGCCGGCTTGATCTTGGCTGGCATGCTCCTGGCTGAGCTGCCTATCGGTTCGAAAGCAGCCGCAGGGGACTAGCAGGGCATGATCCGTGAAGAACCAAAGGGCCGGTAGAGGTTGCTTGTACCTCCACCGGCCCTTCTTCTGTTCACGCTTTCCTGATGTAGTAATCGGGATACCTGATGAACCCGTCCGGCAGCCTTTGAAAGCCACTGTGGTCCAAGGCAAGAGTTCTCTCCTTGTCCGCTTGAGTGGCCTTGATGATGATGTTCTTGATGCCGAAATCAGCGTAGAAACGGTCAGTTGTCATCTGCAGAATCTCGGCGATCAGCGGCTCAACCGCCAGGTGCGATATGATGTCAATCCTGAGTATTCCTGTCTCGCACGTACCATCCAGGAATCGTGTCGTGTTCGGTACCGGGGCAATCTCGATCGTACCGATGACCCTACCTGTAGGCTTGTGATATACGCTCCACCGTATGAAAAACCGACGCTCGAACTCCAGTTCCCACGCCCTGATCCCCTGCTTCATGATATCAAGGGTACTGATCTGCCAATCGCCGCTGCAGTTGTCATTGTTCATCTGGCCCTTGGTCACCGGATCGGAATAACATGCCAACAGGTCCTCCGCGTCATCCAGCCTCACCTTAGTGAACCGCAGATGTTCCGTCTCATACACCGGGCATTCGTCAAACGGGTCCTTACGCACCTTGGTAACCCCCTTTGCCCCATTCTCCATGACAAACATATGTTCTGTCAAGTCGGCAAGAAGAAGGGCCCATCTCCGGCCGAGATGGGCCCCACCAGATCGTCGTGGTTACACGAGGCGGAACCGCGCCACACTCTCACGCAGTTTAGCCGATGTTGCGGTAATCTGCGTTGCACACGCAACCATTTCATCCATGCTGCCGCGAATTTGCGTAGATGCCGCCGCCAGTGGCGCAACCGATGACTGGTTGTCCCTGGCCTTCTGGTCCACATCGGCGATGATGCTCGTCACAGATCGCGAACTGGCAAGCATCTCCTCCGACGTTGCAGCATTCTCCTCCGCTATAGCCGACAGGTTATGTGTAACCGTGACCACCTGATTGCTGGCGGCGGCGATCTCTTCAGCAGCAGCGGAAATCGATTCAACCTGGCGCTGGGTATCGGCGACGGCCGCCCGAATTCGGTTCAGCGACTCGCCCGCTTCCTTCGCCAGCATGGAGCCGTGGTTCACTTCTTGCGTGCCTAGTTCCATGGTATTGACCACTTCGTGCGCTACCGACCGCAAGCCTTCGACTCGCGTGGCGATTTCGCCGGCAGCTGTACGGGAACGGTCCGCCAACCGGCGAACCTCTCCGGCAACCACGGCAAACCCCTTGCCGTATTCGCCCACGCGTGCGGCCTCAATGGCGGCGTTCAGAGCCAGGAGATCGGTCTGGCCGGCAATGTCCGTGATCAACTGTAGAATCTCGTCCACATGAGTAAGGCTGTCGCTGAGCGCCCGTACCTGTTCGGCCGCCGCCAAAACTCGGACGCGGACGCGGTCCATGGACTGGCCAACTGTGTCAACCGCTATATCGCCCGCTTCAGCGGCTTGGCGCGTGTTCTGAGCGGCTTCGGCCACAACACCGGTGCTCTGAGCGACCTGATCAGCGGCCTTCGCCACATGGTTTACGGTCTCCAGCGCCTCGCCGACTTCCCGGGACTGAGATTCCGCCGAGGTCGCCACCTGTTCGGCAGCTCCCCGCAGTTCTCCCATGGCACGAGCGCCGCCATCAGCCTGTTCCGCCTGCGCTTCAGCTGTGGTGCGAATCCGGTCAATATGTCGCTCGGAGGCCGCTACCGCCATAGCGGTGGCGGTCGAACTCTCTTGAAGCCGGGCGCCGGCTTCAGCCAGATGCCTCGCAATCGTAGCCAGTTCCTGCACCATGTTGTGCAGGTTGGCAGCCATCATGTTGTACGCTGCGGTAATCTGCCCGACCTCATCGCGACTCGTGACTGGTACCGGCCCCTGCGAAAGATCCCCTTTACTCATCTCTTCCATGGCCTTGCGCAGGCGCCATAACGGCTGAACGACCACCCATGCGAAAAGCCAAGCCGCCAGGAGGCAGAATACAAGGACCGGCACAGATACGTAGAGCAAGGTCCGCAACATGTTATGGGTCAAGCTGGAGATCTGAGCCGACGACAACCCAATAGAGGTAGCGCTTGCCGTGAAGCTACGCCAGACGAAGAACGACTCAACGATGACGGGCACAACCGCCCATGTCAGCAACGTGGCAAAGGTACGCGGACCAAAATGCCACTGAAGTGGGTTCAATAGCCGCATGTAGGTAACCCCCCAAGCGATTCTTCTTATATTAAACCTTACATAGCCCGAAATTGGTAGGGGGTACACCAACTTCATTCAGACTACTTTAGTTATGCATATTATTACTCATACGTGCGAGTGAGCGCCAACAGCCACGGCCATAATTCGTCACGGCCGACTCCTTCCTCGGATGAGAAAAGCAGGATTGGCTCGGATTCGGGTCCACCCAGAGCCTGCGGATTGGGAGCGACCACTCCAGGAAGCTGCAGTTCCCGCGCTGCCCGCTGCAGGTGGGCGATTCGCTGGCTCTTAGGAATCTTGTCTGCCTTGGTGGCGACACAGAGCCGACGCTTGCCATAATAACGCAGCCACTCCCACATGCTGATGTCGTCTGCCGTGGGTGGGTGCCTCAAGTCGACGATCTGAATGACCGCCGCCATGTTAGGCCGGTTCGTCAGATAATGCTCAATCAGCTTTCGCCAACCCTGTCGTTGCGTTTCCGACACCTTGGCGAAACCGTATCCCGGCATATCGACGAAATAGAAAGCGTGACCGGCCCGGGCAGCATCCAGCGCTGCGCCCCGCAGTGTGAACCGCTCTTCGCCCTCGCTTACCTGGGGCGTGTTCAGCCGTGGTTTGCCCTCCGGCCAGATCCGGTAAAAGTTCAGGGTCTGCGTCCGGCCAGGCGTGTTGGAGGTGCGGGCCAGTTTTTGCATGCGTGTGAGACTGTTGATCAGAGACGACTTGCCGACATTGGAGCGGCCCACCAGGGCAACCTCCGGCAAGTTGTCGCCCGGAAACTGATTGGGTCGTGCTGCACTGAGCACAAACTCGGCATACAGCGCCATTCTGTCATACCCCCTAAGCAGAAGGAAAGGGCGCCTTGACCCAGGCGCCCTTGATCACAATCAGGCAGGCGGCGGTCCACCCGGCACCTGAGTCTCCGGCTGCCCCAGCGACGGCGGCATGAGCGGCACGTCGTCCTCCTTGGGCTCCGTCAGAGCGATGCGCAGGACCTCATCCATGTGCTCTACCAGATGGATCTCCAGCTTCTTGCGAATGTTGCCCGGGACCTCCTCCAGGTCCTTTTCATTCTCTTTTGGCAGGAGGATGTCGGTAATACCGGCCCGATGTGCCCCAAGCAACTTCTCCTTCACCCCGCCGATGGGTAGTACCCGCCCGCGCAGGGTGATCTCACCGGTCATCGCGACATTTGCCCTCACGGGGCGCCCGGTTAAGGCCGAGATCACGGCAGTTGCCATCGCAATACCGGCCGATGGGCCTTCCTTGGGCACCGCACCTTCGGGAACATGGATGTGGATGTCGTACTTCGTATGGAAGTCCTCGTCAATCCCCAGGTCCTTGGCCCGAGTGCGAATGTAGGAGAAACCAGCCTGGGCCGACTCCCGCATGACTTCGCCAAGCTTGCCGGTGAGCAGGAGATTGCCCTTACCCTTCATGACCGTCACTTCGATGGGCATCACATCGCCGCCCACCTCGGTGTAGACCATGCCGGTCGAGACACCCACTTCGTCCTCTTTCGCCCGCTTGCCCCACTGGTAACGCGGGGCTCCCAGGTAGTTGTGGAGGTTCTGGGTGGTCACCCGCACCGCAGCGGCATCACCGCGGGCAATCTCGCGTGCGGCTTTCCGACACACATTCGCGATGGTCCGTTCCAGGTTGCGTACCCCGGCTTCCCGGGTGTATTCCCGTACAATGGCCCGCAACACGTTTTCGGAAACCTCAAAGGTCTCCTCGGTGAGGCCATGGTCCTTCCGCTGCTTGGGCAGCAAGTGTCGCTTGGCGATCTCAACCTTTTCATCTTCGGTGTACCCGGAGATGGTGATCAGTTCCATGCGGTCCAGCAACGGCCGCGGAATGTTCCAGACCACGTTGGCCGTGATGATGAAGAGCACGTCAGAGAGATCGAAGGGCACCTCGATGTAATGGTCCGAGAAGGTGTTGTTCTGCTCGGGGTCCAGTACCTCCAGGAGAGCCGAAGTGGGATCACCGCGAAAATCAGACGCCAACTTGTCAATCTCGTCCAACAGGAAGACCGGGTTCTTGCTTCCCGCCTGACGCATTCCCTGGATGATCCGGCCCGGCATGGCTCCCACGTAGGTCCGCCGGTGTCCCCTGATCTCGGCTTCGTCACGCACGCCACCCAATGAGATACGGACGAACTTGCGTCCCAGGGCGTTGGCAACCGATCTCGCGAGTGACGTCTTGCCGACACCAGGAGGCCCTCCCAGGCAGAGGATCGGCCCCTTCATCTTGTCGACTAGCTTGCGCACAGCGAGGTACTCCAGGATCCGGTCCTTTGGTTTCTTCAGGCCAAAGTGCTCGGATTCCAGAACCTCTTCTGCCTTCTTCAGGTCGATTTCGTCTTCGGTCAGCGTACTCCATGGCAGGGCTGTCAGCCATTCCAGGTAGTTCCGCACTACGACCGCTTCGGCAGCCATCGGCGGCATTTTCTCCAGCCGATCGACCTCGCGCAGAGCTTTCTCCTTCACGTCGTCCGGCAACTTCGCCTCGTCGATCTTGGAACGGAATTCATCGGCCTCGGTGCCTTTTTCGTCCCGTTCCCCCAATTCCTTCTGGATCGCCTTGATCTGTTCACGCAGGTAGTACTCGCGCTGGGTCTTCTCCATCTGCTTGCGGACACGCACGTTGATCTTGCGCTCCAGCTCAAGCACTTCCATCTCATTGGTGAGAATGTCGCTGACCCGCTCAAGCCGCCGAATCACATCGAAGGCCTCGAGGATCGATTGCCGATCCTCGATTTTCAGCGTGGTCAGGTCGGCAGCAATGGTGTCTGCCAGCCTTCCCGGCTCGTCTACCTGAACGATTGTTACCAGGTTCTCGGGCGGCACCTTCTTGGACGCCTTGGTGTACCGCTCATACTGGTTGACAACCATACGCATGAGCGCCTCGACTTCGGCGTTCTTGGTCTGCTCCTCCCGAATTTCCTCAACCGCAACACGGAAGTAGGGGGCCTCTTCCGCGTAATGATCGATCCGAGCTCGGGCAATCCCTTCGAAAACCACCTTGATCGTTCCGCCGGGCACCTTTACAACCTGCTTGACCTCAACGATGGTGCCAACGCCATAGATATCGTCCGGGCCTGGATCGTCGACTTTGGTGTCCCGCTGCATGGCGAGCACCATGAGCCGGTCCTCGAGCATCGCCTGATCAACTGCTTTGACCGACTTCTCCCGGCCGACTTCCAGGGGGACGATACGACTAGGAAACACGATCTGGCCGCGCAAGGGCAAAAGAGGAAGTTCCGTAAGCTTGCCCTTTTTCTCGTAGGCCATCCGCGTCACCTCCTGGGTAATCCGCCTTGATTTAGATTCTAGCATATTTATCCGTTGGACATCGGCCTAACTGCTAGAGCCTTACATGATCTTAAGACGAGACGATCCCCCCCCAAGGTTCGGACCGTTCCGGCGTTTAATTCCAGTGGGAAGGAAATTCCCTGCCAACCTCGGGGGGAAACAAGGTTAGCTTTCGCTGGGCTCTGGCAGGGTATGCACGTACCCTCCACCCGCAACCGGCACAGGATGGGGCCCGTCCAGCACAAATGCCGGCAATAGTGCCTCCTTCTCTGCCGAAACCGGATCCCGCCGTTCGGGTTCGAATGCCAGGTCAAACACCTCGTCAAGCTGACTGACCGGGACCACCCGAACCCCCTGTAGGTGACCGAAAGCGGCCTGCCAGTTGTCCTGGGGAATCAGCACTCGTGTGCACCCGGCGTGCCGTGCGGCTTCTACTTTCGCCATGACGCCGCCTACAGGCTTTACATAGCCCCGAATAGAGACCTCCCCGGTCATGGCCAAATGGTTGTCAATGGGCTGGTCCGTGATCGCACTGTAAATGGCCGTCGCAATAGCCACCCCCGCACTGGGCCCATCTACAGGAATCCCGCCCGGGAAGTTGACATGAATATCGTAATCGCGGGGATTCACTGCGAGGTACCGCTGCAGGACGGTCAGGACGTTCTCCACCGACCCCTTGGCCATCGACTTCCGCCGCAGCGTATGCCCGGGAGCGCCGACCTCTTCCTCGTCGACAACGCCGGTTACAATGACCGAGCCCCTTCCCCGGTGGGCGGCCGGACGTGCATCTACCTCCAACTCCAGCAGAAGCCCTACGTTAGGGCCGCTAACCGCCAGCCCATTCGCGATGCCCACCAATGGGCGAGGCGGCACCCGACGGTCCGGGCGGGGCTGTAGCTGGCCGCTGGTAACGACCCATTCCACTTCGTCCGCTGGGATCACCGTCTCTCCTGTCCGCAAGATGACGCCAGCGGCAATCTGCACAATGTTGACCGCCTCTCGGCCATTGGTGGCATACCGCTTGATCACCTCGACCGCTCCCGAGTCTAGCTGAAAGCCAATTCGCTCGGCAGCCCGCACCGCAACCTGCGCCACTTCTGACGGCCAAAGGGGCCGGAAGAAGATCTCCATGCAACGGGAACGGATAGCCGCAGGGATCTCATGGGCGGGGCGAGTCGTCGCACCTACAAGACGAAAGTCTGCAGGCAGACCATTCTCGAAGATATCCTTTATATGACTGGGCACGTTGGGATCTTCGGCGCTGTAATAGGCTGACTCAAAAAAGACCTTGCGGTCCTCCAGCACCTTAAGCAGCTTGTTCATCTGGATGGGGTGTAACTCGCCGATCTCATCCAGAAAAAGAATGCCGCCGTGCGCCTTCGTAATGGCACCCGGCTTTGGTTGTGGAATGCCGGCAATCCCTAATGGACCAGCGCCCTGGTAAATGGGGTCATGCACCGACCCAATCAGCGGATCGGCGATGCCTCGTTCATCAAACCGGGCGATGGTCGCATCCAGTTCCACGAAAACAGCGTCCGGTCGGAACGGAGAGAGCGGCGTCTGCTTGGCTTCCTCCAGTACAAGTCGGGCCGCCGCGGTCTTGCCAACCCCGGGTGGCCCGTAGATCAACACATGCTGTGGATTGGGCCCACAAAGAGCAGCCCGCAACGCCTTGAGCCCCTCTTCCTGCCCGACGATCTCGTCGAAGGATTTCGGCCTGGTCTTCTCGGCCAGGGGCTCGGTAAGGCTAATGGCCCGCAACCCCCGCAATTTCTCCATTTCCTTCTTGGACTCTTTCTCTACGGCTGCCTTGCTGCCGGTTTGCGTACGCAGCAGGTTCCAGAAATAGACGGCGATGACGATCCCGAAGATCACCTGCAGGACCATCAGGATACTGCCCAACGACAACATGGCCAGTTACTCCTTCCGTTCTCTGGTCTGCCTTGTAGTATCCCTCCCCGCTGTTTGGTGGATTCCAACACCCAAAAAGCGGCAGCAACCTCAGGTTGCTGCCGCTGCGCGACGGTCGCTGGTTTCAAGACTGATGGCTTTCCAACTTGGCCACGGTGACGCCAAATACCACCAGAATAGACCCGGCCCACTGCATCAAGACCCAGCGCTCGCCAATCATCACCCAGGCGAACAGAGCGGCCAGAATCGGTACGAGACTAAGATAAATGGCGGTTCGCACGGCACCAATCCGGGTGACTGCCCATGCGTACACAACGTAACTGACCACCAGGGAGAAAAGCGCCGAGAAGGCCATGCCCCCTGCGGATAACCAGGTAACAACATGATAGTCCTGGCGCAACAAAGCCGGTACGCCTATGGCCAGGTTAAATGCGGCGCCGACCAGCATGGTCCAGGCCGTGACGCGGAGCGAAGAGCCGACCCGCTCCATCAACGGCTGTGCGTATACGGTATAAGCCGCCCAACAAATCATAGCCCCCAACGCCATTGTGTCACCGACCAGGGCACTGCCCGATAGGTGTAGACCACCATCTCCGCCCAGAGCTACCATGACAACTCCCGCCACCGACAGAACCGCCCCGCCGGCGATCCACCGGTTGATCCGGTCCAGGCCGGTCAGTCCACTCCAAAGAGTGACGGCCAACGGCGCCATGTCGATGATCAATGAGATATTGGCGGCCGCAGCCCTGGCCATGCCTGCGATGAACAGGTACTGATAGACGCCGTTGCCCACTGCCCCCAAGACGATGACCGCCCAAAGGTCCTTCCCCCGTAAACGCCAGTTCCGGTCGGTTGAGACGACAAACACGAAGAGAACGATGGCGGCTGCGGCGAACCGCAACGCGTTATATGCCAGTGGGTCCCACCCAACCATCGACCCCTTCACCACCGGAGCGTTAATGCCCCAGATCAGGGCGATCGCTACCATGGAAAGATCGACGACCGAGAACCGGCTGCGCTGCTGCGTCATGAGTTCAGGACTGGTTGCCAAAACTGCCGCCCTCCCGAAAAAACTACATCCCTTCTGTTATCTCACTTCCGGGAAGTCACGACAATAGCAAAAAGGGACCCCGTGTCCTATGGCACGGGATCCCTTCCGATTTGGTCAGGCTCAGGCGGACTCTTCCTTCTTGGCACGCCGTGCCTTCGGGTCCGCAGTCACCAGCAGGGGCTCCTCTTTCTTCTCGACGACGTCCTTCGTCACCACACACTTGGCGACGTCGGTGCGTGAAGGTGCATCGTACATCACATTTAGCATAACGTCCTCGATGATGGCCCGCAGGCCACGAGCGCCAGTGTTGCGCTTCAGCGCTTCCTTGGCGATCTCCCGGATGGCCTCTTCCTTGAACTCGAGCTCGATGTTATCCATCTGGAGCAGTTTCTGATACTGCTTCACCAGGGCGTTCTTCGGCTCAAGAAGAATGCGAACCAGAGCCTCTTCATCCAGCGCATCCAGTGTCACAATGACGGGGAGGCGCCCAACAAACTCCGGGATTAGACCGAACTTGAGCAGGTCTTCCGGCAGAATCTGCTTCAGCAACTCGCCCACGTTCTGATCCTTCTTCGGCCGAATGTCGGCGCCGAAGCCCATGCCCCGCTTGCCGATCCGGCTGGAGATGATCTTGTCAACACCGTCAAATGCGCCACCACAGATGAAGAGAATGTTGGTCGTGTTGATCTGGATGAACTCCTGGTGCGGGTGCTTCCGCCCGCCCTGGGGCGGCACCGAAGCCACAGTGCCCTCCAGGATCTTCAGCAGGGCCTGCTGAACACCCTCACCGGAAACGTCCCTGGTAATCGAAGGGTTCTCCGACTTACGGGCGATCTTATCGACCTCGTCGATGTAGACGATGCCCTTCTCGGCCTTCTCGATGTCATAATCCGCCGCCTGAATCAGCTTGAGGAGGATGTTTTCAACGTCCTCACCCACATAACCGGCTTCAGTCAGCGAAGTTGCATCGGCAATTGCGAAGGGGACGTTCAGGATCTTGGCAAGGGTCTGCGCCAGAAGTGTCTTTCCGCTACCGGTCGGGCCCAGCATGACAATGTTTGACTTCTGCAGTTCGACATCATCCAGCTTGCCGCCCATGTTGATACGCTTGTAGTGGTTGTAAACCGCCACTGCCAACGTCCGCTTGGCGCGCTCCTGCCCGATGACATACTGATCAAGGATGGACTTGATTTCGGTCGGCTTAGGAACGTCTTTCAGTTCGAAGTCGACCTCTTCGTTCAGCTCCTCCTCGATGATCTCATTGCAGAGTTCAATACACTCGTCGCAAATGTAGACGCCAGGCCCTGCGACGAGCCGCTTGACTTGATCCTGGAATTTGCCGCAGAAGGAACACTTCAGCTGGCCTTTATCCTCACCCGTGAACTTGAACATTCCCCCACCCCTCTTTGCCTAGCGCTTGCTCGCCTTATCCTTGGGGTGTACCACCTCGTCCACCAGTCCGTACGCCTTTGCCTCATCGGCGGACATCCAGCGGTCGCGCTCGGTATCCTCCTTGACCCGCTCCAGCGGCTGACCAGTGTGCTTGGCTAGAATTCCGGCCATCTGTTCCTTGGTCTTGAGCAGTTCCTTGGCCGTAATTTCGATGTCAGTGACCTGCCCGCCAAGTCCGCCCTGAATGAGCGGCTGGTGAATCATGACCCGGGCATTCGGCAGGGCAAAACGCTTCCCTGTACCGCCTGCGAGCAGAACGGCACCCATGGAAGCAGCCAGCCCTACCACCGTGGTATTCACCGGCGACTTGATGTGCTGCATGGCATCGTAAATGCCCAGTCCGGCAGAGACCGACCCACCGGGCGAGTTAATATACAGGTTAATCTCCTTGTCGGGGTCATCGCTCTCCAGGAAAAGCAGCTGAGCGATGATCACGTTGGCAACCTGGTCATCGATAGGGGTGCCAAGGAAGATGATTCTGTCCTTCAACAGCCGGCTGTAGATGTCATACGACCGCTCGCCGCGATTGGTCTGCTCGATCACCACTGGGACTAAGTAGCCCATAACCGGACCTCCTTCTCCCCGCAATCTATGCCAGAGTGGCTATGCCTGCGGGGCCTTATTCAAGTTAACGAGATGCTGGACGGTCTTCTGGACCAACAGCGCTTCCCGCACGCGATCCCGATAGCCGGCATCCTTGCGCAGCTGATTCACGGCCTGCTCCTGACCGGGATACCGGGCAAGCATTTCGTCGAACTCAGCCTCGATATCGGCCTCGGTCACGTTCAGGTTCTCCTGCTTGGCGATCGTGCCGAGTACCAGGTCGTTCCGCACGCTCTTGGTAGACGGCTCGCCGAACTCCTTGTGCAGGTCTTCGTGGCTCTTGCCGGTCGCCTGCTGCCAGAGCTCAAGCGAATAACCCTGATTCGCCAGCGTATGCTCGAAGTCGTGAATCATTTCATGGATGCGCCGGTCAATCAGCACTTTCGGGATCTCCACGGTGGCATCAGCGGCGACAGCCTCAACCAGCTTGTTCTGGAATTCGCGGTCGGCATTGCCCTCGGCATCTTCCTTCAGGTGCTTCTGAATGTCGGCCCGCAGCTCAGCCAGCGTCTGGAACTGGCTCACTTCAGCAGCGAAGGCGTCATTCAGTTCCGGCAGATCCTTCCGCTTGACCTCACGCACCGTCACTTTAAATAACGACTCTTTACCCGCCAAATGTTCGGCATGGTATTCGGCAGGGAAAGAAACTTTTACATCACGGGCTTCGCCAACCTTGGCGCCAACCAACTGCTCCTCGAAGCCGGGGATGAACGAACCCGATCCAATTTCGAGGGTGTAGTTCTCGGCCCTGCCGCCTTCAAAAGCCTCGCCGTCGACAAAGCCTTCAAAGTCGATAATGGCAAATGAGCCCTGCTTGACCTCGCCGGACTCGTCGGCAACCAGAGTGGCAGCCCGCTCACGCAGCGCTTCCAGTTCCGCGTCCACTTGCTCAGTCGTGGGCTCTACAACAGTCTTGGTGAGATCAAAGCCCGAGAGCTTGCCCAGCTTGACTTCGGGCAGGACCTGAACCTTGCCCTTGAAAATGAAAGGCTTGCCCTCTTCGGTCTGAACCAACTCGACTTCCGGCTGGTCGATGGGCTCCACGTTATTCTCGGCCAACGAGGTCGCATAGGCCTGGGGGAGAAGCTGTTCGATCGCTTCCTGCACCAGAGCCTCCTTACCGTAGTTCCGCTCGATGAGAGCACGGGGTGCCTTCCCGCGACGGAAACCCGGAACGGTGACCTTCTGGTTAAGGCTGCGAACGGCAGAGTCGATAGCCTGAGAGAACTTCTCAGGTTCAACCTCAATTTCAAACTGCATCCAGTTCTTCTCTAACTTGTCCCATGTGGCCTTCATCTATTCTCCCCCTCAAAAGTCAGTATATGGCCTGGATAGCACAAGGCCACATACAGGATACCCAGCCTTTGGATTCGGCTGCAACTTTAGTATTATACCACGCCCGGACCATTCCAAACAGCGGGGCGCTCTCCCGTGTTTCTGTGTTTAGGACGCACAAACCAGTAGAAAAGGTTCGGCTCTCTGCAAGACGCGTCAGACCCGAACAGACTGATTGCCCACAAGAAAATGCAGGAAGACCTCCCGTACCGGCTTGTTCAGGATCTCTTCGACGGCACGACGATAGATCTGCACCTGCCCGTGGTATGCCTTGGCGGCCTCTTCCGGGTCGCGTTTGTCGGTCTTGTAATCGACGAGAATGAAGCCATCGCCGGACTCCACCAGGGCGTCAATCATGCCCTGCACGACCACGATCTCCCCGGCTGTCGTAGCTGGTTCCAGATCCGTGTACACTTCCGCCGCGGGAAGCCCCAATGTAAACGATACTTCCCGACGAACGCCGTCCGGATTCGATCGCATTAGCTGTCCAACCGGAGTGCCAAAGAACGCAGCGATCGCCTGCCGGTCGACCACCTCTGCCTGCTGCGGAGTGATGAGTTGTCGCTCTGTGAGTTGGGCGACCTGGACGTCGACGTTCACCACATCCAGGGGCTGTGTCAGGTCGAGATGCTGCAGGACCAGGTGCATCAGTGTACCAAACTCGGTCGAGCTCATGCTCTTTCGGGTTTCCTGCAAGAACTGGGGGCGACGTTCCAGCCGCCCACCCATTCGGGCCGCGGGCTTCCGGCCTGAAACCACGGTGCCAGCCGGGGCCTCTTCCGCTACTGCGGGTATCGCAGCACCAGGCAATGCGTCCTCCCCTTCGGGTTGGAAATGGCCCTTCAATTCGGTGACGGATAGCTTGGCAAACCGCCTGACGCCTCCGACGAAGGGATACTGCCAACTGAAGCGGCGCTCCAGTTCCTGCGGTGTGTCGGTGCGACATGTGATGGCCAACGGTTGCAGGGCGAAAACCTGCGCCCAGTCCACCGTCACCGCGGCATCCGTCTGGTCAGGCTGCACCAGGGACTGCTGGGCTTCAGCGTCCCACAGGTGAATGGTCCACCGCGAGGCATCCGCTGCCACGGCCGTCTCCGGCCCCGGCGCAGTGACTTCCGGCCGCAGGACTGCCCCGTCTTGATGGCGGGCTAGAGCCGGGCCAATCCAATCGAGGTAAGTGCTGGCCGTCGCCAGCAACGAGTCGGGAAGAGCCCAGCCCTGGCTGGCTGCGGTCATGGACCACCGGCCGATCGCTTCCGGTAATCCTCGCACAGACCCGACCAAAATGAGCCGCTCTCTGGCGCGGGTCAATGCGACATAGAGCACACGCATCTCCTCGGCCAAAGCTTCAAGCCGAATCGCCTCGCGCACCGCATGCCAGGCAAGAGTAGGATACTTGGTCCGCTGCTCCGGATCGATCAACTGAGGGCCAAAGCCCAGGTGCCGCTGCAATAGCAAGTCGCCCTGCTGGTCTTGGCGGCCGAAAGACTTGCCCATGTCGGCCACAAAAACAACGGGGAACTCCAGGCCTTTGCTCTTGTGAATCGACATCACCCTGACCACATCTTCGCCCTCGCCCAGCGCCGGAGCAGCCCCCAGGTCCGTGTTGCTCTCCCGTAGTTGTTCAATGAACCGCAGGAAACGGAACAGCCCCTGCCTGGCAAACTGATCAAACTGCCGAGCGCGGTCGTACAGGGCCAAAAGGTTGGCGTGTCTCTGAACCCCTCCGGGCATGCCACCTACATAGCGCAGGTACCCGGTCTCCTGATAAATCCGCCAAACCACCTGTGACAGGGGAGTGCGCCGCACCGCGGTGCGCCACTCTTCCAGCGCCTGAAGGAACTTCTTCAGCGCCGCGGCCAGACCGGTGTTGTCCTCCACTTCGCTGGCTGCCTTCAGGGCGTCATAGAAGCTGGCTTTCGGTTCGGCCAGCCGAATGCGTGCCAACTCGCTGCTGTTGAGGCCCACAATGGGTGAACGAAGCACTGCCACCAGCGGAATGTCCTGTCGGGGGTTGTCGAGCACCTGGAGCAGGCTCAACATCACCGCCACTTCGGTTGCGGCGAAGTAACCGGTGTTGAGTTGGGCATATGCCGGAATGCCGGCCTGGTTCATGGCCTCCAGGTACAGGTCTGCGCGACCGGAGGTTGCCCGGAGCAAAATCACGATGTCGCGGAAACGCAAGCGGCGGTATCCCTGCAGTTCCTTGTCATAGACCAACATGGGCCGCTGTTCGGCAGTGCCATCCACCATCTCCTTGATCCGGCGGGTGACAAGGCGCGCTTCACGCTCTGCCGCAGTCAACTCGGCCAACTCCTGGAGGACATCTACTACTGCTGCCGCAGGCTCAGAGTCCGCATCTGCTTCGGCGAGCTCGTCAGCCGCAGACTGGACCGCCTCCACTTCTGTCGTGCGATCCAGCAGGTGCACTTCGACGGGGTACTCCCCGTCAACTCCGTCTTCGCGGATGGGGTAGCTCGCCCGGCAGACCAGTTCGGCATCCTTGTCATAGCCAACTTCACCGACCGAGACCGTCATGATCTGGCGGAAGAGGAAATTGACCGCGTTAACAACGCCGGAACGGCTGCGGAAGTTTGCCCCCAGCACGATTCGCCGCCCGTTGGTCTCCCCTGTGCTGCCCTCGCCCGCGGAGACCTGCGCCACTTCGGCTGCCAAGTCCGCCTCCCGCCACGGTTCATAGGAGAGGTATTTCCGCAGGAAGAGGCTGGGGTTGGCGTGCCGGAAACGGTAGATCGACTGTTTGACGTCCCCCACCATGAAGCGGTTGGGGATATCGGCGCGGGCTACCATTGCCAGAATGGCGTCCTGCAGGCTGTTAATATCCTGGTATTCGTCTACCAGGACTTCGGCATACCGCTCCCGCAGTTCTCTGGCGACATCGGAAGGGCGGAACTCCCCGGTCGACGCTTCAGAGTCGATCAGCAGCTTCAGTGCGAACCGCTCCAGGTCGTTGAAGTCAACGGTGCTCTGTTCAGCCTTTGCGCGGCGGAAGGAGCCATCGAACTCCTGCACCAACTCCACCAGGGTGAGGAGGTGCGGTGCAACCCACTGCAAATCCGAAACCCACTCGGCCGCCGTGCGGCTGAAGTAGACCTCCTGCAAGCCCTTCACGGCCCTCCGTGCCTGGTCTCGCAGCTTCTTGGTCTGTTCTTGCAGGTGCTCGTCGGCCGAGCCCTTTTTCATGCTGGGCAGGCGCTCGAAGACAATGGCTGACACGGCAGGTGCAAGCTCCTCCCACTTGCTGTGCGCGGCCAGCGCCACCTGAGTCGTCTCCAATTCCCGCTGCAAGGTATCCGAATAGGCCGCAGGGCCGCCCGGCAGTCGGGTAAGGCGGAGCGCAGCCTCCAGTGCAGTAGTCGCCTGGATTAGCTCCAACCGCATTTGAGTGTACAGTGTCTGCCACCAGGGCAGTGACTCGATGGCCGCCTCAGGCGCCACAGCGAAACTTGCCGCCGCTTCCGCCAACCACTGCTCCGGCCAGGGGAGGCTCTGCACATAGTCGTACAGGGCTAGCACCAGCTGCTTCAGCCCTTCGTCGTCGCGGCCACCACCATACCGCTCCACCAGTGCAAAAAACGGACCGTCGCCGCCCTGCAGTTCGGCGCCAGTTGGCGTTTCGGCGTCAAACCGTTTGGCGAACAACGAATCCAGCACTTCGTGGCGCAACAGCATGGCCTCATGCTCGCCCATGACGGTCAGAGCCGGGTCAAGCCCCAGGCGGTAGAAGTATTGGCGCAAGAGCCCCAGACAGAAGCTGTGCAGCGTCGAAATCGAAGCGCGTCCCAGCAAGGCCAGCTGCCGTTGCAGCCGGGCGTTTTCCGGTTGTTGCGCCAGAGCGGTCTGCAGTGCACTGCCAATGCGCTCGCGCATTTCGGCGGCGGCCGCTTCGGTGAAGGTAACCACCAGCAATCGATCAACATCCAGGGGGTCTTGTGGATCGGCGAGACGGCGAATAACCCGTTCCACCAACGTTGCGGTTTTGCCGGCACCGGCGGCCGCCGCGACCAGGATATTGTTGCCCCCGGCCTTGATTGCCTGTTCTTGCTCAGCGGTCCAACGTGGACTACTCACCGTTCTTCCCCCCTTCCGCTTCGAGCTGGGTCCACACTT
The DNA here is from genome assembly GCA_050262655.1 of Mycobacterium leprae. GTDB lineage: Bacteria > Bacillota > Sulfobacillia > Symbiobacteriales > Symbiobacteriaceae > DASXVX01. The sequence continues at coordinate 8,335 of JBLNEM010000489.1, read as the reverse complement.
CCTCTGACTTCAGCAGTTTCACCGACCGATAGCACTGCCCAGCGACCAGCGGGTCAAACTGACAAACAGCGCGAAGGCGGCAGACAGTACAGGGCGAAGTAGCCGCCACCTTGACCGGTGCTACTGTAACATCACCCTGAAGTAGCTGGCTAGCCGATTGCCGAACCAGATGTTCCAGACGCCTGAACAGAAGGTTGAACTGTACAGGATCCGCCACCAACGAGTTCTTGTAGAACGTGCCGTCCTTCTTCAGTTTCGCCTGAATCAGCCCCAACTCACCCGGATCCATCTGGGTGAAGATTTCGGGGTTGGCCGCAATGATACCCTTCGCACGATACTGCTTCCGCCGCAGCGCAAGAATCTGCTCCTGCGACTCCGGGCGAGCCAGGCGCTCGATGGGATCGTAAATCGGGAAATAAAGCCCCCCGGCCGGCAGGGCCGGCGCCTGCATTAACGCAGGCGAATGAGTGACCACCGCGTAAAGATAGAGCAGTAATTGTAAGGAGAACCCAGAGAAGAAGCTTCCCAGGTTCAGGGATCGTGCGCTGCTCTTGTAGTCAATTACTCGCAGGAACCAGGTGCCATCCATCGCCTGATAGCCGTCCACCCGATCAATCCGCCCACGCAAGCGTACGCTCCGCTCTCCCTCCAGTAGCACCTCCACCGGCGGCAAGCCGCCCGGGAGATTTTCGCCGAAGGGCAGCTCCACCCATAAGGGCTGGAACCCCCCGGTGTGGACATGCTCGCCCAGGAAGGTCAGACTCGATTGCAGCGTCCGGCGGAGCACATGAAGCAGGTACCGGTGCTGTGGGCTGGAAAGCAGGATCTCACTCTGCAGGCGGGGTGCCAGCAGGTCGACAACCCGGTCCATTCGCTGTGCGGCCTCCGCAGGGGTCAAGGTATCCCAGCCAACGCCCTCCTGAATCAGCCCCCGCACAAACAGACTCATGGCTGCGTGATAGAACATCCCCAATTCCGGCGCCGACACCTGGAACTGCGGCCGTTCCTTCAGCCTCAGCCCATATTCGATAAAGTGCTGGAAAGGACACGCAATAAAAGACTCCAGCCTGCTCACGCTAGTAACCAGATGTTCGCCATATAGCTGTAGAGCCAACTGGGGGCCCAGCGGAGCCGTGCGCTCCCGGAACCACTCCTCATACCGCAGGGCGGCCAACGTAGGTGCCACTTGCTGGCGTAATGCCGGATCGGAAACGGCCCACTGGTAAAGATCCAGCCAAATGGGATCCAGCGGGTAACCAGAGCGATGGATGCGCAGGGCCTGGGTGAGCGCTGCCGCCAGCTGCGACGGCGTGGAAATGGCCATTGCGGCCGGTAGCCCCGTGCCGTCACCCAGACTTTCCGTGTTCACCTCGACGAACGATTGCAGCACGCGCCGGATGACCGCTGAAGGCGAGAGCGCCCGCCCATCCTCGTCCGCAAGGGGGTAGCTCAGCCACAGACGTTCGGAGGCACGGGTCAAAGCCACATAGGTGAAGTACTGCTCCTGGAAGAGCTGCAGTTGACTGGTCGGCCCCATCCTCACGCCAGAGGCATCGAGTTGATCCCGCTCGGCGTCATTGAAAATCACGTCTTCCGGCGGGAGGGGCGGGAAATCGCGGTCGGTAGCGCCCAGAATCAGTGCGGCCCGCAGGCCCGAATGGCGAGACCGTTCTACCGACCCTACCACCACCTGGTCCAGCCCCGGTGGGATCAACCCCAGGCGCAAACCGTCCAAACCGGCCGAGAGCACCTGCAGATATTGATCCAGGCCCATTTCAGCGTCGCCCATGGACTCCACCATCTGGTCCAGCAGATCTAATACGTCCGCCCAGACTTGTTCGTGCTCACGGGCGGCACCCAAATCGCCGGCCTCTTCCGCCTGATCACTCCACAGCTCCAGCCGCTGCGCCACTTTCAGGTCGTCGAGCAACTGAAACAGGGCGGTGGTAATGGTCCGAACGGTCCGCAGCTTCTGCCCCCGTCCGCCACCGAGCCGCCGGTGAAAAGCGGCCAGTTCAGCAGCTGCCCGGTTTCGGATGGTGTTGATCCGCCGCAGCATCGCCTCGTCGGCAGGCGTCAACTCCGTTTCTTCCTCCAGGGTATATAGCCGCACAAACATCCACGGCTCACCATCGTGCCAGCGCCGCCCGCGGATGCCATGCTCGAGTACATAGTTCTCTAACAGGTCGACCTGGTCGCGGTACACCGGTGTTAGATCGGTTTTCAGGTACCGGAACACGGGCCCGTATGCCCAGTCCTGGATGACCACGTCAAGGGCCGCCCGCAACAGTTCAACCAGCGGGTGGTGTGCTACCGTATGGCGCCGGTCAATAAAGACCGGAATGCCATGCTCGGCGAACACCGTGTCCAATAAGTCACCATAGGCGTCCAGGTTACGAACAATCACGGCGATCTCCCGATAACGCATGCCTTCGTCCCGCGCCAGCCGCAGCACCTCACGGGCTGCTGCCTCCGCCTCCTGCCGCCGATTCTGAGCCGAGACCAACGCAATCGAAGGTGACAAGTGGTTCCATACCTTGGGCAGGCCCGGCCGGAACAGATATCGCTCTAAATGGGCCAGGTCGCGCGCACGGGCGAATCGGGCACTGTCGTGCAGGAGAACCGGCGGCGCCTGCGGCACACCCATTTTCTCCGCCATGGCCGAAACATCATCGTAGGTGGACAGGATGGGGTGGAACAGATCAGTTGGGCCGTGCTCACCCTTCGCCAGATCATCCGGATCCAGGCACAGCGTGATCTCCACCTGACTCGCACTCATCAACAGGGCCCGCAGCACATCCATCTGCTGCGGTGTAAAACCAGTGAAGCTGTCCACCCAGACGGTCGCACCCTCCAGGAGCCTGCTCTCGGGCAGCTTCTGGGCCAGCACGGTCAGGTATTCGTCGGGATCGGTAAACCGGTCCCGGGTGTAGTCGGTCAGATCCTGCATGACGAGGGACAGATCGTGCAGTTTGGCGCCCAGGGTGCCACGCCCAGTTCCCTCCCGGGTGATGACGGCCATCTGCTGTACCAGATCAGCGGGTCCCAGCTTGTAGGTCCGTAACTCGCTGATGGTGTGAGCCAGTTTCGCGATGAAGCCCGGCCGGTCCGCAACCTGTTCGAAGATCTGCAGTTCGGACTGGCGTCGCTCAACCAAAGCCCTGAGGAGCATCTGCTTACCGAGATCGGAAAGGGGTGGCTGGGAAAGCCCACCCACTGCCATAGAGACACGCCACGCCAGGCGCTGAAAGCTCAACACCTGGGCCCGCATCATCCCTTTCAGGCCGCTGGAAAGCAAGGCCTGCTCCATTTGGAAGGTGGCCTGTTCCGGCACCAGCAGCACCAGCGGGGCGCCCTCAGGCTCCTTCTGTGCGACCGTGCGCAGCTCATCAAGGCAGAAACGGGTTTTCCCGGTTCCGGCCCGGCCTAGTATGAAACGAAGGCCCATGCTTTCCCCTCCTCACTCAGGCCATTTCCAGGATCAAACTGCTTCCCCGCCCCCCCGCTTCGGACGGCTCTACTACCAGCCTGCGCTGCAGGCGGCTCCGGAGTTCGGGCACGTGGCTGATCACGCCCACATGAAGGCGTTCGAAGTGCAACCGCTCCAGCGTGTCGATGACCAGGTTCAGCAAGTCGGGGTCCAATGTGCCGAACCCTTCGTCCAGGAAGAAGAACTCCAGCGGATGCCGCCCCCGAAGCTGGATCTGGGCCGACAGCGTGAGTGCGAGTGCCAGCGAGCTGAGGAACGTCTCTCCGCCCGACAGCGTACTGACCGGCCGCCGCATGCCCCCGTTGGCATCGTCGCGGATGACGAAACCCCCACCTGAATCAATCTCCAGGGCATACCGATGCCTGGTCAACTGCCCCAGCCGTTCGGAAGCGACCTGGGCCAGTTGGTTCAGCTGCCCCTCTGCCAGGAACTCCACAAACGCATTTCCCCGCAGCAGGGACTGCAGGTCGGTCAGATTCCCCTGCAGGGTGGCGAGCCTGCCCCGTTCCTGTTCGAGCTGCTGCCAACGAACGTGTTTACTTTTCAGGTCATCCAGAACCTGCGCCGCCCTTGCCCGGGCTTCCCTGGCCTCCTGTGCCTGGCGTCGGCTTTCAGCCAGTTGACCCTGCCGTTCGGCCCATCCTTCAGCGTCGAGCCATCGCCCGCCCAAATCTTGACACAAGCTGTCCTGCCTACCAGTCAACCGATCGCCTTCACGCTCATATGCCTGAATGGCCCCTTCAAGTTCCTGACGTCGCTCCGACGGACGCAGTGCCGCCTCAACCACCGATGCATCGGCAAAGCCAGCCGCAGCTAAAGCCCCTTGCAGCTGCACTTCCGATTTCTCGGCCCGGGACCGCGCCAACTCCTGCTCCCGGACAGCCGCTGCCAGAGCCATTTCTGCGCTATTACGCCGGGTGCTGGCTACTTCCAAGCCGGATTTCGCCTCGGATTCGGCCCGATCCAGTCGAGCCAAATCCAGCGAGACTGCCTCCAACTGAGGCGCTGCCGGACGGCCCCCCGCCAAATCTGCCAGTTGCTGCTCTTTGAGGTGCGCTTGCTCCGTAGCGGCGTTTAGCTGCTGTTCCCGTTCGCCAAGTGCATCGAGATACCTTTGCAGCTGCGCCTGCTTCTCCCGCTGGGCCTGTTCAAGCGCTTGCCGCTCCTGGACAAGCTCTGTCAGTTGTTGCCGCAGCCGGGCCGCTGCCTGGTCAGCGATTTCGATCCGATGGCTCTCCTCGGCCAACGCCTCGGGCGACAGGTCACCCCGAGCGCTATCCAGTTCAGTTAGGCGATTGCCCCGTAGCTGTACTGCTTCGGCCAGATCGGCCGCCGCATCGACCTGCGCCCGTTCGGACGCCTGCAGTGTGGCGCGTGAAGATGATGCCATGCTTTCCGCCTGACTCGCCGCCTTGGCCAGACCATCCAGTGTGCGCCGGACCGAATCAACCTGCGAGTGCCACTCCTGTAACTGTCGCTGCTGCCGAACATTCTCCTCGCGTTCCCGCTGAATTATGGCCGGCAACGAATGAGCCGCGACTGCTCGCCAGGACTCGGGCAACTTGGCCCTCGATCCTTGCAGGCGGCTCTCTGCCTGAGCAGAAGTATCCGTGGCCGCCGCAAGCTTGGACTCAGCCACCCGGGCGTGACCATCGGCTTCGAGGACCTTACGACTGGCCGCTTCCTCTTCCCGTTCCGCCACCACCAGTTCTGCCTCGGCAGTGGCCAGTGCGGTCTTGGCGGCTTCGCTGGCGGCAAGATCCGCTGCGGCGGCCGGGTGAGGATGATCCAACGACCCACACACCGGGCAAGGTGTGCCATGCTCCAAGGTGGCGGCCACCGACCCCGCCAGGTCCATGAGTCGCTGCGATTCCAGTTCGGTGCGGGCATCAGTCACCCTCTTGCGCGCCTGCTCCAGACCGTTCCGAGCGGCGCCTTCGGCGGCGGCAGCAGCCGCTACCTCCGCACGAAGCCTGGCGTGATCGGCTTCAGCTTCCGCCTTCGCCCGCCGCACCTGCTCCAGTTCATCCTCCAGTGCAGCTACCGCCAGGGCTGTCTCTTCAGCCCGAGCCAGCCATTCCACGGCAAACCGCACATCGTCTTCTCGCACCGGCGGTTCACTGCTGAGCGCCTCCAACGCTTGCTGCTGTTCGCGTTGCGCTTGGGCTGCTTCCTGCCATTTGGCCTCCGCTTGAAGTGCGATGACCCGCACCCGATCAAGCTCCGACTCACGGGCAGCCAGCCGCTGTTCCAACTGAGTACAGGTCGCGACGGACTCGTGATAACGGTTCAGGGCCATCAGGGCAGCCTGAACCTGCCGGCGCCTGTCGCTGTCCACCTCGGCTGCGGTCAGTTGCGCCAAAGCGCCGGCCTGCTGACCCACCAGGGCCGAAGCCTGCTCGCCGAGGACAGTCAGTTCCTGCTGGGTCTGCTGTGTCACTTGCCGGCCCTTGGCCACGCGACCCGAAAGCTCCTGTACCTTGGCACCTAGTTCAGCAGCTTCCTGCTCCAGGGCCAAAGCCTGCTTCAAGCGCACCTGCTGCTCTGTCAGGAGTGGAGCCTCCAACTGGCGCCTGGCATGTGCTACATCATATAAACCCTGCGCTGTCTCCGCCAGTTCGTAAGCTGCTGTCTGCTCCTTTTGGGCCGTGGCATGCTTTGCCTCTGCTGCCGCCAGTTGCCGTCTGGCATCCTGTCGCTCCAGGATCACCGGGCGAATTGGCTCCGCCTTCTGGGCGGCTTGATACTCCTCCCGCCAAAGAGTAACCTCCGGCTCGCGCTTGCGCCAGGTGTCCAGTTCCTGCTCGACTCGAGCCACCTCTGCCTGCAGTTGCCAAACCTTTTGCCATGCCTGGTACTCAGCCTCAACCAGGCCAAGCTCTGTATCGGCAGTAGCGACGGCCCCTTCAGCACCGGTCAGAATCTGCGTGGCCGCCTCTACTGCAGCGTCAGAGGCATCGCCAAGGCCTTGTTGCTGGCCTTCGACACTCCGCAAGTCGCCTTCCACGGCAGCCAGCCGGTTCTTGAGGCGGTGGCCCAATTTGTCGCCGTACTGACTTAGGGCAAAAAGGCGCTGCAGCATCTCCCGCCGACCTTTTGGCTCCTGTCGGAGGAAGTCGGCGAACTTCCCTTGCGGCAACACCACGGCCCGGGTGAAGTCCTCTACCCGCAGCCCAAGAACCTCTTCCACCTGCTTGGTAACATCCTGCGGCCGGTCGGCCAGAACCTGCTCGCCGTCCTCACTGATCATCACAAACCGGGAGTGGCTGGCGCGCACAGCTGTTTCGTCTTCACGCTTGAAGCTGCGCTCCACCCGATATTGGCGCTCGCCCTCAGGGCCGTGCAACGCAAACTTGAACTTCACCCAAAGTTGCTGTTCCGATTGGTTCAGAATCCCTCGGGTGTTGCGGTCAGCTCGGTCGACGGTGCCGTAAAGGGCCAACGTGATGGCGTCCAGGACGGTGGATTTGCCGCTGCCTGTGGGACCGAAAATGCCGAACAGCCCACCGCCCAGTAACTGGGTGAAGTCTATTTGCTGCGCTTCCCGATAGCTGTGCAGCCCGGCAAACTCCAGGAATAACGGCTTCACGGCTCCACCTCCTCTTCCTCTGCCTCGTTGGCTAGCTCCAGGAACAACTGCAGCAGGGCGTCCGGTGGATTGGTACCAGCCCGACGCGACTGATAAAACCGCTGGAACTGCTCACGGATGGTAGGCGCTGCCCGCTCCTCTTCAGGTAGTGGGGTGTTCTGGTTCACAAAGACGGGGCGAATGGTTACGAACCCGGCGTGCATCCGCCGCAGCCGCTGGATCTCTTCCATGCTAAGCGCCTGCGGCACGTGCACCTCCAGGTCGATCCAGGCGTTCGCGTCACGCCCTTGACTGACCCACTGTTCAACTTCAGCCAGTCCCCCCGTCGCATGCCACCGAACTAATGGGCGACCGGCACTAAGGGGCACTTCCCAGACCGTTGGTTCCACCATCTCCGGTTCTACATCAATGAGGGTGACCGATTTGGCGTAGCCCACCTCCGAAAAGCTGTAGGCCAGTGGCGAACCGGCATACCTGGTATAGGCTGGTGCCAGATGCATCTGTTGCGGCCGGTGTAAATGGCCAAGGGCTACATACTGGGCCCCGGCAGGCATGGCGCCGGGGGATACCGTGTAGGCTCCGCCCACCTGAATAGGACGCTCCGAATCAGTCTCCAGGCCGCCACCTACGAAGAAGTGACCCACGGCCATCCGCACCGTCTCGGGCCGGTACTGAGTGGCCAGCGCTTCGAACTGAGCGGCAATCCGCTCTGAGTAAGCCCCCTGAAGAACGCTCTCATCCAGGCCCTCCTGCAGGACCTCGTTCAACCGTGACTCGGAAGGATAGGGCAACGCCAAAACCACCGCAGTATGACTACTGCCGGGCACCGCGATCTCAGCCCAACCCGGCCCTGAACGAACCCGCTGAACAAGGCCCGGCCCCCCGGTGGTTACCCCCGGATCGTCGGCCGGATAACCGAAGAGCGTAATGCCATGCCGCTGCGCCAAGGAGCGGACGGCACACAGCCGATCAGGACTGTCATGATTTCCCGCGATCACGACAACGGCCCGACGCCCCCCATCGGCCAGTCTTGCCAGTGCATCAAAATAAAGTGCCTCGGCCGTAGCCGGGGGAGTAAACGTGTCAAACACATCGCCTGCGATCAGAACCATATCAACCGCTTCCCGACCAGCGATGTCACAAAGCTCATCGATTAACTGCTCTTGCTCTTCCAGACGGCTGCGCCCTTCGAGGGTACGTCCCAGATGCCAGTCCGCCGTATGCATCACCCGCATGCGAGCTCACTCCTGCGCATC
>JBLNEM010000488.1:0-5028 GCA_050262655.1 Mycobacterium leprae | reverse complement strand
GGCGCCCCCCGGTCGGGGGCCCCGCTCCCCCGGGGGCGGGGGCCCCCCCCCCCCCCCGGCGGAGGGTACTCCCACGAAGTCCCCCGCACAGGCCTGACGGCGGAGGCCACTCCCACGAAGTACCCCGCAACGTCGGCTGGGGTGTTCTGTCCCAAAGACCGCAAAACGAAGCTGAGCGTCCCCGCAGCCGGCGGGTCTGTGCCGCCGTTCGGCCCCCCGAGGAGACCCGTAAGGGGCTCCGCAGGAAAAGGGGCCGTGGCGGCACAGGCCCGACGGCAGAGGGTACTCCCACGTAGTACCCGCGCAGGGACCTCTAGCGCAGTCCCACCAGATCGGGACGGAGTCGCACGGCATCCCGGAGATAGACGTGGTTCACCTCGGACTGCGCCTTGTTGCTGTTGACATGGAGCATCACCCGGACGCAGAGCGGCAAGCTGCCGGGTACCGGGATCTCGGTGGCGCACATCATCGGCAGGTCGACCCAGCCACGGCGCCGGGCGGCCTCTGCCGGGAAGGCGGCGGAGAGGTCCGGGGTGACGGTGAAGAAGGCGCTGACCAGATCGGCCGGATCGAGGTCGTTCCGGGCGCAGAGTTCGGCCAGCATCTCGCCCGTGGCGGCCAGAATCGCCTCCCTCTCGTTGGCCGGAACGGTGATGGCCCCCCGAATGGCACGGACTACGGTCATGGCTGATTCCTCCTTGCGTGGGCGGTGTTGGCCTGGTGGAAGACCCGGGCGATGGTAGCGCCGTCGCCGGTGGCGATGGCGGTGGCCAGGTCGTCGAGCACCTGCCGGTACCGGGTCAGGGCGGCACCGGCGGCTTCGGCATTGGTCAGGAGAATGTCGGTCCAGATCTCGGCGGGCGAAGCGGCCAGGCGGGTGGTATCCCGGAAGCCGGTGGCAGCGAGGGCCAGGAGGCCGGGGTCTGCTTCATCCGCCGCCAGAGCTGTGGCAGCCAGGGCCGTCGCCGCCAACTGCGGCAGGTGGGAGGTGGTCGCCAGACGGCGGTCATGGTCGGCGGGGGAGAGCAACTGCACCTGACAGCCGGCGGCCTCGGCCAACTGCTGCACAGTGGCGATGGCGGCCGGGGTGGAACGGGCGCCTGGCGTAAGCAGGTACCGCCGTCCGGCGGGCAGGTCGGGTGAGGCGTTTGCCACGCCAGACACCTCCCGGCCGAAGAGCGGGTGGCCGCCGACGAAGGCGGCGCCCTCGGGCAGGTGGCGCTCCCAGGCCGCTACAATCGCCTCCTTGGTAGAGCCCACGTCGGTCACCACCGTGCCGGGGCGGATGTGGCGGCCGTACGTTGCCGCCTGGTCGATGATCGCCTGGACCGGTCCGGCCAGGAGCACCACGTCGGCCACGGCCAGCGCTTCCAGCGGGTCGGCGACGAAGCGGTCCACCGCACCCAGGGTGACCGCCGCAGGGTCGGGCTGGGGATCGCAGCCGATGACCGCCTGAACGGCGCCGGCCCGCCGGAGGGCCATCCCCAGGGAGCCGCCGATCAGGCCGGCCCCCCAGAGGAAGAGGGTGGGTCTAGACATGGGCGACCGCCCCCGGCACCCGGCGGCCCAGCACCGACGCCACCGCCGAAACCTCGTTCACCAACTGGGTGAACGCCTCGGGCCCGATGGTCTGGGCCGCATCGCTCTTCGCCTCGTCCGGCCGCTGGTGCACCTCCACCAGGATGCCGTCGGCGCCCGCCGCCACCGCAGCCCGGGCCATGGCGACCACAAAGGCCCGCTTGCCCACCCCGTGGCTGGGATCAACCACCACCGGCAGGTGGGTTTTCGCTTTGGCTACCACCACGGCGGAAAGGTCCAGGGTGTTGCGGGTGGCGGTCTCAAAGGTGCGGATGCCCCGCTCGCAGAGGATCACCTGGTGGTTGCCCTCGCTCATCACGTACTCGGCGGCCATCAGCCACTCCTCGATGGTGGCGGACATCCCTCGCTTCAGCAGGACCGGCTTACGGCTGCGGCCGACCTCTTTGAGCAGGCTGAAGTTCTGCATGTTCCGGGTGCCGATCTGGAGCACGTCGGCGTACTCGGCGACCAATTCGACCTCCCGGGAATCCATCACCTCGGTCACCACCGGCAGGCCATGCAGGATGCGGGCCTCGGCCAGCAGCTTCAGCCCTTCGGCCCCCATGCCCTGGAAGCTGTAGGGGCTGGAGCGGGGCTTGAAGGCGCCGGCCCGGAGCGCATGGGCGCCGCGCTCCTTCACCAGGGCGGCGCTCTCCAGCAGCAGGTCCCTGCCTTCCACCGAGCAGGGCCCGGCCACCAGCCAGAGATCGTTGCCGCCGACGCTGTGATCGCCCACCGCAACGACCGTGTCATCGGGGCGGAAGTCCCGGGAGGCCAGCTTGAAGGGCTGGGTGATTGGCGTCAGTTGTTCGACACCGGGGAAGCCGTCGAGGTTGAGCGCATAGAGGGCCGCCCGGTCGCCGCCGATCGCTCCGATGATGGTCCGCTCCACGCCTTGCGACAGATGGACCCCGAATCCCGCCTTGCTGACTCGCTCCGTGACGGCCTCGACCTGGGCTGCAGAGGCACCCTTCTTCATGACGATGATCATCGACGCTCACACCTTTCTTTGTTTGAGGCAACAGAAAAAGCAGCTTCCATCCCCCGAAAGGGACGGAAGCTGCTCGTGTAAAGACAGCTTTCGCGGTACCACCCTGATTGGCCCTGAACAGGACCCACCTTGACAGAGGACCAACATCCTCTTCGCCCTTGATAACGGAGGCGTTCCGGCGTACTTACTGCAGCGAGCTTCGCTGGTTCGGCCTGCACTCGGGGGTGTATTCGGTCCGCCTTTGGCACCGGCTTGCACCAACCGCCGGCTCGCTGTAGCTCTCAGGCCTTGGACTTACTTCTCCCCGTCATCGCTTTGCTGATTTGAATGTGAGTATACACGCAAAGATTTGAGGGGTCAACATCTTTCTGCTGGGGTATATCTTTATGTTTCATCGCGGAGTTATAATCAAATGCGTAATTCGACGGGGCCGATCCAGCCCTTTCATTGTGGCACTACATAACCGGAGGAGAGGCCATGGCAGTTCAGATCAGACGGGCCACCAATCAGGACGTACAATCCCTCGCAGAGTTGTACGTGGAGTTTCACAACTTCCATGCATCTGGACTGTCGACGCGGCTGGTGACGGTCGAGGTCGTTGACGACCGGCTGCGTTCCGCCATCAACCAGGTCCTGGCGGATCCTCGGGCGGCCATTTTCGTGGCCACCGTCTGTGAGGGTGTGGTCGGGCTGGTCGAGGTCTACCTGAAGGAGACGGAGCCGGACGCACCGGTGGTGCAGCGCCGCTACGCGTACCTGCAGAGCCTGGCGGTGACAGCGCCGCGCCGGTACGCCGGGGTAGGCACGCAGCTGGTCAAGGCGGCACAGCAGTGGGCGCACGAAAATGGCGCGACGGAGATTGAGGTGGAGACCTGGGAGTTCCCGGCGGGGCCGCTGCGCTTCTACGAGCGGCTGGGGTATCAGACTCTGAAGCGGCAGTTGGTCAAACGCCTGCCCTGACAAGGCGTGCAGGAAAGTCGCCCCTGGAAAGAGAAGGTATGGCGGCCCGCTGGCGCGGGTGGGGGTAGACTAACGCATAGAGACTCTGCGTAAACAGAGGGAGGTACCGATCCATGAACCAACCTGAGCGTGACAGCCTGCTGAAAGAAGGCGTTGTAGCGAAGCTGCTCCGCTATGTACAGGTCGACTCACCGTCCGGCGAAGGGCCGGGGGTGCCTACGACCGAAGAGCAGTGGCAGATGGCCCGGCTGCTGGAGGCCGAACTGAAGGCCCTGGGCCTGGCGAGTGTGAAGGTGGACGAGCACGCCATTGTGACGGCGACCCTGCCGGGCAACCTGTCGGGCGCCCCGGGCATCGGTCTGCTGGCCCACTTCGACACCTTCCCCGGCACGCCGGGGCATGGGGTGAAGCCCCAGGTCCACAAGCAGTATGACGGGGGCGAGATCAAGCTGCCGGCCGGCGGCTCCATCAGCCCCAAGACCCATCCGGCCCTGGCTTTGTGCGTGGGCCACGACATCATCACCTCGGACGGCTCCACCCTGCTGGGGGCGGACGACAAGGCCGGCGTGTCGGAGGTGATGGAGACCCTCTGCCGCCTGCTGAACGACCCGTCGATCAAGCACGGCGATATCCATGTGGGCTTCACCCCGGACGAAGAGACCGGTAAGGGTGTGGGCCACTTCGACGTCAAGAACTTCAAGGCGGTCGCCGCCTACACGTTCGACGGCAGCCAGCTGGGCGAGGTGGAGAGCGAGAACTTCAACGCCCAGAACCTGAAGCTGACCTTCACCGGTCGCAGCGCGCACACCGGCACGGCCCGGGGCGCCATGATCAACGCCCTGCAACTGGCCGCGGAGTTCATCCGTTCGATTCCGGCCAACATGCGGGCGGAGACCACCTCCGACTATGAAGGCTTCATCCACCCCGACTCCCTGGAGGGCAGCGTCGAGGAAGTGACCGTGAAGATCCTGCTGCGTGACTTCACCAGTGAGGGCATGGCGCAGAAGCAGGAGATTGTGAAGGGCCTGCTGGCCGGTCTGGAGCTGCGCTACCCGGGCAGCAAGACCAAGCTGGAGGTTACCGGCGGCTACAAGAACATGAACGCCTTCGTGGGGAAGGACCCCCGGGTGGTGGAGCTGGCGCTCCAGGCTGTACGGGCCGCAGGGGTCGAACCGATCCAGAAGGCGATCCGCGGCGGTACAGATGGGGCCAGGCTGTCCGAGATGGGGCTGCCCTGCCCGAACCTGTTCACCGGCGGCATGAACTACCACAGCCGCACCGAATGGGCATCCGCCCAGTGGATGGAGAAGGCGGTGGCGGTCAGCCTCAACCTGGTGAAACTCTGGGCCGAGCAGGGGACGAAGTAAGCGCATGAAGAGGCCGCTGCTCGCCAATTGGGGGCAGCGGCTTTCTTATGCAGCGCCGATGGTGCTTGGCCACGGATTACAGATGCCGGATCACCCGGCAGGGGTTGCCGGCAGCTACCACATTGGCCGGGA
>JBLNEM010000487.1:0-3513 GCA_050262655.1 Mycobacterium leprae | reverse complement strand
CCCGACGGCGGAGGGCACTCCCACGACCGCACCCGAGCCCCGCCCCGACGGCGGAGGGCACTCCCACGACCGCACCCGAGCCCCGCCCCGACGGCGGAGGTCACTCCCGCGTAGTGCCCCCTGAAAGGAGTATCACATGCGGGCTCTGCTCCTCCGGATGCGGCATCACCCGCACCCGGTTGCCGTAAGCCTGCGCCACGATCTCCTCGGTCACCACCTCGTCCGGCCGGCCCTCGGCGAACCGGGCTCCCTCCTTCAGCAGCAGCAGGCGGTGCGCATACTGGGCCGCCAGGTTCAGGTCGTGCAGGACCGCCACGATGGTCAGGCCCTCGGACCGATTGAGGCGCCGGATCAGGTCCAGCAGTTCCACCTGATGGGCTATATCCAGGTGGGCCGTCGGCTCATCGAGGATCAGCAGGCTCGGCTCCTGGGCCAGGGCCCGCGCGATGAAGACCCGCTGCCGTTCACCGCCGGAGAGAGCCGTGATCGGCCGGGCTGCCAGATGCAGGGTGTCCGTGATGCGCATGGACCGCTCGACCACCGCCAGGTCGTGGGTCCCCTCGCTCCGCAGCGGCGGCAGATAGGGCAGCCGCCCCATCAGGACCACTTCCCGCACCGTGAAGTCAAACTCGGCCTTCTCCTCCTGAGCGACCACGGCGATCTGCCGGGCCAACTCCCGGGACTTCAACCGGCCGATCTCCCGGCCATCCAGCGAGATCCGCCCTTCGGTGGGCCGCAGGCTGCCGCTGATCGCCTTCACCAGGGTCGACTTCCCTGACCCGTTCGGCCCCACCACCGCCAAGAACTCGCCCCGGGCCACTCGCAGGGAGAACTGGCGCAGCACCGGCTGTGCGCCGTAGCCACAGGTCACCCCATCTACCACCAGGTACAGGGAACTCACCCCCTTACTGTGCGCCGGCCAGTTTGCGACGCAGGAGCCACAGGAAGAACGGACCGCCCAGCAGCGCCATCACCAGCCCCACCGGAATCTCAGTGGCGGGCAGCAGCGTGCGGGCCAGGGTGTCCGCCCCCACCAGCACCGTGGCGCCCACCAGGGCCGAGACCGGCAGCAGAAAGCGATGATCCGGCCCCACCAGGAAGCGCACCACATGCGGCACGATCAAGCCCACAAAGCCGATGGCGCCGGCAAAGGCGACCGCCGCCGCCGTGAGCAGCGACCCAACCACCAGGACCAGGCGCCGGAGCCGCTCCACGTCTACCCCCAGGTGGCGGGCGGTCTCCTCCCCCATCAACAGGGCGTTCAGCTGCCTGCTGTAGAAGAGCAGCACGCCGGCCCCTACTAGCAGATACGGCAGCAGCCACCCCACCTTGGCCCAGTTCGCCCCGGACAGTCCGCCCATCATCCAGAAGATGATCGTGTCACGCTGCAGCGGCTCGGTGACAAACAGGATCAGCGAGACCAGCGACGAGGCCAGGGAGCCCACCGCAACGCCGGCCAGCAGCAGGGCGACCACGGGAACCCGGCTCCCTACGGCGGCCAGACGGTAGACCACCAGCGCACTCAGCAGACCGCCGGCGAAGGCGAAGAGCGGTACCACTCCGAGGCCTCGGACGGCCATGTGGTTCAAAAAGGCGATGGCCAGGGCCGCACCCAGGCTGGCCCCGCCGGAGACCCCCAGCACGTACGGGTCGGCCAGCGGATTCCGGAAGAGCCCCTGGAAGGCGCCGCCCGCAACGGAAAGCGCCATCCCCACCAGGGCCCCGAGCAGCACCCGGGGCAGCCGAATCGACCAGAGAATCGTCTCATGGGTCACGGGCCAGTCCGGCCCCAGATGGAGGCCGAATAGCCGGGCGAGCAGGATACGGCCGCCCTCCGTCACCCCCACATGCACGCTGCCAACTCCGGCGGCCAGCAGAAGCACGGCCAGCAACAGAGCCAGGCTGACCACCGTTACGTGGCGGCCACGAGACTGCCGCATCCCCTCACCTCCCTCCGGGCCGGATGAATTCTTACTTGAACAGTTCCGGATGCAGGGTCCGGGCGAACCACTTCAGGCCATCCACCAAACGGGGTCCGGGTCGGTCCACCAGGTTGGCGTCCGGAACAGCCAGCAACTTGCCCTCCTTCAGGGCCTTGAACCCCTGCCAGTTGGGGTCGGCTTTCAGCTTGTCTGCGGCAGGCTGGTTGCTGACGACGACCATATCGGGGTTCTTGCCCGCCAGCAGCTCCAGCTTGTACTCAGCGAAGCTCTTGGCATCGGCGACGGCGTTGGTGCCACCCGCCATGTTGATGATCGCATCCAGGAACGTCCCGCTGCCGGCCACCCACGGTCCCTGCGGATCCAGCACGTAAGCGACACTGGGCTTGGCCGTGGCCTTGGCCACTGCGTCGGTGACCGACTTTACCTGCTGCTGCATGTCGCTTACGATCTGCTCCGCCTTATCCTGGGCATCGAGGGCCACACCCAGCAGCTTCAGGTCGGCATAGACGCCGCCGAAGTCCGAGGGCTGAAGGGTCAGGACGGTCAGCTTGTACTCCTGCCTGAGCTTTTCCTTCACGTCCTTGGAGCCGCCGATCATCAGGACCAGGTCCGGCTGCGTGGCCACGATCTTCTCGTAGTTAGGCGGGAAGAGGCTGCCGATGGACGGAACAGACTTCACCTCCGCCGGGTAGTCGTCGAAATCGGTCCGGCCCACCAGGCTGCTGCCCAGGCCCAGCGCAAACACCAGCTCCGAGTTGGAAGGAGCCAGGGAGAGCACCCGCTTCGGTTGAGCCTTCAGGGTGATGCTGTTCCCTTCGTCATCTTTCACGGTCACCGGATAGGTGGTGTGCCTGGCTGCCGGGGCAGCTGCCGGACCCCCGCCCGGCGCAGCCGCGGTCCTGGTATCGGTGCTCTTGCCGCCACACCCGGCCAGCACCATCAGCACGAGCAGCAGGGAAACGATCAACGCCGAAAGCCGGCGAATACCTACAGGATGATTCATGACGAGCAGACCCTCCACTATGTTTTAGTCCGGGAAATCCGTGGCGAAAATGCCCCAACAAAAACCCCCTGGCTGGTTAGCCAGGGGGGAACGAGCAGATGCGTCACCCGGATGGGTGCGTCACCGCGTTCGTCTCCCCCTTTCCTCCGAAGGTTGAGTCCGTACCCAAATCAGGCAGGTTTCCTGGCTTACGGGTCAACGCCTTCCCCCCTGACCTTCCCGGCTT
This sequence comes from Mycobacterium leprae, assembly GCA_050262655.1. GTDB lineage: Bacteria > Bacillota > Sulfobacillia > Symbiobacteriales > Symbiobacteriaceae > DASXVX01. Next base: position 341 of record JBLNEM010000487.1, on the reverse strand, counting down.
GTGGCCAGTGGTCTCATGAACAGCGGGGAGAGGCTACCCGAATACAGTGGCGGGACCGTGCCGGATTCACACCGGCTTCCCTTTTAACCCCGGATTGGCACCGGGGCACCTGATCGGTTCACCCTATGCAGTTGTTGTTCACAGTATAGAGCCCTTCCCGCAACCTGGCAATACCCATGTCAGGGATTGCCTACTCCGGGGATTTCTCCAGCTTGACCAGTCCGGACCGGACGGCATAGAGAGCGGCCTGGGTCCGATCCGAGACGCCCAGCTTCTCGAATATATGCGTCAGGTGGTTCTTCGCAGTCTTCTCACTGATGAAAAGCGTCGACGCAATCTCG
>JBLNEM010000486.1:0-8808 GCA_050262655.1 Mycobacterium leprae | reverse complement strand
GATCGCCTTGTTCTGCCCGTAGCCCTCCAACAGCCGTTTGGCCGTGTAGAGTGCCGCGCTGGAGGCCGTCACCTCGCCGGCGTGGATGTTGCCTTCGATCAGGATCGCCGGCCGCTTCTCGACGTCGGTCCCCCCGCCCCCGGCGATGGTCAGCAGCCAGATCTCCCGGCCCTCCGGGCTCTGGCCGATAGAACGACATCTGACCAGCGTCGGATATGCCTCGGCGAAAGCCTGAACCAGTAGGGTCAGTTCGTCATATCCCAGATACCCCGGCTCCTCAAAAGCGGCGATCCGTTCGGCTGCGGTCGATGCTGACACCTGGCCCCTCCCCCTTTGTGCTCTATATATCATGATTAGAGAGGTACTACACATGACGATTCGAGCCCTCTTTTTTGACGCAGGCGACACAATCCTTCACAAGTGGGCAACCAGTAAACGAGATCGCTGGGCATGGCTCTGCCGCCAGGCCGGTATTTCGCTGCCCACCGACCCGGAACAGGTGCTGGCGGGTGCCCGGGCGAACGAGCGCTTCTTCCAGGACCGCCTCCAGCACGAGGACCGTTTCCAACCTGCCTGGTATATCCGCATGAATCGGGCCGGGCTGGCGGCGATGGGCCTGCCGGGCGATCTGGACGAGATGGCGGCCGGGGTGCATGCGGTCGCCACCCAGCACGCCGACCTCGACGAGTGGGGACTGGTCGACCCGGAGGCGGAGCCGCTGCTGGCTGAACTCCGCTCCCGAGGCTACCGGCTCGCCGTGGTCTCCAACTGGGACGGCCGTCTGGTAGACCGGATGCGGCCCACCGGCCTCTCCGGCTACTTCGATGCCATGCTCGATTCCGCGGTGGTGCGCAGCATCAAACCGGACCCCCGCATCTTCCAGATCGCCTGTGCCGCCACCGGCGTCCTGCCGGAAGAGGCCCTACACGTGGGCGACTCACCCGGCGCTGACGTGGCCGGAGCCCTGGCTGCGGGTGTCCATCCCGTTCTGCTGGATAGCCTGGACCTTTTCAGCCAGGGGTTCCGCGACCTGCCTCCCTTCCCGACGATTCAGCGGCTGAGCCAACTCCTCGACCTACTCGAATAGGCAGCGCTCGCCGGAGCGAAAGCAGGAATTTAAACTATATATGTAGAACATTCACACTCGCAGGCGAGGAAAGGGGGCGCGGCGATGGCCAGTCCGGATCTGTTGACAGCGGTGCGAGAGTCCCTGCCGTTCAGCGACCAGGTGACAGGCGTGGAACCGGTTCCGGTCTCGGAGCGCGTGACGCGGCTGCTCCTCTCCCTGGCGGACGGCACGCAGTTCCCCTGTGTGGTGAAGACTGCATCCACCCGTGAACTTCTCCTGTACGAGCAGATTCTGACCCCGGAAGAGACGGGGGCGCCGCAGTTCATCGGCGGCTACCGCTGGCAGGATGAGGAGACCTGCTATCTCTTTCTGGAGTGCCTGCCCGAGCAGTTCCTGGACCCCGAGTCCAGCACCGATGTCGTCTCAGCCTACCGCTTTCTGGGCGAACTGCATCGCTATTGGGCGGCACGCCCGCAGCCTGATCTCCCGGCCGGCAGCCCGTGGGAGATCACGCCGGCCGACATTGAGTCGGCGCTTGAGTCGTTCCCGCGGCTGGCTTCCCATGCGGCCGAGGTAGCCGAAGCGTTTGGCAAGGGCCCCCGCACCCTGATCCATGGCGATTACTACCGCTGGAACGTGCTGGTCGATGACGAACTGGTGCGGGTGTTGGACTGGGAGCATGCCACCTTCAGCCATCCCCTCTGGGATGTGGTGCTGTTGACCCCCGACCGCTCCCACCGGGAGAGCCAACTGGGCGGAGCGATGGCTGAACTGGCGCTGAGGGTCTATCACGGCCACGGCCCGTTCGCCGACATGCCCTTCCCGGAGTTTGACAAGCTACACCGCATGGCGCGCATCGCCCTGTCGGCCAGGCGGGCCCTCGCGCACAAGGCACGAATGGCCGAGTCGCCCCACGGGCCGGCCGAGGTGATTCGTGTTCACCTGCGCCACGAACAAGAACTGATGGAAGCCATGGGCAAGCGACTTCAGTGGTGGTAATAACGAGACCCCGGCAGAGCGCCGGGGTCGTTTCTTACTTTTTCGGGCGGCGGTAGCGAGGCGCACCCTCGGTGCGACGGGCCGCCTCGGCTTCGGTGCGGGCATGGTAGGTGCCGGTCGCCGCCTTGTCGGTCAACAGGATCACCTCCGCCTTCCCGCCCAGGTGATCCGTATTGTAACGCCATGCTTCCAGGTATGTACTGAACTCCCGCTGCTGCTCAAGATCGTTCTTGTCGCGCCAGATGACCAGCCAACTCTCCACGGCCCGCCCTCCCCCCCGGATATTGGTCTGAGTTACCATTATCATAAACCTTTTTCCCTCAAAGGGGAATCTTCGGTTGCGAACCTTTTCGACCCAAACCTGCGTCTGAGAGATGAGAGCAGGTACCCAGGAGGGGATTGGCATGGCATTGGCACTCGACGAAAGACTGACGGCAATGGCCGGTCAGCAGGCGAGGCTGGAGAAACTGCAGCGTCGCTACAATGACCTGGTTACCGAGCGACGGGCCGCTGAAGCGGCCGTTCAGCAACTACAGGCCCAAGCCGCCAAGGAGCAGTTGGATGTGGAGCGCCTGGAAGGGCTCTCCCTGACCGGCCTTTTCTACAGCTTCATCGGCAGCAAGGAAGACCGGCTGCGGACAGAACGCCAGGAAGCGCTGGCGGCCCGCCTCAAGTGTGATGAGGCTGCTGCGCGGCTGCGGACTCTGGAACAGGAGATCTTTGACACCAGCGGTGCCATCCAACAACTGGCTGACACCCCCCGCCAGTATGCCGAACTCCTGAAAGCCAAGGAGGCCATGATGGCCGAAGGGCAGGGCGCCGCCGATCTCTTCCGGCTAAGCGAACAGGAACAGGCAAAGCGGTGGGAACTGCAGCAACTGGAGGAGGCGCTGACAGCAGGGCGCGGCGCCGCCGATGCCCTGGTCAGCGTATCCGGTGCACTGGAGAGCGCCCACAACTGGGGCACCTGGGACCTGCTGGGCGGCGGCCTGATCTCGGATATGATCAAGCACTCCCGCATCGATGAGGCCCAGGGTTATGTATACGAGGCACAGCAGGCGCTCGCCGCCTTCCGCCGCGAACTGAAGGATGTCAAATTGGATGTGACGGTGGAGAACGTGCGGCTGGACAGCTTCACCCGCTTTGCCGACATCTTCTTCGACGGGCTGATCGCCGACTGGGCCGTGCAGTCCCGTATCAACCAATCGCTGGAGTCGGTCCGGCAGAACCAGGCTCAGGTGGACCGGTTGCTGGATTTGCTGGATCAACGGATCGAGGAGGCCAAAACGGCCCTGGCGGCTGCGCAACGGGAGCGGCAACGGTTCGTGACAGAGTTCCACGGCTAGTGAACGGCGGGACCGGGGATGGCTCCCCGGTCCCCTCTCTGTCGGACAAGGCTAACCGTTGTTGAGCGGCTCGACGCCGTGCCGGGGCTGGGCATGCTGGACCGGCGTGGCCTGAGCGGGATGCTCCCCTTCATGGGCGGCCGACTGCGTCTGAACGCTGGGCAGGTAGCCGTCACCGTAAGCCTTGTCAGCCTTGCTGGGCTGCAGTTTCTGATTGCGCTCGCCTTTCTTGGACACCTTGGCGCTCACCTCCTGCCCAGTAGCTTTAGCAGGATTGCCGGTTCGTTACGCGGAAGCTACTCACGGGAGGTGTCTGCGAATTGCACCCACAAGTAGAGGCGATTCTGGTGCGGGCCCGGTCGGTCCGCCGGCTCATTCTGGCTGAGATTGAAGCGGCTACGGCTGAAGAACTGACGTATCGACCCGGCGACCGCTGGTCAGCCCGAGACACGCTGGTCCATCTGGGCAACTGTGAAGAGACCGGCACGGGGATGCTGCGCCACTTCATCCTGGGCGAACCGCATCCCTTTATGGTGAAGGAGCCGCTGCCCCCGGATGAGTGGAACCGCCGTGAACTGGCCCGGTGCGAGCACCTGGATGTGGCGGGCGGCATCGCTTACGTACATAGCACCCGTCAGGCGCTGGAAGCCGTGGCCGCCCAGGCCGCCGGCGAGAACCTGGACCAGGTTGTGCGTGAACTGGGCATGATCTTCACGCACGAAAGCGGACACCTGCATCAGATTCGGGAAGCGGTTGCCCGGGCTCGGGGCGACGCCGTGCTGGGCGAACTTCACGGGCTGGCCTACGCCCGGCATCAGGTGCTGGAGCTGCTCAACCTGGAGCGGTGGCCGGCCGCCGCCCTGGAGTGGCGGAGTGCGCCGGAGAAGTGGTCGGTCAAGGAGACGTTGCTGCACCTCGCCACGTGGGATCGGTTCGCCACCGGTGTGTATGCGGCCGTCGCCGAGGATCGGCCGCTGCCGCCCATGCCGTTCGCCGACGGGGAGTTGGACCGCTGGAACCGTGAACAGGTGGAGGCCCTCTCCTGGCTCTCCTGCGCCCAGACGTTTCACGAGTGCGGGGCAGCCTGGGGCGTCATGACCGCCCAGTTGCAGCGCATCAAGCCCGCCCAGTGGGAATCGCCGCAGGCCAGGGAGTGGCACGGCTATCGCGGCCACGACCTGCACCATGTGGAGAGCATGCGCCAGACCCTATTCGCCTGGCGCCAGACACAGTAGGAAAAACAACAGCGCCGGCAACTCCTTGTTGCCGGCGCCTTACTATGCGTGGGGCCGTTACGGCCACGAATAGAGCCCCAGTCCCTGCTCCAGGGCCGATTCCATCAGCTCGTGGACCGTGGCGTACGGGGCCATGGCCTCCCAGACACCGCTGCCTTCCTGATTCGGCTTCTTCGCGCGCTCGTCCAGCGCCTGTTCCACGGCCCGGCCCAGCGCCAGAGCCGCTGCCAGAAAGCCGGAATGCACCTTCAGATCCTCACCGGAGAGGGCGCCGTTGCTGAAGAACAGGTTGAGCACCTGGCCGGAAGACAAGCGCTGCTGCCGCCATGGCATCCCCTGCACGAATACCTCCGGTCGACGTGTCTGCAGGTCTCCCCGCTTGCGCATGTCATCGTAGAAGGGAGTGGCCTTCAGCTTCATCGCCTTCTCGGCAAACGCCCTGGCCGGCTCCAGCAGCGGTTCCGGCAGTTCGCCCTGCAAAGAGCGCACGGCGGTGCGCCACAGCAGGTGCTCCACCGGCGCCGTCAGCGGATAGGGCACATACGCAATGCAGCCGCCCACCTGACCACGCAGGGAGGAGCGACACTGCCGGCAGGTCATCCGGTGTGCGACCAGTGCGTCCCGCTGGGCCCGAAGGGCATTCAGGGTGACATCGCCCGGTCCTTGCGGCCAGACCATGTCAAGCCGCACATCGCCTTCCTGAGGGGGCAGCTTCCCGGCGGCGACCAGGTCGTTGTACTGGCGCAACACGCCCTGCTGCTTGATGGCCTCCACCAGGCCCGTCAGACTGAGGGAGCTCTTGACCGAGCAGCGCCGGTCGATGATGAACTTGGCGCCCATCTCCGTTCCCCCTCTTTCTGTCACAAAACTTCTCTCTGTAACTAATACGTGGTGAGGGAGATGGGTTGTTCGAAGTCTACATGAATTTGTGTTGCGCCCTTTAAAAGAACTTCAGCTGCCGGTGGTCGATGAACGTCAGCCGGTGAATGGGGCAAGGGCCGTGCTGATCCAGCGCGTCCAGATGGCTCTTGGCGCCGTAGCCCTTGTGCCCAGCGAAGCCATACTCGGGATAGAGCTTGTCGTATTCGATCATCATCCGGTCCCGGGTGACCTTGGCCAGAATCGAGCCGGCGGCGATGGAGAGCACCTTCCGGTCTCCCCCCACCACGGCCCGCTGGGGGCCGGACCAGGCCGGTACCGTCGCATTCCCGTCCACCAGGAGGAAATGCTCGGAGCCAACCCCGCGCTCCGCAGCCATCGCCCGGGCCTGCTCGACGGCCAGGGCCATCGCCTCGAAGGTGGCATTCCGGATGTTGATGGCATCCACCCGCTGATTATCCACGATTCCGACGCCCCAGCCCAGGGAGACGGAGCAGATCAACTCGTAAGCGGCCTCCCGCCGTTTCTCCGACAACTGCTTGGAGTCGTTCACGCCGGGCAGTGCCGCGTCGGTCGGGAGAATGCAGGCGCCGGCAACCACCGGGCCCGCCAGAGGGCCACGACCGGCCTCATCTACACCAATGGCGACCAGGTTATGCCGCCACAGCACTCGCTCCATCCGCAAATCAGCCAACAGCCCTTTCCCCCCCTCTTTCTTTAGGCCGCATAGGCAGCAGCAGGACAAACCCCACGGCGGCGGCCAGCGAAACCCAGGTCAAAACGTGATAAAGCCCAACGGTGCCGATCGCATCGATGATGCGGCCACCGCCCAATGTGCCCAGCACCGTGGCCAGACCGCCATTCACCAGGCCCAGCAACGCCTGGCCGGTTGTCCGCAGTTCGGGCGGCACCAGTTCACCCACCATCATCACCGCGGTGGGCATGAAGATCGCAAAGCTGATGGCCTGAAGGCTCGAACCGGCTACGATGATCAGGGGATTGCTGGTGGCCGCGTAGAGCCACCACCGGGCGGCGTAGACGCCGCTGGCCCCGATCAGGAGCGGCAGGGGCCCCACCCGAGCGGAGACGCGGTGCAGCACCAGCCAGGTGGGAATCTCGAACAGAGCCGCGGTGCCCCAGGCCAGGCCGGTCATCCCGGCCGACGCACCGAGGGACTGCAAATGCATGGAGAGGAAGGTCGAATTGGCCGCCACCGTCAGTTGGAGCGTCCCCGAAATCAGCAGGAAGAGCAGCAGGTAGGGGTTGCCCAGCACTCGCCGCAGTTCCGGCCAGACCGGCCGGGTCGAGCGGGCGCCGTCCGGCGGCAGCCGCCAGGCGAAGCCGATCGCCGCCAGGTTGATGACGGCGTAAGCCACGAAGCCCCAGCGATAGTCCAGCCAGCTATAGAGCCGTCCCATCCCAATGGTGATAATCAGGTAGCCCAGGGAGCCCCAGAGCCGGAGGCGGGGATAGGCCACGCCCGTCCGCTCCATCTCGCCCAGGGCGATGGAGTCGGAGATGGGCACGATCAGGCCGGCAAAGAAGGACCAGAGGGCAACCAGGGGAATCAGCGTCCAGAAGCTGCGCCCCAGGGCCATCAGCAGCCCGGAGACGGCGGCGACCACCAGAATCCGCGCCAGCATCCGGCCCCGGTGGCCGGACCGGTCCGTCATGGGACCGAACACCGGCTGGGAGAGCACCACCAGAACCGGTTGCAGCGAGAGCAGCACGCCAATCTCGGTACCGGAGAGCCCAATGCTGTGAAAGTAGGCCGATAGGTAGGGAACCAGGGCGCCGATAGCGCCGAAGAAGGTGAAGTAGACCGGCGACAACCAGATAGCCCCCACTTACAAGTTTAGTTCCTGACGGGCCTGCTCCAGGCGGGTCCTGATCTCGCCCAGCTGCTCGCGGGCAGCCGCATAGCCCCTGGCGATATACTCCGGCGCCAACGAGATGGCGAAGCCGTTCATGCCCGACACCCGGGGCCGGATCACGATGTCGGCCCACTCCAGCGAGGCCTCCACCGTCTGCCTGGCCATGATATCGAAGGCACGCATCATCGCTTCCGGCAGGGACCGAATCCGTCCCGGTCCGAAGCTGTACTGGGTGATATCCACCGCAATCACCACATCGGCGCCCATGGCTCGCACGACGCTGGCCGGCACATTGTTCACCACGACGCCGTCCACGAGATAGCGGTCATCCAGCAGCACCGGGCGGAAGATGCCCGGAATCGCCGTGGAGCCGCGCACCGCGTCTGCCACCGGGCCCTCCCGGAGAATCACTTCGGCGCCGGAGGTGGCATCGCCGGCCACCACCGCGAAGGGCAGGCGAAGGTCGGCGAACCGCACGGGGCCGATCTGCCGGTCCAGGAAGGAGCGCATCCGCTGATTGTTGAGGAAGCCGCCGGACGGCCAGCAGGGTGTGGCCAGATCGAACCAGCCGGTCCTCCCCACCAGGGCTTCCAGGGCCGGCACGTCCAGACCGCCGGCGTACAGGGCGCCCACCAGGGAGCCCGAACTGGTGCCGGCCACCATATCCACCTGGATGCCTGCTTCCGCCAGCAGTTTCAGCACACCGATATGCGCCATCCCCCGCACCACCCCGCCGCCCAGCGCCAACCCCACGAGGGGGCGGCAGCTGCGCCGCTCGGCCCGGCCAAGCCGCAGGTGTTCGGGCGCCACCGGCCCGTCGCCGGCCAGCACCAGCGCCTGTTGCAGCACCCGCTCCAATTCCCGGACGTTCCCGGCCAGGTAGGGATAGGACTGCAGCTTCCGCATGGCCTCACCGGTCACCCCGTGGGCATGGGAGCCGTGGTGTTTCAGGTAATGACGAACCAGCGCCGGCACGTCCTCGCGCCGCTCCCGCAGTGCGGGGATGGGCACGGCGAAGCCCGCCGCCAGAAAAAGCTCCTCCAGCGGCGATGGCTCCCGCTCATCGGGGGCCGGAGCCGTCGCCAACAGACGGGGCTCACGGCCGGGAAGCTCCACGGCACGGGCGCCCGGCCGCCGCTCTGCCGGCAGCGCCGAGCGGATGGCCGCCACCGCCTCGGGCGGTGCTAGATGAGCCTGCTTCAACAGGAGCGTGCCGTGCGATGCCAACCGCAGGGACTCCTGCCAGTGGGTCAGGTTCCACTGGCCCAAATCGAAGACGATGAAGGGCCCGTCATGCCGCGCACCGTTGTAGTGCACCCGGGCAGCCGCCAGTTCCTTCCCGGCCCCCGCCTCCCCCACGAACAGGATTGGCTCCAGCGTCCTTGCGCCCCGGGCAATCGCCGCCC
>JBLNEM010000485.1:0-4485 GCA_050262655.1 Mycobacterium leprae | reverse complement strand
CGCCATCGCCCCCAGGGGGAACGGGTGGGTACAGAGAATGGCGTCCGGCTGGAACCGGGTCAGCAGCGGCAGCAACTTGGGCCACATGACCCGGCCCATGGTGCCCAGCGAACTATGCTTGATCCCGGCCCACCGGCCGGGAATCTCCGCCTGGTTATAGGCCAAGCGGTAAAGCCCGGGGGCCGTGGTCAGCAGCTGGATGAACCCTCTGGTAAACAGGGCATTGACGGTCGGCATGCTTACCGCGAGTGCGTCGCAGATCTCCGCCGTATCTCCGCCCTGAACAGCCGCCCCGGCCAGCGCATCGGCGACCTGATTGTGCCCGGTGCCGAACGATGCTGTGACTACAAGAAATCTCATGCCTCTCCCTCCGTCATTCTCTTTTTGGGCCACAGACGCCACAGGCTCATGATCACCAGCATGACCGCGCCGGGGACCAGCATGAACCAGCCGGGCAGCCCGGCTATATGAAGGGCTCCGACCAGGGTGCGCCCCAGTGCGACCCAGGCCATCGACCAGATTGCGGTATTCAGCAAGACGACCGACAGCGTCTGGCTGGCCGGGAGGCGGGCGAAACCCGTCAACCAGAGACTGAGGGCATAGCCCCAGTTGATCCAGCGACAGAAGACTACTGCCCAGAGGCCGTAGCGGTCGATCCAACCCTGCATGCGCTGCACCTGTGCCTGCATGCGCAGCCGGTGCGCCAGAGCCTCGAGCAGGGGCCGCCCGCCCAGACGGGCAATCAGGAAGGCCGTCAGGTTCCCGGCCGAACTGCCGAGCCAGGTGAAGAAGACCATCTCCCAGTAGATCGCTGTCCCGGTGTGAATCCACTGGCCGGACAGCCACAGCGGAATCTCAATGGGCAACGGGAGCCCGATCGCCTCCATCCCATACATGGCGGCGAGCCCCCAGTGCCCGAGGTGGCTCAGAAACACTGTCATACGCTCATCTCCGCCCGGGTGATCCCGTTTTTTCCGCCGATTCAAAAGGCGGTTCTATAGAGAAGGACGGGCGGGAGCGGACCGAGTTCGAAGGCCAGCCAAAGTTTTATTATTTACTTATCCACCAGAATCGCCGAGTCGGCGTCGATGCCAGCCCTGCTCACCTTGACACGCTGCAGCCATCCTGTAAGATAGGTCACAACGATGCATGTCAACGTAAGAACTATTCGGAGGTGTTCCCATGCCTGCTGCCAACGTTGCGCCCAGGAACCGCCGGAGTCGCCTGCTGGAGTTTGGCAAGGGCGCCTTACTCTCACTGGTCGTCAACGCCCTGACCATTCTGGGCTGGTATTACCTCGGCCCGTGGCTCCCGGCCGCCGGCAACGTGCTGCTGGCGCTGATCGTGCTCCTGGTTTACGGACTGGAGGATCAGTGGTCGCTCCCCCTGGGCTACTGGGCGGTGCAGTTGGTGGCGTTCATCCTCTGGATCGACGGGCTGGGCCTCATGATGAGCTTCGGCTCCAGCGGCGGCGGACAATAACAGCACAAGAGGCACAACCACCACGTGGTTGTGCCTCTTTCGTTCAGCCTGCGTCCCTGCGTGGGAAGGGGCGTGCCGGCCCGGCCTCTTGCACGCTCGTGGCGGGACACTCACATGTGGCTACGATCCTAGAGTTAAGCTCGTGGCTCACTGCTGCCACCGGCATACCGTGCCGGGTAGGGCTTTACGCCTCGGATGACCCGGGACGGAGCAGAAACCTGAGAGGAGGATGAGAAAAGTAGATTTTGGGCCGCCGCGGTGGGCATTGGGTTGGCCAAATTTGCGTTTTCCCTTTCGCCGAAACCGCGTTATGTCATCTTGAGTGCTGGAAATGGCGACATACGCTGCTGAGAAGGTGGGGAGAGGCGGTTTTTATACGGGGGAGGGTACCGAGCAGTCCAATTCGGAGGGTGAAACCGCAGTTTTGGCGCGGCCACTTGGTCAAGGTGAGGTCCAAAATCTCCTTTTCCCCGCAACGCCCGCATCCATGCGAAAGACCGCAACCACCACGGCTGCGCATGCACAGATGCAATGGCTCCCGCACCCCAGGGCCAGGGAAAAGCTTGTCGCCGCCGGGGTAGCCCGTGGGCTCCCGGAGGTAACTTGCTGCCGCCGGGCTAGCCCGAGGGCTCCCATAACAAGCTTGCCGCCGCCGGGTGCGGCTCGGGCTGCCAACGATAGGCCAGCAACCGGCCGGCCGGAAGTTCCGGTGATGCAGACTCGCTCCGGAGTCGGCAGACCACTCCGGTTTATCCCGCCTTCTTCTGGTCAACCCTAGTTGACAGAAGAAGGAGGCTGGTTCGCTGCATGTCCTGTCTGGAACAGCTGCTGGTTGCGGCGGAAGTCACCGCCCTGGACCCCATCGGCAAAGCGATCCCTGGTTATGTCGTGTGCAACAAGGCCCGCGACATGGTGCGGGAAGGCCGGGCCGTCATCCGCGGCCCCAACCGTATCCAACTTCTGAACTTCCGCCTGAACTTCCTGCAGTATATCCGGGAGCGTGACGGCTACATTTGCCGCTACTGCGGCCGCAGGGGCGCCACAGTCGATCACGTGGTGCCGCAATGCCGCGGCGGCCGCTCCACCCCGGGCAACTGCGTCTGCGCCTGCCAGGAGTGCAACCACCGCAAGGATTGCATGACCCTGCAGCAATTCCGGGCGCACATTCACGGCCTTCCGTGCGAATGCCACACCGACAGCAACTGGGTCCGCCACCTGTGCTACCGCCACCAGGTAGAAGCGCATATGGCCTACTGGCCGTTGCCCATTGGCCTTGGGGCTTCCCCCGCGGACCTTGTCGAAATCACGGGATAAAAGTAGCGAAACGCCTCGCCAAACCACGACAGGTTTTGCGAGGCGTTCCTGCTATGTTGGCACTGGAACCAAGGCGGCCAGTCCAGAAAGGTCGATGAGTCGCCTATGAGGCTGCGCCTACGAGCCGGCCACTGACGCTTCACCGACTGCCGCCTGATCCGCCGAACGCCCCGCCAGACAACGAGTCTGGCGGGGCGTTCCTGCTACGTATCGGTAGAACCGCCGGTCAGGGCATCGGTGGCCGTGGTTAGCGCCGGCCGCCGACTCTCCTGTGTCAGGCGTACCCTACCGTCCTAGTATGACGGGAGTGCCTGACGGCTATGCGCATCAGGGACGGTTTTTCGGCGCCAGGGCCGCCCCCTGCCGGAGGGCTTCCAGCAGCGAGCGCTCGTCGGCGATGCCCTTGCCGGCGATGTCGAAGGCGGTGCCGTGGTCGACGCTGGTGCGGATGATCGGCAGGCCGACCGTGATGTTGACGCCGGCCTCGATGCCCAGCACCTTGATCGGGCCGTGCCCCTGGTCGTGGTACATGGCCACCACGATGTCGAAGTCGCCCCGTCCCGCCCGGAAGAAGAGGGTGTCGGCCGGGAGCGGTCCCTCCACGTTGATCCCTTCCGCCTTCGCCCTGGCCACGGCGGGCTCGATCTTCTCCTCCTCCTCGCCATAGCCGAACAGCCCGTGCTCGCCGGCGTGGGGGTTGATGCCGCAGACGCCGATCTTCGGCGATTCAAAGCCGGCCTTCTGGAGTGTCTCGTGCGCCAACCGGATCGTGTGATAGACCCGCTCCGGGTTGATCTTCTTGATGGCGTCAAGCAGCCCGATGTGGGTGGTCACATGGATCACCCGCAGCCTGGGGGCGGTCAGCATCATGGCGAAGGTGTTGACGCCGGTCAGGTCCGCCAGGATCTCCGTATGCCCTGGGTAGAGATGTCCCCCCTTATGCAGCGCCTCCTTGTTCAGCGGGGCGGTGCAGATGGCGTCGATCTCTCCCTGCTTGGCCAGTTCAACCGCCTTCGCAATGAAGCGGAAGGCAGCATCGCCAGCCTTGGGCGAGATCTGACCAAAGGGCAGATCGACCGGCAGCAGGTCCAGGTCCAGACAGTCGACGCCGCCGGGGGCGAACGCAGCCTCACGCACCTGTGCGATGCGTCGGACCGGTAGATTGACCCCCGTGACGCGGGCCGCCCGCTCCAGAATCTTGGCATCGCCCACCACAAAGGGGCGGCAGGTCTCATAGACCTCCGGATGCGCCAGGGACTTGATGATCACTTCAGGACCGACGCCCGCGGCGTCGCCCATGGTAATGCCGATAATGGGTCTGGCCATTTTTCTCTACTCTTCTCCTTTAAGGACCCGCGTCGCCCGGACCAGCGTCTGGTCATTGCCGAACGCGCCGGCCTTGGTCACCACCGGCAGTCGGGCGACCAGGCCGTTCAGCCCGCCCACCAGGCGGCTCAAGGGTACGCCGGTCTCTACTTCTTTGACGAGTTCAAGCCCCGTCACACCCAACTGCCCGCAGACCGCCTTGGCGGTGTCGCCGCCGGTCAGGATGGCGCCCCCCACCGGCTGGGCCACCAACACGTCGCTGGCCACCGCGCCCAGGGCTGCGGCGATCAGGTTGGAGACGGCGGTGGCATCCAGGCCCAGGGCCTCGCCAGCCTTCTTGGCAGCCGCCACCTGTTCCGGTGC
>JBLNEM010000484.1:0-4782 GCA_050262655.1 Mycobacterium leprae | reverse complement strand
TAGCGGTCGCCGACCAGCTCCAGTGCCACCGGGAAGAAGGCGGCGTCGGCAATCGCCTGCAGGCCACGGCCGGTCAGGAAGAGCGGGTAGACCGCGTGGCCTGTGGTCAGTGCTACTATTTGGACGCCCGCACCGATCATCCAGATACCCAGACAGGGCATCAGTACGACCTTGCGGCCATACCGGTCCAGCGCCACCCCCATGAAGGGGCCCAGCAGCACCTGCGGTAGGGCCGACAAGGCGGCGGCCAGTGCGATCATGAACGTGGTGAAGCCGTACTGCGCCTGGAGTTGCGGGTAGAGCGCCAGCACGAAGGTGAAGCTGAGAATCGAGAGGAAGGTGACGCCGGCTGGTCCCACCACTGCAGGCAGACGGCTGCGCCCGGACTCTCCCGCCACTATCGCTTGCCCTCCGTCTCGAACCGGTAGATGGCCTCCAGCACCACCTTGATCTCGTTCTCCCAGCCCTGCACCAGGCCCTTGTTCTCCTCTTCGTAGACCACCTCGCCGGTCACCAGGTTGCCCGAAACCGCACAGATGGCGGCGGCCCGGCACTTCCGCACGTGGGCTACGGTGAAGATGGCGCTGGCCTCCATCTCCACGTTGTTCAGGCCCCAGCCGGAGAGCTTCTGAATCCACTCGGGCGATTCGCCATAGAAGGAGTCGTCGGAGGCGGAGAGGCCCACGTGCACCTCACACCCGAGTTCACTGCGCATCGACTGCGCCGTGTCGATCAGGGTGCGGGTGAGGAAGAAATCGGGTACGGCGGGGAAGGCGTCGGGCACGTGGAACCGGGAGGTGCCCTCGTTCTTCATGGCGCCGGTGGTGATCAGCAGGTCGCCGATGTGGATGTGGGGCTGGAGCCCTGCGCTGCTGCCGATGCGGATGAAGTTCTCGGCCCCCACATTGGCCAGTTCCTCCACCGCAATAGCGGCGGACGGGCAGCCGATGCCGGTGGAGGTGACGGAGATGGTGACTCCCTTGTAGGTGCCGGTGAAGGTGCGGTACTCGCGGTTATGGGCGACCAGTTGGGCGTTCTCCAGGTACTTGGCCACGCGGTCGGAACGCGCCGGGTCGCCGGGCAGCAGCACATACTTGCCGACGTCGCCCGGGCGGACGCGCACGTGGTACTGGATCTTCCCCAACGTTTTCTCAGCCTTGTTCAGTGTGGACATGCGGTTTGACCTCCTGTCATCATTTTGCCGTGATGAACGGAAAAACCCACGCACAACAAACCCTGAGGTTTCTTGTGCGTGGGCGCCTCTAAACACTGCCTTATGGAAGACACATGGAATACTATACGGGAAATATTTGCCCTGTCAAGAGGTCACTGCGTGGGAGTTCCCTACGCCGGCGGGCGGGGTTGAGCGGGGGCTGTGCGTGCCAACCTATGCCTTGGAGGGATGCCGCACCATGGAGATGTTCCTGCGTCATACAGCCGCCGGGATTGTGGCTTTTGGGTTCACCTTGTTTGTGGTCCGGCTGGTGGGGAAGAAAGAGGTGAGCCAGCTTACCTTCTTCGATCTGGTCTCGGCCATCGCCCTGGGTACGCTGTCGGCGGAAGTGGCGGGGCACTTCGAGCGGCCTACCTGGCTCAGCCTCTGGCTGGTGCTGCTCTGGGGGTTGCTGACGATTGGCGCAAGTTGGGTTGCGATCAGAAGTCGTGTGGCACGGGGCGTGCTGCAGGGTAAGCCGACGATTGTGGTCCAAAATGGCAAGGTGCTGGAGCGCAGCATGGCGGCGGAGCGGTACAACCTGGACATCCTGCTCTCGCAGCTGCGGGGGAAAGGGATCTTCAACCTGGCCGACGTGGAGTTTGCCATGCTGGAGCCGGATGGTAAACTCTCTGTGCTGCCCAAGTCACAGCAGCAGCCCCTCACACCGGCGGATCTGAAGATCCCCACCGAATATGAGGGGCTGGCCAAAGAACTGGTGATGGATGGGCGGATCATGGAGACCAATCTGGAGGAGTTGGGGCTGACCCGGCAGTGGCTGATGGGCGAACTCCGCAAGCAGGGCATCACGGCCGTGAGCGAGGTTTTCCATGCCCAACTGGCCACCAACGGCAGCCTCTATGTAGATCGCATCCATGACGGCGTGGGCCGGGAGAACGACCCTTCCGACCTGTAGCCGGTCGGCGGCGCACTTACTCCAACAACGAGCGACGCAGGACCGGATAGAAATCGTCCATCTCGTCCCGGGTCAGGGCCTGGAGGTGCGGGGTCCGGTAGATGACCGGGGTCTCCTGGCCGTTCAAGTAGAGGCGGGTCACCTTCCCGCTCTCGGGGCCCCATCTGAACGGGAGCATGCTGGTCAAATGGTGATCGTAGGCCGTCCCGGTGGAGAACAGCACCAGCCCCGGTTTCAGCAGCTCGAGTTCCCGCTCCAGCCAGTTGGCCTGTGACTTCAAGAGGGAGGTCATGCTCTCGTCGGGATTGTCGTCCCGCAGGCCGATCTTGAACAGGTTGGTCCACGCGATTGAGCGGAAGGTCCGCTCCGAGCGCTGCCGGTCGTACTTACTGGTCACCTGATCGGCGCCATCCAGCAAAGATGAGAGCAGCGCATAAGCCCTGTGCCAGAACGGCGAGTAATAGCCGCCGCCGCCGGCGAAGCGCTCTGTGACCCGGGCCATGAACTGGTCGGAGAGCAGCAGCGCCCGTTCCAGTGCCTCCCCCTGATCGATGACGAAGTCATTCAGGCTGGAGAGCGGATCGATGCCCCAGCCTACTGCAGCGCGCCCCACCAGGAGCACCCGCAGCGGAGCCGCTTCGTAGTCCGCCCCCACATACGGTACGTGGGGCCACGAATACCGGGAGAGGTGAATCCCTTCTGACTTGGCGGCCGCCAGCAACTGCGGCACCGCCTCGCGGAAGAACTGGTGCAAACCGGTCTTCATGCGACACAGCCTCCCCTCACCTTTGGTTCGCTCTTCCCATTTTACCACACTTGATATCATCGTTCGTCTATTACGACAAGGACATTTGCTGATCTAACTTGCACGAGGGCCGGCACTCGGTCAGAATGGTATCCAGAGGTTAACCGGAACGAGAGGGCGCCGCGGCGCGACTGACGAGGAGGCTCCTCCGATGAGCGAAGATGTGAAAGGAACCGTCCGGCGGTTCTGGGCGGATCTGGCGGAGACGTTTGACCGGGAGCCGGACCACGTGATCCACACCGAGAGCCAGCACCGGGCCTGGCTCGACCTGCTCGGGCGTTTTGCGGCACGGCAGCCTTCGCAGGTCCTGGATGTGGGCTGTGGCACCGGGTTTCTCGCCTTGCTGTACGCCGAGCTGGGTCATGCGGCAACCGGCATCGACCTGGCGTCGGAGATGATCGTACAGGCCCGAAGCAAGGCGGAGCAGCAGGGTCTCCGGGCGGCGTTCCGGGTTGGCGACGCCGAGTCGCTGGCCGAACCGGACGACTCCTTCGATCTGGTGATCGCCAGACACTTGCTGTGGACGCTCCCCGACCCGGGGCGAGCGGTGCAGGAGTGGCTGCGGGTGCTGCGGCCGAACGGGCGGATCATCCTGATCGAAGGGCACTGGGGCGTGGGGGATCTGACCGGGGAGTATGGGCGGATCCACACGCACTTCCCCTTCTTCGGCGGCGCCCTGGGCGACAAGGTGGCAGCGTTCCTGCAGTCATGCGGCGTGCAGGATGTGCAGGTTGAGCCGCTGATGGCCCCGGACCTGTGGCACGAACCGCCCCGGTATCCGCGGTATCTGGTATCGGGCCGCAAAGGATAGAACGAGGCCCAGCGCACCGCCGACCGGTGGACGCGCTGGGCTGAACATTTTAATCTCTATATTGCCGCTCTAAAGATAATTTTGTACTCGCCATTTCATTGTCTCGAACGTTGCGGTATAATTGACTGCAGGAATCCTTTTTGTATGAGTCTATTACACTGGGGGGCGATCGTGTGTTCAAGATCCTGGTCACGGGGGTGTCCGGGCTTCAACGGCAACGGTTGTTCGAACAGGACCTGAGGGACGTACAGGTTCACTACGACCTTGGTGAACTCATGCTGAGGATTGCCGGTCAGCGGAACTTGCCATACGACAACGCCAACATCCTGACCGCCCCTACCTCCACGTTGAAGGCACTGCGCTTCTCTGCGATTGAACGGATCATGAATGCCGCACAGACCGGTGATCAGTCCCGGCCCCTGATTGTCTCGGCGCACACCGTCTACATGCTGAAGGACCGTCTGATGGAAGGGCTGAGCCGCAAGGACATCGAGGCGATCAACCCGGACATGGTGGTCACCCTGGTGGACAGCCCGCAGAACATCCACCGGCAGCTGCGCAACCAGGCGGGCGAGTACTTCCGCCTGCCAATGGAGCTGATCGTCCGGTGGCAGGAGTTCGAGGTCTTCTATTCCAACCACCTGGCCAAGGATTACGGGAAGCCGCACTACGTGGTGCCCGTCAGCCAGGCCGACTCGTTCCGGTCGCTGCTCCAGCACAATAACCGCCGGGTGATCTACCTGACCTACCCCGCCACCAATCTATCCGAGGCGGATCGCACGCGGGTCTCGGAGTTCATCAACCAACTGAAGCAGCGCTGCGTCGTGTTCGACCCCGCAGCCATCGCCACCAGCATGGCCCGGAACCCGAACTACGACCTGACCGACTACAGTGCGATCAACAGCTACACCCGGGTGCGGGACCTGGAGTGGCTGATCGGCATCAATGCCGACGCCGTAGTCGCCTACCTGCCGAAGGTGGTCTTCTCCAGCAGCATGAACGACGAACTCCGCTTCGCCTATGAGAACGGGCGGCCT
>JBLNEM010000483.1:0-6917 GCA_050262655.1 Mycobacterium leprae | reverse complement strand
TTGCGTCCGGCATCGCCGCCATGTCGATCTTCACCACCGCCGTGCTCGCCGAGATTGTCCGGGGCGGTCTGAACGCGGTCGACCGGGGGCAGTGGGAGTCGGCCAAGGCGCAGGGCTTCACGTTCTGGCAGACCTTGCGCCATATCGTGCTGCCACAGGCCCTGCGAAAGATGATCCCGCCCATGGCTGGCCAGTTCATCACGGTGATCAAGGACACCTCCTTCGTATGGGTGGTCGGAGTGGAAGACCTCACAGGCAAGGGCATGATCATACTGGGACAGCACAGCAGCACGGTGCAGTTCTTTGCGGTCTTCGGTCTGGTGGCCCTGATCTATTGGGTCATCTGCCGCCTGCTCAGTCTGATGGCCCGCCGATTGGAGCGGGGACTGGCATGGTAAGCTTCAGGCGCACCTCGGTGTAGGTCGGCGCAAAACCCAACGCCTCGTTCACAGCCCGCATGCCGGTGTTGGCTTCCAGGGTGGCCGTGTGGATCGACTGGTAGCCGTGTGCGCGCCCATACTGGGAGACGGCCTGTTTCAGGGCGGTAGCCACGCCCCTCCGGCGCCATTGCGGGTGGACACCGGTGAAGCGATGCACCAGGATGGTGGGCCGGTCCGGAAAGCAGGAGGCATAGCTCAGCCCCACGTACTGCCCGCCGGCCTTGGCCAGGAAGAAGCAGTCCCGCAGGACCGTCGGGTCTTCGAAGACGTGCAGGAATGCTTCAAACGGCGGTGTGTGGAAGGGGTCGCCGGAGGGAATGCCGGCGAAGCCCTGGTTCTGGAGTTCGTGGATCGCCCTCAGGCAATCCGGGTTGGCGGCATACTCTTCGGCCAGCGTGGTCACGGTGAAGTCGCCTGGCTCGGCCGGGGCGGTCGCCGCCGCCACATTCAGGTCGAGCGCCATGTGGATCATGCGCTGGTAGTCCAGCCACCCGCGGTGGCGGTAGAAGGCCAGAGCCTCCTCGCCCGGCGCCAGGAAGCGGGTTCGCACCACCCTGGCCTGAAGGGCGGTCAGGTCTTTCAACAGTTGATCGAGCAGTAGACCGCCGATTCCCTGGCAACTCTCCTCGGGCAGAACCCCGATGAAGAGGCGGAAGTTCTCCGTCGCCGGGGCGAAGGCCTTGTCGGCCCGGAACCGACCGTAACCCAGGGGGCTTGAGTCACCCGGGCGGGTGGCCACGTAGAATTGGCTCAGGCCATCGGATGCGCCGCCCGCCGCCTGCCGCCACAGTTCCGGCGACTCTGGCTGTTGAGGGTAGAGGCGCTGGCCCAGACGGGCGATGAAATCGGCGTCGGATGGGACCGGTGGACGCAGGTGCGTCTGCATGTGGACTGCCCCCTATCGTGTAGATGTTCAGTATCTACAACTTACGGCGAATGGTTAAAAACAACTAGACTTATGTTTTGCCGTATGTTACGCTAAACTCAGAAAGCGGCCCAGAGTGGGTCGTAGTTTGCGGTACACAAAAAGCCCTTCTCCGGTCGGAGAAGGGCTTTGTTTTGTCCCCGGGGGCTGGGGGCGCGGGGGAGGCGTGGGCCTGGAGGCCGGGGCAGCGGGGGGAGCGACTGTCGTTCCCGGTCCTTGCGAGATCGCCCGGGTGTCGCCCAGGTGGTGGGAAGCTTGGCCTGGAACCCGCGGCGCTGGCCCAGAGGCAACCAATTGGTTCTCCGGCCACTACGGGTAGGCCCGCTTCTCCCCCATCGCATGGGCTGACGGGCGCACATCCGGCGGTGCCGGCAACGCATCCGTGGAGGTGCGAGCGATTCGTCAGATTCTCGCAGGGGCAATCGCCGCGTTTGATACCCCATCCCGGGAAAAGCTGACGATCGGCATACCGCCACGGGTATTTAGATACCGGGAGGGGTAGGTGCTGCCCCTCATTCGGCCTGAAAATGCTCGCCAAATACCCCGCAGAGGGGTTCATACTCCGTTTAGGCGCCTCAATCGTGAGGAATTTGCTGGTCCGCTCGCTTTTCACCGCGAGAAATGCTGACGATCGACCGACTTTGACATCAGGTTTATGCCTGAACCATCCGACGCCCTACCCGGCACGGTATGGCGGGGCACCCGGAGGCGGGGTCATGCGGAGTCGGGGTCATGCGGAGTCGGGGTCATGCGGGTGCCTTCAGCGTACGTCCACGCCGGTGTGGTCTGCCCAACCTGGTTGCAGCATGCGGCGCTGGCGGCGGGCAGACTAAGCCTGGCCCTAGAAAACGCCAGGAGGTCCACGTATGGAGAAGCAGACCCGTGCAGAGGCCGTGCAGAACAGACAGGTGGCCGAGTCGTTCGACAGTCTGGAGTTGGTGGGCGAGGTGGAGGAGAGAGGCGCCCATCGGCCGCAGGGGAGCAAGCAGACGGGGCAGCAGGCCGGTTGGGCCGTGATCGACTGGGGGCGGGGGCCGCAATAGCAAGGGTGGCAGGCGATTGCCTGTCACCCTTCTTCTGTCCGATTGGATCCCCCGCCGTTATCGGCCGCAGCGCTCTCATGCCCGAAGCACCTCCGGGTTGACGCAGCTGGGCGCTGCCTCGCCGGTGAGCACGGCCACCAAATTGCGGGCCGCCATCACCGCCATGGCGGTGCGGGTGGCTACGCTGGCACTGCCGATGTGGGGGACGCAGACTACGTTCGGCAGGGTGAGGAGCGGGTGATCAGGCCCGATCGGCTCCTTTGCGAAGACGTCCAGGCCGGCTGCCCACGGCCGCCGGCTGCGCAGAGCCTCCACCATCGCCTGCTCGTCCACCACGGGGCCCCGGGCGATGTTGACGAAGACGGCGGTGGGCTTCATCAGGGCAAACTCCCGGGCGCCGATCAGGCCTCTGGTCTCCGGCGTGAGCGGGCAGAGGACCACAATGAAGTCGGACTCGCTCAGCAGCGCGTCCAGCGACCGGTACCCTGCGCCGGTCTCCTGCTCCAGGTCCGGCTTTCGGTTCCGGCTGTTATAGAGCAGCTTCATGTTGAAGCCCTTGCCCCGCCGGAGAACGGCCGAGCCGATCCGCCCGGCGCCGATCACGCCGAGGGTGGCGCCGTAGATGTCCTGACCGGCCATGTACATGGGCGACCATGAGCCCCACCGCCCGGTCTCGATCTCCTTCTGCCCTTCGACGATCCGGCGGCCGGCGGCGAACATGAGGGCCCAGGCCAGATCGGCGGTGGTCTCGGTCAGCACGCCCGGGGTGTTGCAGATGGCTACCCGGCCTCTGGTGGCCGCCTGCAGGTCGACGTTATCGATGCCCACCGCCAGGTTGGAGACGACCTTGCAGCCCGGCGCCGCCTGAAGCAGTTCGGCATCGACCCGGTCGGCCAGCATCGTCAGGAGGCCGTCCGCTGCCGCTGCCTCCTGCAACAGCACCGCCCGGGGACAGGGCTCCGTTTCGCTCTCCCACAGGCGCACTTCACAGACGGTGGCCAGAATATCGAGCGCGGGCCCGGGAATCTTGCGGGTTACGTATACCCGGGGTTTTGCCAAAGGTGACACGTCCTTTCGGCGTTTGACCATCTTCTTCCACAATGGAAGCGGCGTTCCTCCTATGGTAGACTGCGGGTATCAGGAGGTGAGAGCGCTGGCCTTTCCGCCAATCGTATTCGTCCTACCTTTCCCCGAACTGGCTGAGATGGCAGCGGTCGTGGCAGGCGAACTGGGTGTGCCGGTGGCGTGCCTGGTCGGTGATCTCGACCAGGGGGTTGAGCAGGCGCGCAACGCCGCCGCTGGAGGCGCAGAGGTGATCATCAGCCGGGGTGGCACGGCCAAGGTGATCGCCGAGTCTGTGGACCTGCCGGTGGTGGAGATCCGGGTCACTTCGTCGGACGTCCTGCGCGCCTTCAAGGAGCTGAGTTCATTCCAGGGCACCGTTGCACTGGCTGGGTTCCGCAACGTGACCTACGGCTGTGAGGAGGTAGGCAACCTCCTGGGGCTGCAGATGGTACACGTACCGGTTCCCAGTCAGGAAGAAGCCTACCGGGTGATTGCCGAGGCACAGGAGGCAGGCGTCGCCCACGTCATCGGCGACCACATCAGTTATCTCTGCGCCCGGAAGCTGGGGATGGGCGCCACCCTCATTCAGTCGGGGCGGGAGGGGATTGCCCAGGCGCTGTTTGAGGCAGAGCATGTGATGCGCGTCCGGCGCGAGGAACGAGAAAAGGCCAGCCAGGTGCGTATCATCTTCGACACAGTAGCGGACGGCATTCTGGCCATCAACGGGGATGCTCGGGTCATCCTCTTCAACCCGGCAGCCGAGAGAGCCTTCGGCATCAACAGCGAAGCGGTGCTGGGCCGGCCCGTGACGGATGTGATTCCGGGTACCCGCCTGCCGGAAGTCTTGAAGGACGGCAAGCCACAGATCGGCGAGATTCAGCAGGTCGGGCAGACCCGGCTGGCGACCACGCGGATGCCGGTTCAGGTGGGCGATCAGATCGTCGGCGCCGTCGCCACCTTCCACGATGTGACCGAGCTGCAGCGCTACGAGCAGTTGGTCAGACAGAAGCTGCACCGGCACGGGCTCGTGGCGAAGAATCGGCTCGAGCAGATTGTGGGGCCCGGCAAGCTGATGCAGCGCGTGCTGGCCGACGCCGGTCGCTACGCCCCCACCGACGCCACCGTGCTGATTCTGGGGGAGTCGGGCACCGGCAAGGAACTGTTGGCGCAGGGCATCCATAACGCCAGTCGGCGGCGGCAGGGGCCGTTTGTGGCCATCAACTGCGCCGCCATGCCCGAGACGCTGCTGGAATCGGAGCTATTTGGCTATGAGGAAGGCGCGTTCACCGGGGCCCGCAAGGGGGGCAAGCAAGGGCTCTTCGAGTTGGCGCACGGCGGCACCATCTTCCTCGATGAGGTGGGCGAGATGCCGCCCGGATTGCAGGCCCGGCTGCTGCGGGTGTTGCAGGAGAAAGAGGTCATGCGGGTGGGTGGCAGTGCGGTCATTCCAGTCGATGTGCGGGTGGTGGCCGCCACCAACCGGGATCTGGCAGCAGAAGTGGCAGAGGGCCGCTTCCGGGCGGATCTGTTCTACCGGCTCGATATCCTGCGGCTCGAAGTGCCGCCGCTGCGGCTGCGGCTGGAGGACATCCCGGCCCTGGTGGAGGCGCTGGGGGCTCGGCTGCACCAGAAGTATGCCCGCCGCGTCAGGCTGACGCCACAGGCGGTGGCGGCGCTGACGCGTCATGCATGGCCCGGCAACGTGCGGCA
The DNA here is from genome assembly GCA_050262655.1 of Mycobacterium leprae. Classification (GTDB taxonomy): domain Bacteria; phylum Bacillota; class Sulfobacillia; order Symbiobacteriales; family Symbiobacteriaceae; genus DASXVX01. Next base: position 1,734 of record JBLNEM010000483.1, on the reverse strand, counting down.
GTTGGAGAATATCCTGGAGCGGCTCGTGTTGGTGGCCGACGGGGAGCTTGTGGATGAAAACGTGGTGGCAGCCTGCCTGCCCGGAGCGTCAACCGTGGCTGTGCCTGAAGCGGATCAGAGCGCCGCTGCGCCTATCAGCACCGGCAACTGGCCGGAGGATCTCACGCTGGCCGAACTGGAGGCGTTAGCCATACAGCGAGCGCTGAGCGCCGAGGGGGGGAACCTTCAGCGTGCGGCGGCTCGGCTGGGACTCCACCGGACCACCCTTTACCGGAAACTGATGCATCATGCACAAAACGATGCATAACGCGACAAAAGTCTGATGCAATTTGCATCAGACTTTTGTTTTACCCCTTCAGGAGGAGCAAAAGTAGGGTTGGCACGGGATTTGCATAGTACAAAAGGCGGATGAAGAACTATGCACGGGGCCATGGTACTAGTAAGGTGTGCGCTTCTTCATCGCAGCAATTCTTTTCACTACTATGGGGGGTTTCTCAGATGCAGATCAAGAAGTCGATGGAAAAGATTCCGGGCGGGATGATGCTGATTCCGCTGCTCCTGGGCGCCGTGATCAACACGCTGTTCCCGACGGCGGCCAAGACCTACGGTTCCTTCACCGGCGCCATTCTGACCGGCGCCCTGCCGATCCTGGCCGTCTTCTACGTGTGCATGGGCACCACGATTGAGTTCAAGGAGACCGGTCGGGTTCTGAAGCGGGGCGGCGTGCTCTTCGCGGCGAAGGTAGGTACCGCCATCCTGGTGGGTATTATCGGCGCTCACTTCCTGCGTGAAGGCGCCATCAGCGGCGGCATTTTCGGTGGCCTCTCCGTGCTCGCCATGGTAGCGGCGATGAACGATACCAACGGGGGTCTCTACATGGCCCTCATGGGTCAGTTCGGCTCCAAGGAGGACGTGGGCGCATACTCCGTCATGTCGATCGAGTCCGGCCCCTTCCTGACCATGATCACGCTGGGTGTGGCCGGGCTTTCGGCTTTCCCCTGGCAGACGCTTGTGGGCGCTGTTCTGCCGCTGGTTGTCGGCATGATCCTGGGCAACATCGACCCTGACTTCCGCAAGGCCTGGGCTCCCGGCACCGGCATTCTTGTGCCGTTCTTCGGTTTCGCCCTGGGCGCCGGCATGAACCTGAAAAACGTCTGGACCGCCGGTCTGGCCGGCATTATCCTGGGCATTATGGTCGTCCTGGTTACGGGCATCGTCCTGGTTCTGGCCGACAAGCTGGCCGGTGGCAGCGGTGTTGCCGGTATCGCGGCTGCCTCTACGGCCGGTAACGCTGCGGCTGTGCCCGCTGCTGTCGCCGCCGCCAACAAGGCCTATGCGCCTGTAGCCGCTCAGGCAACCGCCCTGGTGGCCGCCAGCGTGATCGTGACCGCCATTCTGGTGCCGATCGTTACGGCCTGGTTGGCCAAGCGAGTCTCAACCAAGGCCTGACGTTTCCGGTCTCAACAGCAAAATCGGCGGACCTGCCAGTCCCGAGTTGAAAAGACTCGGGACTGGCTTTCGAAAGGGTGAAGTCCATATGAGGCATATTGCGATCGTGGCCGACGACCTGACGGGTGCATCGGATTCGGGCGTCCAATTTGCCCGCAAGGGGCTCAAGACCAGCGTATTGTTCTCCACCCAAAGTCTGGCGGTCGATACCGTGGGCGTGGAGTCGATTGCGGTGGATACGGACAGCCGCGCCATTCCTTCAGGGGAGGCTTACGCACGTGCCTT
>JBLNEM010000482.1:0-14217 GCA_050262655.1 Mycobacterium leprae | reverse complement strand
ATCAGATAGACGGTGTTGTTCACCGTGAGGGAGGCGGGAGCGGTGGCGGTGGCCGGGGTGATCAGGCTGATGGCGCCGTTCACGACGACCGGGGCGACCTGACGGGTGGCCTCGATCTTGGTCACCAGGCCGGTGGCCACGGTCAGCTTCACCTGGTCGCCTACCTGCAGGTTCGCCAGGGTAGAGGCCGCACCGTTCAGGGTGACGGTGGCGCTAACGGCCACGGGGTAGACCGTGCTGTTGACGGTGATCAGACCCAGCGAAGTGGCAGTGGCCGGCGTGATCGCCGAGATCGGGCCGGTCGGGCCCTGATCGGGGACGGCGTCCGGAGTCTTGGCGTTGACGAACTCCACCTTGCCCTCGTCATCCAGCTTCAGCACCACGTTCATGCCAGCTGCGACAGCCGAGAGGTCCTTCTCGGTGCCGTTTACGAAGACCGAGGCGTCATCGGCCAGGGTCACGGTTGCGTCCTGTCCGTTCTCGTTGGTGAAGGTGAAAGCGTTGTTGGCCACATCGACCGACTTGACGACGCCCTTCACAACCTCTTTCTGGTGCCGGTCGATCTGGTTATCGGCCCGGCCCATCATGACAGCCATCTCCACCCGGCGCACCGGCTGGCTCGGCCGGAAGGTGTTGTCCTCCGCATAACCAGTGACCAGCTTATGGGCCACAGCCGTCGCCACATAGCCAACCTTATCGGCCGGAATGGCGCTGGCGTCCTTGAAGGAGAGGGTGACATTCATCTTGGCCTGGGCTTCGGCGTCGAAACCGAGGGCCTTCACCAGCCGCTCAGCGATCTGCAGGCGGGTGGCATCCTTCAGGGGGGAGAAGGCGGCGTCACCGGGGATGATCTCTTCCTTTACCAGCATCGCAACCGCCGGGCGGGCCCAAACAGCGATGCTGCCCTGATCGGGGATGCCCTTCAGCAGTTGGTTGCTCTCATCGAAGGAGAGCTTCAGGGAATCCTCTTCCTTGCCGATCAACCGTACGATTGCTACGGCGGACTCCTGATTGGTGATCTTGGCGCCGGGGGCAAACTCGCTGGCGCCACGTCCCTTGAAAATCCCGAATGCCTGCATCCGGACTACGTCCGAGAGGCCCCATTCGTAGCCGCCCATGTCCTGAAACTGCTGGCTGATCCGAGCCTTGCCATTCCCATTCCCATTCCCATTCCCATTACCGGGCTTCGCCATCGCCGGAGCGGCGGTGGCACCCAGAAGCAGCGCAGTGACGGCGACAGAGGCCGTGATTCGACGGAAATCCATGTATCAAGCACCCCTTTCGGTTTCACTCGTGGTTTCCTGCTAAATGGTACGGAACCTCCCAATGCTTTCTGGGGGTCGCGCCCAAAAAATGAGTGCAAGGAAAGCAGGATGCATTCGGCGAATGAAAGGGTTGGATCTGCAGACTCACCTACAGCGGAGGTGACGGGCTTGCGTCTTGGTTTTGGGCTTGAAATGCAGCAGACCCAGCGGCTCGTCATGACACCGGAACTGCGCCAGGCCATCACGGTGCTGCAGTTGCCGGTGGCCGAACTGGGTGAGTATATCGAGCAGGAGCTGCTGGAGAACCCCTGTCTGGATGCCGAGCCGAAAGAGGAGGCCGAAGAGCCGGTCACCTCGACCGAAACCGAGCGCTTGCTGGAGTACCTGGGCAAGAGCGAACGCGGTGGTGAGGCCCCCAGCGACGGCGATGATGACCTGGGCTTTGAAGCCTTTGCGGCCCTGATGCCGAACCTGCCGGAGCACCTGCTGGCACAACTGCTGCTCCTGGGGCTGGAGCCGGCGGAGCGGCGGATCGGCGAGTTCCTGATCAACAGCCTGGATGACAACGGCTATCTGGCGATGACAACCGCCGAGGCGGCAGCGGCACTGCAGGCGCCGGCGGAACAGGTGGAGCGGGTGCTCGATCTGGTTCAGGGGTTCGATCCGCCCGGCGTCGGCGCCCGCAGCCTGAAGGAGTGCCTGCTGCTGCAGTGGGCCACGGTCGATGACGGGAACCCGCTGGTAGCGCCCCTGATCGAGGGATACCTGGACGATCTGGGGGAAGGCCGGATCACGCACATCGCCGACCGCCTCGGGGCGACTCCGGCCGAGGTGCAGGAGGCCGCCGATCTGGTGCGAACGCTGGATCCCAAACCGGGGCGCCGGTTCGGCCGTGACAGCGAGACCCGCTATATCCTGCCGGACGTGACCGTGGAGCGGGTGGGCGGGGAGTACGTCGTGCTGGTGAACGAGGGAACGTTGCCCAAGCTGACCATCAACAGTCAGTACCGGCAGATCCTCGGGGCCGGCGGTGAGACGCAGGCGCGCAAGTATGTGGAAGAGCGGATCCACGCTGCTATGTGGCTGCTCAAAGCGATTGAGCAGCGGCGGATGACCCTCTACAAGGTGACGGAGGCCCTGGTGCAATTTCAACGGTCCTTCCTGGACCACGGCGTTCGCCACCTGCGTCCCCTGACGCTGCGGGAGGTGGCCGAGGTCGTCGGCGTCCATGAGTCCACCGTCAGCCGGGCCACGGCCGGCAAGTACCTCCAGACCCCACGGGGCACTTTCGATTTCAAGTTCTTCTTCTCCAGCGGCGTGGACAACGCCCGGGGCGAGGGGATGGCGGCCGAAAGCGTCAAGCGCATCATGGCCGACCTGATCAGCAAGGAAGATTCGCGCGAACCGCTGTCCGATCAGGCCCTGACTGACATGATGAAGAAGCAGGGGCTCAATATCTCCCGCCGGACGGTGGCCAAGTACCGGGAGGAGATGGGCGTTGCCAGTTCGGGGAAGCGCAAGCGCTACAAATAATAAAGGAAGACCCGGGGAACTCCCGGGTCTTCCTCTGTTGTTAGCGGGCAGAATGATGTGCTTCGGCCATCGGGGCGCTCTGGGCCACCCCTTCAGCCGGCGTCCCGACGGGTAGTGGATCGGCCCCGATGGATTCCGGCGGCACGGCGGGTGACAGGGAGGGCACGCGGTAGATCTGCCCCAGCACCTCCAGGAATCCCCGGGCGATGCCGCTCCACATTTTGCCCCGACGCATGATCAGCAGCGTCTGGCGGGTCAGATGCGAACCGCTGGCCAGGGGGACCGAGACCAGGGTGCCGTTGCGCAGTTCGGACTCAACCGTGCCCTGCGGCAGCATGGTCAGACCCAGGCCGCACATGACCATCCGCTTGGTCGCCTCAATGCTGTCCAGTTCCATGGTAACCCGGGGCACCACCCCAAGCAGGGCGTAGTGCTGTTCCACCAGGCCCCAGTAACCGGCTGCCCGGTCGGAGGTGATGAACGGCTGCGTGGCAAGCTCCTCGGGGGCGACGTCCTGCCGGTGGGCCAGCGGATGGCCGGGATGCAGCACCAGCAGAATCGGCTCCTCGTAAAGCGGAATCGTCTCAATGTCGGCGTGGGCCGGGAGGGGCGAGTGGACCAGTCCCAGCTGCACCATGTCTTCCAGCACAAGACGCTGAATGTCCTGGGAGCGCCCGGTGCGGACCGCCACTTCGATGGTGGGGTGGGCGATCTTGAAGCGGGCGAGAATCTCTGGCAGGGTATAAGTACTCGTGGTTAGCGCCGAGCCCACTGTCAGGGTGCCACCTGTGGCGGCCTCCAGGTCGGTCAGCGCCTGGCGGGCCTTGCGAATATCCAACAGCACTCGCTCGGCGTGGGGGAGAAGGACCCGGCCGGCATCGGTCAGGCGCACGCCTCTCGGTTTCCGTTCAAAGAGAGGCTGCCCCAGTTCTTTCTCCAGTGCCTGGATACGGGCGGTGACGGAGGGTTGCGTCAGATAAAGGCGCTCAGCGGCTCGGTTGAAACTACCGGTCTGCGCGATCCACCAGAAGGCTTCAAGCTCTTGGATATCCATTCGCAGCCTCCTTTCTGTAAAAGCGCGTCCATTTCCCAATGTAGGGTTCGGATATGGGGTGGTCAATCGATTTTACAGAAATGAATTGCGGAAAACATCGGGGATAACGCTAACCACGAAAAAAGTCAGCGCGATAAAGAACTTCGATCAGTTCGATAGGAAGACCTGCTCTAACCAGTCATGGCACTGTGATATAGCGTTAAGGAAGGGGGCGGGGCGCACAAAGTGCCTATCCACGACACATGAAGCAGTTTTGCTGGTCAGATACTACCGATTTAGAGGGGTTTTGCCCCTGCACGTAGTACAATCTTTCGTAATGGGTCTTTACAAAGTTTCGACCCCAGAAAGGTGGATGAACCATGCCTTTGATGACCGTTCGTGACATCGATGTGAAGGGCAAGCGTGCCTTTGTGCGTGTGGACTTCAATGTCCCGCTGGAGAACGGCAGAATCACCGATGACACCCGGATTCGGGCGGCTCTGCCTACCATTCAGTATCTGGCGGAGAATGGTGCGATTACAGTCCTTTCGTCTCATCTGGGCCGACCCAAGGGGAAGCGGGCCGATGAGTTCTCGCTGGCTCCGGTGGCTGAGCGGCTGCGCGACCTCCTGGGCCGCCCCATTGATTTCGCGTCGGACTGCATCGGCGATGCCGTGGAGCAGCTGGTCGCCAGCCAGAAGCCTGGCGGCATTGTCCTGCTGGAGAACCTCCGTTTCTATGCCGAGGAAGAGAAGAACGATCCGGAGTTCGCCCGTAAGCTGGCGAAGCTGGGCGATATTTACGTGAACGATGCCTTCGGCACGGCCCACCGGGCGCATGCCTCGACCCGCGGCGTGGCCGACTACCTGCCCGTGAAGGTCTCCGGCTTCCTGATGCAGAAGGAAGTCGACATCATGGGCAAGGCGCTGGCCCATCCCGAGCGGCCTTTCGTCGCCATTATCGGCGGTGCGAAGGTATCGGACAAGATCACGGTCATCGAGAACCTGCTGCCGAAGGTGGACCGGCTGATCATCGGCGGCGGCATGGCGAACACCTTCCTGGCCGCCAAGGGATACGCCACCGGCAGTTCCCTGGTGGAGGCGGACAAGGTGGATACCGCTCGTGACCTGCTGGCCAAGGGCGGCGAGAAGATCCTGCTGCCTACCGACCTGGTAGTGGCCAAGGAGTTCAAGGCCGACGCCGAGCACAAGGTGGTCAAGGCCGATGCCATTCCGGAAGGCTGGATGGCGCTGGATGTGGGACCCGAGTCGGCTCGGGCCTTTGCGGAGACGATCAGCAAGGCCATGACCGTCATCTGGAACGGGCCGATGGGTGTCTTCGAGATGCCCGCGTTCGCCAAGGGCACCCTGTCGGTTGCTCAGGCGATGGCTGACAGCAAGGGCGCCACCATCGTGGGCGGCGGCGACTCGGTCGCGGCCGTGGAGCAGGCCGGGCTGGGTGAGAAGATGACCCATGTCTCCACCGGCGGCGGCGCCTCCCTGGAGTTCCTGGAAGGCCGGGAACTGCCTGGTGTCGCCTGCCTGCAGACCAAGTAGCGTAGAGCAGGAACGGGGCGCTCTGCGGGCGCCCCTGTGCTTCCTGTGGAAGAGGAGGATTCGTGATGCGTACGCCGATCATCGCTGCAAACTGGAAGATGCACAAGAAGATTGCGGAGGCTGAGCAGTTTGTCCGTGATTTCCTGCCCCGGGTGAAGGATCTGGCTGGCGTGGAGATTGTGGTCTGCCCCACCTTCACCGCCCTCGCCACGGTGGGCACCGCCCTGAAGGGCTCCAAGGTGGACCTGGGCGCCCAGAACATGTATAAGGAAGTGCAGGGTGCGTTCACCGGCGAGATCTCGGGCCCCATGCTGAAGGACGCCGGTTGCACCTATGTGATTCTCGGCCATTCCGAGCGGCGCGCCATCTTTGGCGAAAGCGACCGGCTGGTGGGTGAGAAGGTGGTGGCTGCCTTCGCCCATGGGTTGACCCCGATTCTCTGCGTAGGTGAATCCCTGGCGGAGCGTGAGGCCGGCCAGACCAACGAAGTGAACCGGCGGCAGTTCCTGGCCGCGGTGGAGTCGATCACCGCCGAACAGATGGCCAGCATGGTAATCGCCTATGAGCCCGTCTGGGCCATCGGCACCGGCAAGAACTGCAACACCACCGATGCGCAGTCGACCATCGCCGCGATCCGGACGCAGGTAGCGGAGCGGTTCGGCGCAGAGGCGGCCGAGAAGGTCCGCATCCAGTACGGCGGCAGCGTGAAGCCCAACAACATCGCCGATTACATGACGCAGCCGGATATCGACGGCGCCCTCGTGGGCGGAGCGGGCCTTGAAGCAGAGAGCTTTGCGGCGATTTGCGGCGCTGGGCGATAAGGCCTCGGTGAAAGTCGGGGGCCAATTGACAACAAATCTGCCAAAGGATAATCTGGGCGCAGGGGGTGTCGCAGATGAAGATCAGGGAAGTCAACCCGGAGCTTTATGAGGATCTCATGCGCCGGATGAAGCGCATCGAGGGCCAGGCTCGCGGTATTCAGCGGATGCTGGAAGAGGGCGACGACTGCGAACAGGTTATTATCCAGTTGGGGGCCATCAAAGCCGCAGTGAACCGGGTCGGCATGAAGGCGGTTGCCTGCAACTTGGGGCACCGGGTAGTCGACGCGCTCAAGACTGGCGGCTCCCCTGACGACGCGGTAGATGAGGTCATCGAGCAGTTCCTGAAGCTCGGCTAGCTACCGGCGCCCGTCATGAAACGGATCAGCGCAAAACAAAAAGCGGGCCCCCCTGCCGGGTGGGACCCGCTTGTTTTGTACCCTATACCAACTGGGCCAGGGCGTTGTCCAGAATCTTGGTCAGGTCGCTCTTGGGGCGGAAGCCCACCAGCTGACCGATCGCCTTGCCCTGGTGGAACAGGATCATGGTCGGAATCGACATGACACCGAATTGACCGGCGATGCCCGGGTTCTCGTCCACGTTCAGCTTGGCGATCTTCAGCGCCCCGTGCTTCTCAGCGGCAATCTCCTCCAGGACCGGGCCCACCATCTTGCAGGGGCCGCACCAGGGGGCCCAAAAGTCGACCAAAACGGGCACCTCGGCGCCCAGTACATCCGTGGCAAACGAGGAATCCGTCACCGCAACCGTGTTGGCTCCCATCGCACATCGTCTCCTTTGATATAGCATATACCCCGTACGGTATCTTTGCTCTTAAGACGGCAGGGTTTCGCGGGCGGATACGGCCCCGACGACCGTATCAAAATCACCCAGCAGCACTACTAAAGAGTGTACCGACCTTCACGCCAAATTAACGGTTTTCCCCATCCAGGATGAAGGGGAACGCCCGGGCAACGGCGAACCCACTTTGGTAAACGGCTTTGCATAAGTCGTGGCGCTAATCGACGCTGTAACGGTGGTACACTAACCACGGAACATTAGGAGGTGACCCTACGTGACCTCGTATCGCAGACCTGTAGCGCTGATCGTGTTGGACGGTTTCGGCCTGAATCCGAACCCCAAGGCGAATGCCATCATGATGGCCCGCCACCCCAATTTTGACCGCTACTGGAACAGATATCCCCACACCACGCTGACCTCTTGCGGCGAAGCGGTGGGTTTGATGGAAGGGCAGATGGGTGACTCGAACGTTGGTCATCTGAATCTCGGGGCCGGACGGATTGTCTACCAGACGCTGGTCCGGATCAACCGCGCCGTCCGGGACGGTTCTTTCTTCACGCTCCCCGCGTGGCAGGAAGCACTGAACCGTGCCAAGGCCGAGGGCAGTGCCCTGCATCTGATGGGCCTGCTCTCCGATGGTGGCGTGCACAGCCACGTTGACCATCTCTATGCGCTGATCGATATGGCGAAGAACGCCGGTGTGAAGCGCTTGTTTGTCCACGCGTTCCTGGACGGCCGGGACGTGCCGCCCCGCTCCGCGCTGGAATGGATCAAGCCGTTGCAGGAGAAGCTGGCGGCATCCGGCATCGGCCAGATCGCCACGGTTTCGGGCCGGTACTACGCGATGGACCGGGACAAGCGGTGGGATCGGGTGGAGAAGGCGTTCCTGGCGCTCACGCAGGGCCAGGGTGAGTCGGCTTCCTCCGGCGCCGAGGCGGTGGAAAAGGCCTACGAGCGGGGGGAGAACGACGAGTTCGTGCTGCCCACCGTGATCGAAGGCGTGGGCGGTCAGATCAAGCCGGAGCACGGCGTGATCTTCTTCAACTTCCGCACCGACCGCGCCCGGGAACTGACCCGTGCGTTGCATGAAACCGCCTTCGACGGCTTTGCCCGTCCCGAAGGATTCAAGCCGGTGGATCTGGTCACCATGACCGAGTACGACCAGACGTTCAAGGACATCGCCGTTGCCTTCGAGCCCGAGTTTGTCGACCGGCCCATGGGTCAGGTGATCTCGGAGGCGGGGCTGCGCCAACTGCGCATCGCCGAAACCGAAAAGTACCCCCATGTCACCTACTTCTTCAACGGCGGCGAAGAGAAGGTCTTCCCCGGCGAAGAGCGGGTGATGATCCCTTCGCCCAAGGTCGCCACCTACGACCTGAAGCCGGAGATGAGCGCATACGAAGTGGCCGCTGAGGCCACCAAGTGGATCAACGCCGATAAGCTGGACTTCATGGTCCTGAACTTCGCCAACTCCGACATGGTGGGTCATACCGGCGTGATCGAAGCGGCCGTCAAGGCGGTCGAAGCGGTGGATACCTGCCTCGGTCAGGTCATTGACGCCATTGTGGCCAAGGGCGGCGCAGCCATTGTTCTGGCCGACCACGGCAACTCAGACCAGATGGTCGACTACGAAACCGGTGCACCGCACACCAACCACACCCTCTACCCTGTGCCCTGCATCCTGGTGGATGAGCAGCGGTTGGGCGCCAAGCTCCGGGAGGGCGGCGTGTTGGCCAACGCGTCGCCGACACTATTGGATGTAATCGGGCTGCCGCAGCCGGCTCAGATGACGGCGGATAGCTTGATTATCAAGGAATAAAGGCTTCAAGGAGGAGATCCTTCATGACGAAGATCCTGAAGGTGCATGCCCGCGAGATCCTGGACTCCCGCGGGAATCCCACCGTTGAGGTGGAAGTTGAGCTGGAAAGCGGCGTCCGTGGCCGTGCTGCGGTGCCCTCCGGTGCTTCCACCGGTGTGCACGAGGCGGTTGAACTGCGCGATGGCGACAAGTCCCGTTACCTGGGCAAGGGCGTCCTGAATGCAGTCAAGAACGTCAACGAGATCATCGCCCCTGAAGTGGTGGGCATGGACTCCTTGGGCCAGACTGCCCTGGACAGCGCACTGATCGCACTGGATGGCACCAAGAACAAGGGCAAGCTTGGCGCCAATGCCATCCTCGGCACCTCCCTCGCCGTTGCGAAGGCCGCTGCCAGCTACCTCGACCTACCGCTCTATCGTTATATCGGCGGCATCACCGCCAACACCCTGCCGGTGCCGATGATGAACATCATCAACGGCGGCGCCCATGCCGACAACAACGTCGACATGCAGGAGTTCATGATCTTCCCGGCCGGCGCCCCCAACTTCCGCGAGTCGCTGCGGATGGGTGCCGAAGTCTTCCACAACCTCCGGAGCGTGCTGAAGGGCAAGGGCTATAACACCGCCGTCGGCGACGAAGGTGGCTTCGCCCCGAACCTGAAGTCCAACGAAGAGGCGATCACGGTCATCCTGGAAGCGATCGAGAAGGCCGGCTACAAGCCTGGCAAGGACGTCTTCATTTGCATGGACGTCGCCTCCTCCGAGTTCTTCAAGGATGGCAAGTATGTGCTGGAGGGCGAGGGTGGCAAGAGCTTCACCCCGAGCCAGCTGATCGACCTGTGGGATAGCTGGACCAAGCAGTATCCGATCGTTTCGATCGAAGACGGCGTCGCCGAGGACGACTGGGAAGGTTGGAAGGAACTGACCGCCCGCATCGGCAACCGCGTGCAGCTGGTGGGTGACGACTTCTTCGTCACTAATACCGAGCGCCTGGCCATGGGCATCGAGCGCGGCTGCGCCAACTCGATCCTGGTCAAGGTGAACCAGATCGGCAGCCTCACCGAGACGATCCAGGCAGTCACCATGGCTCACCAGGCTGGCTACACCAGCGTCATGTCGCACCGTTCCGGCGAGACCGAGGACGTCACCATCGCCGATCTGGCTGTCGCCCTGAACTGCGGCCAGATCAAGACCGGCGCTCCTTCCCGGACCGACCGCGTGGCCAAGTACAATCAGCTGATCCGCATCGAGGAGGAGCTGGGCGCTGCGGCGACCTTCCGGGGCACCGGCGTCATCAAGAAGGGCAAGTAGGATCTGCCTCGTCGCGGCATTTCTGAAGGGCTTGGCAACTTGAGGTTGTACATTGTACAAAGGCTATGGTACAATCGAGTGGCTGAGTCATCGTTGGATGGGGGTGAAGGGGATTATGATCACGTTTCTGACAATCATCCATGTCATCATCGCCGTCGGCCTGGTGACCACCGTGCTGATGCAGTCGGGCAAGAGCGCCGGTTTGTCAGGCACGATCGCCGGAGCTGGTGAGCAGATCTTCGGTAAGAAGAAGGGTCTGGATGATCTGCTGCAACGTTGGAGCACCGTCTTCGCGACGCTCTTCATCGTCACCTCCCTCGCCCTGGTCATCCTCGAAACCAGAGTATAACCGTGGAGAGACTTAGGCCGGACCTGTTGGGTCCGGCCTTTTGCCTTTTTATTTGCCTTGCCGGTAGGAGGAGTGATGAGCGATGCCTTCCGTGGCTCGCCGCCGTACGGAGCCCTTTCTGATCGAACAGGGGCCGACGGCTGTTTTGCTGCTGCACGGATTTTCTGGCTCCCCGGCCGAACTCCGGGGGCTGGGCGAGTACCTGGGGAGACAGGGGCTGACCGTGCGGGCGCCGCTGTTGCCCGGGCACGGCGGCACCCTGGACGAATTGGATCGGACCCGCTTTCCGCAGTGGATCCGCGCCGCAAGGCGGGAACTGGCCGACCTGAGGGGGCATTACGAGCGAGTTCACCTGGTGGGCTTCTCCATGGGTGGCCTGATCGGGCTCTATTTAGCCGCCCGGTTCGAAGTCGCCTCGGTGACGACCCTGGCATCGCCCATCGAACTGGGTGATTGGCGTGCAGCCTTTGTCCCGGTCTTTCCGCAGTTTCATGCGGCGGAGCATATGCCGGAAAAGGCAGCGGCCAGCCTCGGGCGGTTGATCCGCTTCATCCGGCGGGACGCCCACCGCGTGCGGGCCCCGCTGCTGGCTGTCCATGGCGAGCAGGACCGAGTGGCCACACCGGCCAGCGCTGCTTATCTGGTGCGCCAGGCGTCAAGTGGGGCGAAGGGGCAGCTTATGCTGCCGAACCGCGGGCACCTGATCACCCTGGAACATGGGCGGGATGAGGTCTATCAGGCTGTCCACGGGTGGATCGTGAAACATAGTTAAAGTCAAAAGGATTGCACTCTTGCGACGAGAAGTATAAGGCGATACGGAGCGCAAGGGGGAGCTGTCATGAAGGAGCTTCTTCGCCTGCAGCCGGAGGAACTGTGTCGCAAGTGGGATGCCAGCCAGCTGCGGTTTTCCACGACCCAGGAACTGAGTGACCTCGAAGGATTGGTTGGCCAGGAACGGGCGGCCGGGGCCCTTCAATTTGGAATCGCCATGCGGGGGCCCGGGCACGGGGTCTACGTCTCCGGACCGGCGGGTACCGGCAGGACCAGCTATACCACGCTGCTGGCTCGCAGCCATGCCGCCGGGCAACCGGCCCCGCAGGATTGGGTCTACGTCTATAACTTTGATCGACCGGATGAACCCCTGGCGCTCGCTCTGCCGGCGGGGGCAGCCGGGGCTTTTGCGCGGGAAGTGGAGGAACTGATCAAGGGGGCGCCGACGTTGACGGGGCAGGCCCTGGTCAGCGGCGAGTATCAGCAGCGCCGGGAAGAACTGGTCCGGCAGATGCGGGGCCAGGTCGCACAACTGGGGGATGAGGTCGAACGGATGGCCCGGGACGCCGGCTTTGTCCTGTCGCACACGGGACAGGGACTGGCACCGGTCCCCGTCCACGAAGGCGGGCCGCTGACCGAGGAGCAGTATAACGAACTGCCGCCCGAGACCAAGCGGGAGATCAATGAAAAGGCGCAGGTGGTGCGGGCAGCCATTGCCAAGGCGCGCCGGCGCAAGAACGAATTGGAGAAGGCCGTTCAGGAGCAGATCGAGGGGCTGGACATGGCCGCTGCTCAGGCTGCCCTGGCGCCCGAACTACGGAAACTGCGGGAGCGGTACCGCCAGATGCCGCAGGTCGCCGACTGGCTGGGGCGGGTCGAGCAGGAGTTGGCCGAGACCACCCTCCCTGAAACTGGCGTGGCCAGGGCGCTGGAAGAGGTGGCGGCAGCGGCGGAAGCACCGGCCCTGCCTATTCGCAAGCGTCGCACCGATCCGTATGCCCGTTTCCGGGTCAACGTCTTTGTCAGCCGGCGGAAGCGAAAGGGTGCACCGGTGGTGGTCGAGGGGAACCCGACTTACGCCAACCTGTTTGGCAAGGCCGAGTATCTGGCCATTGACCCGTCGCTGGACGATGTGGCCATGCAGTTGAAACCCGGTGCTGTACATAGAGCCAATGGCGGCTTCCTGATCCTGCAGGTGGCCGACCTGCTGCGCAGCCCCTTTGCCTTGGAGGCGCTGAAGCGGGCCCTGGCGACCCACGAGGTGCGCATTGAGGCATACGGGCAGGAAAATCGGGCGCTGCCGGTGCAGGCGATTCGGCCGCAGCCCATCCCGCTGGACCTGAAGGTGATCCTGATCGGCAACAACCAGGTCTACCATGCCCTCTACGCGCAAGACGAAGGTTTCCGCAAGCATTTCAAGCTGAAAGCCGAGTTCGATGCCCGCCTGGCGGCCACCCCGGACAATGTGGACGGCTATGCCCGCTTTGTGGCGAAGATCTGCCGGCAGGAGAAGCTGCAGCAGTTCACCGCCGGAGCGGTCGGTGCATTGCTGGAGTATAGCCACCGGCTGGCCGAGGACCAGGCGAAGCTGTCCGCCCGTATGGGCGAGATTGTGGACCTGATCTGCGAAGCGGCCGCCTGGGCCGAGCAGGAGGGTGCGAGCCAGGTCGAGGCCAACCACGTCCGGCGAGCGGTATATGAGCGCGCCATGCGTTCCGCCCTGCCCGAACTGAGCCTGCAGGAGCTGATCCAACGTGGCATGATTCTGGTGGATGTGGACGGCGCCGTGGTCGGTCAGGTCAACGGGTTGACCGTCATGACTGTAGGCGACCATAGCTTCGGTTCGCCCAGCCGGATCACGGCCAAGGTTTATATGGGGCAGAAGGGCATTCTCCACATCGAGCGAGAGATCGCGATGTCGGGCCAGATCCACGACAAGGGACTGCTGACGTTAACCGCCTTCCTGGGCGATCGCTTTGCGCAGGACCACCCGCTGGCCTTCTCCGCCTCCATCGCCTTTGAACAGACCTATGTGCCGGTCGATGGCGACAGCGCCTCGAGCACCGAGCTATACGCACTCCTGTCGGCTCTCTCCGGTATCCCGATCAGCCAGGGCATTGCGGTCACCGGCTCGGTCAACCAGCGCGGTGAGATCCAGCCGATTGGCGGCGTGAACGAGAAGATCGAGGGCTTCTTCCGGGTCTGCCAGCTGCTAGGCTTGACAGGTGAGCAGGGTGTCATGATCCCCCGCCGCAATCTGCCGAACCTTGCGCTGGCCGACGAGGTCGTAGACGCTGTTCGGGCAGGACAGTTCCACATCTGGGGTGTCAGTACAATTGAAGAGGGCATCGAGATCCTGACCGGCATCCCCGCAGGCTCTCGCCAGCCCGACGGTTCCTACACGCCCGGCAGCGTCTTCGACCGCGTCGACCGCCGCATCGCCGAGTTCGCCCGCCGGCTGTTCGCCCTGAACAAGGGAGAGGAGCCGGGGCTGCTGTAGCGACACTGCGTGGGCATTGCCGACGCCGGCGGGTCTGTGCGGCCACGGACGCTGATCCTGCGGAGCCCCTTCGGGTCTCCTCGGGCGTCCGAACGGCGCTGCCAGACCCGCCGGTTCTGGCAGCGCCGTGTCGGCAAAGCCCGCGTAGTCACGCCATTGCGGATCATCCAGAACGGTTGTTTTAGGGGTTGACCATCCATGCGAGCCTGTCGTATGATAAGTCCTGCCGCCGACGAATGGTTGCAGAAACCAAAGCGGCCGGGGGAATCTAGTACGGGAAAACGGCATAAACTACCGTTTGACGGAGCCTGATGAACCTGATAAGATAACGTCTCGCCGGTTGATCCGGCAGACCTCGAACCTTTAAAACTAGACAGTGTAAAGAGCAAGCATCACTCTTTGAGTGAGAGCGAAGCGAGTCGTACACTGGCCTTTGGGCCAGACCAAAATGAGAGCCGAACAAAC
>JBLNEM010000481.1:0-5446 GCA_050262655.1 Mycobacterium leprae | reverse complement strand
GGATTTCTTCTTGCTGCGGCAGCGCTTGCAGGACGAGCGCAAGCGGAAGGAGAGTCAGGACTCAATGGAGTCCGTACGGGGCGAAGGGTGCTGGCCCGGCCAGGCCGAAGGGGTTGTCTGCTGGCTGGGCGATGAGCCCAAAGGCAAGCGGCCGGATGTGACCGACCGGCCGGTGGAGATCCGCGCCTTCCTGGCCGAAGTGGAACGGGCCGCCTCCGACCTGGACCGCTGGAGTGAGCGCCAGGATACGATCGAAGGCCGCGTCCTCTGCCAGGAGTACCGGGAGGCGCTGACCGACGGGGCCTGGCAGCGCCGGGCCTGTCTCTTGATCGACAGCGAGGCGATTACGGCCGACACGGCCGCCGTGCTGGCGGCGGAGCAGGTGCGGAGCATCATGGAACGGAGCCCGGAACTACGCTTCAGGGCCGAGCATGTGGCTACGGTCGCCCGCCTCATCGCCCGCCGGCTGGCGCCGCCGGCACTGCCGGCCGACGCAGTCCTGGCCGCCCCCGCCCTCTCACCTCTCGACCTGCTTTCACTGCAACACCCGGCGCTGATTCTCGGCGGCGAGCCACAGGTACGGGGCGACGTCCCGCTGGTATGGGGCGTCACTGGACTGGGACCGCACTGGGACGGCCACCGCGTCGCCATCAACGGCACGCAGGTGGTCTTCGACGCGCCGGTGATCCGGGTGGGAGTCGAATCGCCCACGACCGCTACGACTGAGGAGGAAGCACCCTTGCCTGCTGAACATATTGCGGATGAAACCCTACCCTATGCCGAGTACCGCCGGGCAGTCTGCAACACGGCTCGGCGGATGCAGACCGACGGCCTGGTGAAACTGACCTCCGGCAACGTCTCCTGTCGGATACCGGGTACTGACCTGTTCGCCATCACCCCCAGCGGGATGGATTACGAGAGCTTGGAACCAGCCGACGTCTGCGTGCTCGACCTATCGGGCAAGGTGGTCGCCGGCAGCAGGCGCCCCTCCTCGGAGACGCCCATGCACGCCCTGACCTACCGGCGCCGCCCGGACGTGGGCGGGGTCGTGCATACCCACTCGATCTATGCCTCGGCCTTCGCCTGCCTTGGCCGTGAGATGCCGGTGATCTCCACGGAACTGGCGATGCTGGTAGGCGGTACGATTCCGTGCGCACCCTATGCCCGCTCCGGCACCGAGGAGTTCGGCGTCGCCGCGGTGGATACGCTGGGCGCCGATGCACTGGCCGTGCTGTTTCAGAACCATGGCGTGATGGCCGTGGGCCGGACCCTGAAGGAGGCCTATGCGGTGGCCGTCGGCCTCGAGGAGGCGGCCATGATCTACTACCTCGCCAGCCAAATGGGCAGCCCCGTGATCATCCCGGCGGAAGAGCGGGAGCGGATGTTCCGCGAGTTCCGTACCTCGTACGGCCAGCGGCAGGCCGCCGGCAGCGAAGGGAGCACCGTACTCTCGGGTGCGGAGAAGCCCGGGCTTGCGCCAACCCCGGCCGACGCACCGGGACCGAGGCGAATCCGGACGCACCGAGCGCCGTCCGGCAGGGAGGGATAGGCTGTGCCCGATGATCCTTCCTTCTCGTCCCAGGTGAAGGATGAACTCTCCCACCTGATGCCGGATCTGTCGTGCTGCCGACGCACCGAACTGGCTGCGCTGGTGCGGGCCAGCGGCCGCATCTCCATTGGCGGCGGCGGCATCGCCTGCACCCTCTCCACCGACCATGCGCCGGTGGCCCGGATGATCATCCGCCTAATCCGCTCCGAATTCGGGCTGCAGACCCGGTTGATGGTGCTGCGCCGCATGCGGCTGCGGAAGAACCTGAGCTATCTGGTGCGCATTCCGCCGCAGCCCGGGCTGACCAACCTGCTGCAGGCCTCCGGCATCATGGACCGGAACGGCGACCTGAGCGACTGGGGCGATCTGGCCAGCCTGGGGCACGACCACTGCCGGCGCGCCTATCTGCGGGGGACCTTCCTGGGCACCGGCTGGATCGCGCCGCCCGAGCGGCAGCACCACCTGGAGATGACCACCACGGCGACGGAAGCGGCGGATGAACTGGGGCAGCTGCTCTTCCGCTATGGCATTCCGGTGCGCATGGCCTACCGCAAGGATACGATGGTCCTCTACGTCAAGGATGCCAAGGATATCGTCAAGTTCCTCAAGCTGGTCGGTGCGGAAGGCGCCCTGAGCCACTACGAGGATGTGCGGGCCGTGAAACAGGTGCGGAACAAGGTGAACCGCCAGGTGAACGCGGAGACCGCCAACCTGAACAAAACGGTAGAAGCATCCGGGCGGCAGGTGGAGATGTTGACCTCCCTGGCGGCCAGCGGTCGTCTCGCCGTGCTCAGCGACGGGCTGCGGGAACTGGCGTTGCTGCGCCTCAACCATCCGGACGCGAACCTGAAAGAGCTGGGCGAGATGTGCAACCCGCCCCTCTCCAAGTCCGGCGTGAACCACCGCATGCGACAATTGATGAAAATCGCCGAGGAAGAGCTCTAGCATGGCTTCGGCGATTAGATTTCCAACAAACTTCATGCTGCAATCTCGCCCGTTTGGTAATGGTCGAGTAATGTCGGACTCAAGTCTCTTGACAACAATGCCATCGCTCTACTATCGTAAATGGTAGTGTGTGATTTTGGTAAAATGATACCGCAGTGCCTGGGGGTGTCGACCATGTCGGAGCGTTGGACGGGCGCCTTTGTAGGGTGTCTTGCCGTAGGCCTTACCTACGGGGTAGTTCGTCTCTGGCCTGACGACTGGTGGCTCGCCACAGCAGTCCTGGCGGTTGCCGGCTACGTGTTCGGCGGCCGGGTCCGCAAGTGGCGCCGCATGGCACTCTGCGATGAACTGACCGGCCTGTACAACCGCCGGCCGTTCGAGCAGGCACTGAAGCGGGAGTGGGATCGGGCGGCCCGTTACGACCGGCCCCTCAGTCTCCTCTTCCTCGATGTAGACGACTTCGGCCTGGTGAACAAGGTCTACGGCCACCTCGCCGGCGACGCCACGCTCCGGGTCATCGCCCGGCAGCTCCGCCACTCGATTCGCAGCAGCGACATCCTGGCCCGCTGGGGTGGGGAAGAGTTCGTGGTGCTGCTGCCCGACACCACCGTAGAACAGGCGGTACGCACCGCCGAGCGGATCCGCCGCACTGTGGAGCAGGCGTCGGTGAACGACCATGGTCGCACCATCGGCGTAACGGTCAGCACCGGTGTCGCCGGTTACCCGGGCACCGCCGAATCGCCCCGAGAGCTGCTGCGCCAGGCCATCGCTGGTCAGGCCACAGCCAAGGGCCAGAAGAACGCGGTCGCCGTGGTCTGTTAGCACAAGCAGAATAAACCCCGCTGCCCGCCCGGCAGTGGGGTTGGTTTTTCTCACAAGGAGGCAAGGCATGCAGCGCATCATCGTCATCGGCAGCACCGGATCCGGCAAGACCACGCTGGCGGCCCAACTGGCGGCGAAGCTCGGGCTGAAGCAGATCGAAATGGACGCGCTCACCTGGGAGGCAGGCTGGCACCCCGCACCGATCCCGGTTTTCCGGGAGCGGGTGGCACAGGCGATGGCGACGGATCGCTGGGTGATGGACGGCAACTACGGCAAGCTCCGGGACCTCACCTGGCCGGCGGCCGACACGGTCGTCTGGCTGGATTACTCCCTGGCGGTGATTCTGTGGCGCCTCTGGTGGCGCACCCTCCGGCGGGTCTTCCTGCGGGTGGAGCTCTGGAACGGAAACCAGGAGCGCTTCTTCACCGCCTTTTTCACCAAGGACTCGCTCTTCTACTGGGCCCTGCAGACATACAAACGGCACAAGCGGGAGTTCGTGGCGGCCTTCGCCCGGCCGGAGCATGCGCACCTGCAGGTAATCCACCTGCACACGCCGCGGGAGACGGCCCGCTGTCTGGCCAGCGCAAGCGGCAGCAACTGACGTTGCTGCCGCTTCATAGTGATGACAAACCTCATCCGTGTTGTTAAGCTGGAAAGTCCTCGCCGCGGGTGGCCGGCGACGCCAATACCTCATGCGGTAGTGGACGGGCAACCCTCGCCATCGATGGACCGGACGCGGTTGGTCGGGCCGACGCCGAAAGTGCAGTTTTGGGCATGAGCCACGGTGCCTGCCCGCGTCAAAATTGCCGTTTACCCTCCGAGTACCGCCGCTTTCTTACCCCCACCCGTATTTTTTGATACTGCCCCCCGTATCTTACGGGGTCGCAGACCACCAAATCCGGGTCCGAGGCTGGGGTTCTCCGCGTGAATGCGAGATTTTGGGCGGGGATCGCGCAGCGGCAAGTGTTCAAAACTGCGTTTCCCCCCTTCACCCTGACGAATCGTTCTTGGGCAGCCCGAACATCAGCCAAACACTCTACCCGGCACGGTACCTAGGCGGGAAGGCACCGCTGCCTTTACCACTCCCCACGCCTACAGGGTTTGTTCTGAGTCGTTTGTTACGACGCCATACGTATGTCAACAGCTTAAAGCGGCAGCAACCTGAGTGTTGCTGCCGCTTCTGCTTAACGCCGCACGGCCGCGATGAATGCAGCCGGGTTCACCATGCGGATGCCCTGGGCGTTTGGCTCCGCCGTTCTTTCCAGCGCCACGTAGAGGTCGTCCAGGCTCATGTCGGGGTTGACCTGCAGGCCGAGGGTGACCAGTCCGGCAAAGTAGGGAATCGCCCAGCTCTGGCCGCTGTCGCCCCAGTAGGCGTACTCCTTCGGGCCTGCCACCGAAGCGGTGGTCCGGAAGCTGGCCGGCACACCCAGGGAGGATTTGTTCAGTCGGGTCCGGTCGCCATTCCCCCGGAGCACCCAGTCCGCCCATTCGTAAGCGTTCGGATCGTTGCGGTCCCGCCCCGGCAACACGCCGGCGGTCCCGAAGGCCGCGACGGGAGTCTCATGCGCATAGACCACCGCCGTGCCCTGCGTCTTCGCCTGGGCCACCAGATCGTCCCACTTGCGTGCTGTATCGGGCTCCTTATTGGCGTCAGGCGCCCAGGAGACCGAGACCACCCGGATGCGCTCGGCCATGGGCAGCGTACTGTTCATCTGCACGATCTGCTCCAGCGCCTTCACGTAGTTCGTGAAGCCGTCGGGCCTCCAGTCGGGCACGGCATAATAGTACAGGAAGGCATCGGGCGCCACGCCCAGGTTGCTCCCGGCCAAAATACTGGCCGTGGCCATTCCATGGAAGTGCGGCGTACTCCCCGCCACGTTGAGTGGGTCGACCAGCGTATACTTGATGTGGCCGGCCAGTTCCACGTGGTCCGGCAGTATGTACTTGTCGATCATCGCCACGCGGATGCCCTTACCGGTAATCCCCTGCTGTTGCAGTTGCCGCAATCCCAGCCCCGGGTCCATGCCTTCGATCAACTGCTGCTGGGGATCAAAACCCGCCGGCATCTTGCCGGCATCCGGCCACTGCGTCTTCGTATCATACGTGAGCCGTTCCAGGTCGCCGGGG
>JBLNEM010000480.1:0-2720 GCA_050262655.1 Mycobacterium leprae | reverse complement strand
ATACCCCACCGTCAATTGCTCCATCTTTGTAGCGGTCCCGTCCAGGAAGGCCTTCTTCAGTGCGTCGTTGATGAGGGACTCGACCTTCGGGTTTGGCAGTCCCGCGATCGACGGGTAGCTCACATCAGTGAAGCGGTCTGGCCCGTACACCTGACGGAGCACCTTCCCGCCGCCTTCCAGCGTCACACTCCGGTCTGCGGCCTTTCCCTGCCATACGATCTTCCCGTCGTGGGCCTCATAGCGCAGGGCGCCCTCCACCATCGTCGCCAGCAGGTTGCCGTACCAGCGGACAAATCCGCCGGCCGGCAGTGTCGGCAGGCTGCTGATCTTTGCGCCGGTGTCGTCCACGAAGGAATCGGCATGCAAGTCGCCGACCATCAGGATGTTGGGCGCGACTCGGGTGATCTCGTAGTATACGAAATCGGTCAGTTGGCGGCCATCGCGGGCAAGTAACGCTTTGGGGGTGTTCCAATCGGCGACGGAGGGCTCGTTGGCCCGACTGGCGGCGTAGAGGCCGCTGCCCACGGGCCTGATGGTGCCGTAGGTTGGCGGTATCACGTAGGAGCCTTGCCGGTTGATGAGCCCCTGACGCTTGGGACCGTTGCCCGCCGGCTTCACGACGGCATAGCCATCCTGGAAGGAGTCGGCCGAGCCGAACTGCGCCGTAATCGCAACCTCACCCGCGGTGCTGACATAGCCCCACAGGTGGGTGGTCTGAGACTGGTAGGGGATCAGCCCCTCGGACAGTTGGTCGTCCCACCAGTCCGGCGAAGCGGCCAGCTGTTTGCCCGCGGTGTCGATGATGGCATGCCGGCCGTCCTGCAGCCAGACAACCGCCAGCCCGTTCTGGAAGGGGCCGGCCTGGCGGTACTGGGGCTCAACGACCACGGCGCCGTCCGGCCGGACATAGCCATACAGCCCATTGCGGAAGGTGATCCCCAGGCCCTCGCTGAAGGCACTGGCCCCGTGCGAAAGCACAGCGCCTGTAGGGCCGAGTACCGTCGAGCCGCTGCCAATGGTGTCTGCAATACGCAGACCGCTCTTTGGCTCGTCGATCGAGGAGTAGGCCGGCGCCGTCACGATTTTGCCGGCGGCGTTGATCAGGCCTTTCAGCTTGCCCAGGGTGACGACCGCCAGCCCATCGGATCCGAACGGTTCGGCGGCGTCCCACTGGGGGAGGATCTCGAACTGCCCGCTGGCATTGATGTAGCCCCACCGGGTCCCGTTGCCGTCACGCACGTAGGCGGGATAGAGGGCAACCTGCACGGGGGCGGGCTCCACAAACGGTGCAGCAGCTGGTTGCGCTGCTTTTGCGGCCGGCGGCTGCTCGGCGACTGGCGCCGCAGCCGGTGCGCCGGTGGCGGCGTTCTTCACCGGCGGGGTGCAGGCCGGCAGGGCCAGGAGTGCGGCGAGGAGTAGGGAGAGCGTAACGCAGTGTCGGGCGGCTTTCATGGCGGTATCCCCCTGTGGAAGCATTAGCGTACCTCAAAGAGCGCCGTCAGGGTTTGCTGTTTACTCTTGACGATCACTTCTTTGCGGAGGCGGTACCAGCCCTTGGGGATCGTCGTGGGCAGCGCCAGTCTCTCCGGTCCGGGACCCGGCAAGCCGATCGCCAGGAGCACTTGGTTGCCCATGATCTGAGCGGACGCCCGATTGTCGGGATCGCCGGGCCCGACCAGGAATATGTACCGGGGGGACCAATGCCGACCGTCCCAGCACTCCAGGTAGGAGTCGACGCCCCGGGGGATCTGGCCGGCCGGGGCGCTCACCAGGATGGATAGGGCAAACGCTTCTCCCGGATTCATGACCGCCGGGATCAGCAGCCCGCCTTCTCCACCGTTGGGCGGCGCTGTGGACAGACAGCCCTCACAGGGCGCCGCCTCGCTCAAGAGCCGTTGGGGGTGTCGAATCTCTACGAAGCCTTCGGGCAGGTCTAGTCCGCTGACCGCCTGCTCCACTGCCTGCTTCGCCTCCAGGGTGCCGACGTCGATGACCACCTTGTTTTGCCCTTCGTCGTACCCCATGGCGGTCACGTAGGGGATTCCCGCTGTGGCGTTGCGCACCGCGTCATACAGCCGGTAGTGCTCGGTATCGTTCCGCAGCAGCACGTAGTTCGTCTCCACCGGTGTATCCGCCACAGTTGAAGGCGACGGAGCGGGGTGGGGCAGCACCGAACAACTGGCCGCTGGCAGGGCGAAGAGCGAAAGGACAAACAGAGAGCCCATGATGCGTCGCGGCAAGGCAAGCGCCTCCCTTCTGCATGGATAGACGAACCGGCATGGGGAAAGGTTGCGGCGACGCACGGCATTCTCTCGGCGGAATGGGCAGAGGTGGCAGGTTTTTTCCGGGGCGGAATGGAAGAAAATGATTCGGTAGGTGAAGTAATCGGGCGGTTCGAGAGGAGGAAGCCGGGAGAGTAGGATACCCGGCGTCAAACCATATGGAACATCTAGATCTGGCCATGCGGCTCCACCGGCAGGTTCCGGTGATCGACGGACATGCGGACTCGGTGTTGGGGGTCCTGGAGGGGAAGCGCCGTCTGGCCGAGCGCTCGACCACCGGTCACATTGACTGGGCCCGGGCCATGGAGGCAGGGCTCGCCTGTACCGTGCAGGTCTGCTGGCCGTCGCCCTTGCACTATCCGGTTGCGCCCAAACGGGTGGGCGAATGTGTGGACGCCATTCTGCAGGAGATCGAAGCCGGTGGGCCGTCGGTGCGGC
>JBLNEM010000479.1:0-5175 GCA_050262655.1 Mycobacterium leprae | reverse complement strand
ACGTCTTCATCGCGTTCTATCCCCTGGACTGGACCCCTGTCTGAGGCGCTCAGATGCCCTCGTACGAGGACGACCTGTCCCGTTTCGAGGAGCTTAATAGCCAGGTTCTGGCTATCAGTGTAGACTCCATCCCCAGCCACAAGGCATGGGCCAAGTCGATCGGCGGTATCAGCTATCCGCTGCTGTCGGACTTCTACCCGCATGGCAAGGCAGCCGAGGCCTTCGGCGTACTGCGGACCGATCCCAATGGGCCGGCCTATGGTGCCACAGAGCGTGCGCTCTTCATCATCGACAAGGAGGGCGTCGTCCGCTGGATCGATGTCCATCCCATCGATAAGCAGCCCGACAACGAGGAGATTTTCGAGATCCTCCGGAAGCTGCAGTAGGAGGTTCCGCACATGCCCGTTGAACTGTCACGCCGCTGCGTACCGTATACGCCGACGAACCGGCCGTTGTCCGAGATGACCATCGCCATCGTCTCCACCGCTGGCGTCCACCTGAAGGCGCAAGAGCCGTTCAACACGCAGGGCGACGACACCTGGCGGATCATCCCCGGTGATGTGAACGTGGCGGACCTGATGATCACCCATGGCGCACCGGATGAACATTACGATCGCACCCAGGCGAACGCTGACATGAACGTCATCTTCCCGATCGACCGGTTGCGGGAGTTGAAGGAGAGCGGCGTCATCGGCGCCGTGTCCGAAAAGCACTGGACGCTTATGGGCTACAGCCTGCGTCTGAAGAAGTACTACGACGAGACCGCACCGGCAGTCGCCAAGGAGATCGAGAAGTCACCGGTTGACGCGGTGCTGCTCACAGCCGGCTGACCGCTCTGCCACCGCACGGTCGTTGCGGTTCAGCGGGCCATTGAGATGCTGGGCATTCCCACCGTTCTGATCACCACCGACAAGGAGTCGTCGGAACAGCAGCGGCCCCCCAGGGCGATCAACCCGGAGGGCTTCAAGTGGGGTCACTCGCTTGGCACGGCAGCCAACAAGGAACTGCAGACCGAGGTGCTCAAGACGGCACTGCAGCAGCTTGTGGAGCTTCACATGCCAGGTGAAGTGCGCACGCTCTCCTTCGGGGGCTACAACCCCTGAAAGAAGATCGATGGGATACAGAAGAGCAGCGGGGGCGTCATGCCCCCGCTGTTTTGCTACGTCCCGAGCCCCCGCATGGCGGTGAAGACGGCGTTGTCCATCTTCTCCTTCAGCGCCTGATCGTAGTTCACGTCGTACTGCGGTTCGGCGGTAATCCGACCGCCCCAGAAGGTGACGTCCCGCACGGTGCGCACCGAGACTTCGACGCAGGCCATCTTCGGCTGCACCTCCGGCAGGGCGTCGGAGGCCGGTCTGCCCACCCCCGAAATGCAGTGGCAGGCGCCATAGGCCATGCAGGTGAGCAGGATCTTCTGGTCCGCCTTGATATTGGCCATGATCCGCCCCCCGGCATCGCTGGCCAGCCGCAGCGTATGATTATCCACCGCCAGCACCCAGGTGATCAGGTTATTCGTCGGCCACCCCGTCTCTGCGTCCATGGTCGTCACCAGCACCAACCGCGGACCCTGCAGGAACGCCACCAGTTCATCCGATAGGACGGTCTCAGCCTGTTTAACTTCCCGTGCCATGCCAGCCAATCCCTCCGCACAAGTGGTCTGAGTCTACGTTCCCACCGTGAGCCCTGATCCATCCCCGCAGGAGCCCCCCGCATCCGCGGCGAACCAGAGGAGGAAAAGGGGGTTCAGGCATATGGAACAGATCCTGCGCATCAACATGGGAGGGCCGGCGGCGTGTTTTGAGCCGTGCCCCCAAGAGTACCGGGACCTGGGCGGGCGTGCACTGACCTCTCGCCTGGTCAGCGACGAGGTAGACCCCACTTGCGACCCCCTCGGGCCGAATAACAAGCTGGTATTCGCCCCCGGGCTGCTCTCCGGCACCACCCTTTCCAGTTCGAGCCGCATCTCGGCCGGAGCCAAGAGCCCGCTCACGCAGGGCATCAAGGAATCCAACGCCGGCGGCCAAACTGGCTGGCGACTCGCCCAGCATGGCGTTCGTGCGCTGATCGTGGAAGGGCAGGCCGCCCCGGGCCAGTGGTACATCGCCGTGGTCGACGGGCAGCATTGCGCCATCGAGCCAGCCGGCAGCCTTGTTGGGTTGGGAACCTTCGCAGCCGCCGCCCTCCTGCGGGAACGGTACGGTGCCAAGGCGGCCGTTGCGGTCATTGGGCAGCCAGGCGAGCAGCTCATGCATGTGGCCGGCATCGCCCATACCGATCCGGAAGGCAGGCCTACTCGCCTCTGCGCCCGCGGCGGTCTGGGCGCTGTCATGGGCGCCAAAGGCTTGAAAGCGATCGTCGTGCTTGACCCTGGACCTAACGTGCTGCCCGACATGGCCAGCGTGCCGGCATGGCGCGAAGGCACGAAGGAGTACCACAAACGGCTGTTGGCAACGCCTGCGGTCGAACGCTACCGCCAGATCGGCACGGCGGGCACCCTGGAGATGGTCAACAAGCTAGGCGGCCTGCCAATCCGCAACTTCAGTCGCGGCCAGGACGCTGCGACCGAAGCGATCACCGGTGTGCACATGGCCGACGTGATCCGGGAACGGGGGGGCCAGAACAGCCACTCCTGCATGAGCGGCTGCGCCATTCAGTGCTCCAATGTCTTCGTCGACCAGACCGGCAAGGAAGTCGCTTCCTCGATGGAGTTCGAGAGCAACACCCTGTTGGGTGCCAACCTGGAGATCTTCGACCTGGACGCCATTGCGCAGTTCACCGCACGGTGTAACGATCTCGGGATTGATACCATCGAGACCGGTGCTGCGATCGGCGTGGCGATGGAGGGTGGCCTGCTGCCCTTCGGTGATGTGGCGGCTGTGTTGAACTTGCTGGAGCAGATGCGGACTGGATCGCTCCTGGGCAAGCTAATCGGGGCCGGTGCCGCTGTCGTAGGCCGGGCCGTCGGGGTGCGTCATGTGCCCTGTGTGAAAGGGCAGGCCATGGCCGCTTATGACCCGCGGGTGATTAAGGGCAACGGCGTTACCTATGCCACCAGCCCCATGGGCGCCGACCATACCGCCGGCAACACCGTCGGCGCGGCCGTGGACCATCTGGATCCGATCGGGAAAGTGGAACTCAGCCGTGAGGCCCAGATTGTCTGCGCCGTGCTAGATACGCTGGGGTTCTGTGCGTTCACCAGAGCAACGTTCGGGAACGCGGGCGAGCAGGTCCGGGCACTCTTTGCGGCCCGACTCGGCCGCCCTGTCTCGGATGAGGAACTGCGGGCTCTTGCCCTTACTACCATTCGATGCGAAGTGGCCTTCAATCGGGCTGCCGGGCTGGGGCCCGCCACCGACCGGATCCCGGAGTGGATGCGGACGGAAGGGCTGGCACCGCACGACGCTCGCTTCGACGTGTCTGATGAGGAGCTTGACCGCATATGGGAGAAGGATTGAGCATACGCCTGGAAGTGTACCTGCCGTTCCGGGGCCACGCCCCCTGGCGGGGCTCGGAACTGGTGCCGCCTGGCACTACGGCCGGCGACCTGCCTGAGCTGCTCGGGCTGACGGAACCGGAACTGGCCGTCCTGGTGAACGGGCGTCGCTGCCCCCCGGAGAGACCACTTCGGCCTGACGACGCCGTCGCTGTTCTCCGGCCCATGTGTGGTGGGTAATGCCTGATTGATAGCCAATCTCAGCCGAAAAGGGTCCCAGGAACCCTTGACGGGCAGGTACCGCCATGAGTATGCTAGTAAACAGTTGAGGTCAAGGCCCCAACATTTAGGCGTTGATCAGTTTTCCTGTGCTTTGTCGGTCTCGACCGGCACTTACACTTGGTCCCAACGCAAAGAAGGGGGAAGTTATCCGTGGCTGTCAAGATTATTGATACCTGTATTTCCTGCGGCGCCTGCGAGCCCGAGTGCCCGAACGAGGCTATCACCCCGGGCGACTCCATCTATGTGATCGATGCTGACAAGTGCACCGAGTGCTACGGCTTCTATGGCGAGTCTCAGTGCGTCTCCGTCTGCCCGGTCGAGTCCATCATCCAGGACGAGGCCAACCCCGACACCATCGATAGCCTGGTGGCCAAGTTCAACAAGCTGCACCCCGGTGGCGAGCTGAAGAACACCGATGGCTGGGTGAAGCCCGAGTAATCGATGCGCCCCACATCAGAGACGGCTTTTGGCCGTCTCTGTTCTCTTTTTCTCCGCCGGTGCGACGGCAGACGTGGCAGGGAATAAAAAATTAAATGCCGAATCGAAATCAATGGAAACCTATTTCGACAAGGCGGGGTGGCAGTATGTCCGACGAGCTCATCCGGTTTACTCGAAACCATAATGATCTCTCCACGGATCGGGGCTACCAGTTTGATTTCTTCTGTGACATCTGCGGCAACAGCTATCGTTCGCCGTATCAGGCGTCGGTGGCGGGCACGGTAACCGATGTGTTGCGGGGGGCTGGCAGTTTGCTGGGCGGCTTCTTACACAACGCCGGCGACGCAGCCTACAACATGCAGCGGGCGGTGGGCGGCAGGGCACACGACCAGGCCTTCCGGGCGGCGGTGGAGGCGGTTCAGCCGCACTTCCATCAGTGCGGCCGCTGTGGCAAGTGGGTCTGCCTGGAGGTTTGTTGGAACGAGGACCGGGGCCTTTGCGTCGAATGCGCACCGAAGCTGGAGCGGGAGATGGCTGCTGCCCAGACCGAAGCCCAACTGGAGCAGATGCGGGATAAAGTAAAGGCTACCGACTACACCCGTGACCTGAACGTGGTGGATCAGGTGAACGCCAGATGCCCGCAATGCGGTGCGGAGACCCATGGCGGGAAGTTCTGCCTGGAGTGCGGTGCGCGACTGGTGCCCGACCGGGTCTGCAGCCGCTGTGGCGCCAAGCTGCCCGAGCGGGCCAGGTTCTGCTCGGAGTGCGGCCAGCCCATCGGTTAGCCGCCATGGAGTTTCACGCAGGAAAGTGCCGGCACACGGCAGCCAACGGAGCCCTTCTACTGGACGGTGCGGTCCAGATCGCACTGGACGAGGAGGACGTGGTCATCGCACTGGACGGCGGCCGGGAGTATCGGCTCTATTACTCCGACATCGAACGGGTCACGGATCGCGATTACCAGTTGGTCCTGTTGATGGCCGGGGGCGACTCCTTCACGCTCTACTTCCTTGGCAGTTGGT
>JBLNEM010000478.1:0-8957 GCA_050262655.1 Mycobacterium leprae | reverse complement strand
CCGGGTAGCGGTGCTCAATTTCGGGCGCAAGATCGCCGACGGTACGCCCGAGGAGATTCAGGCCAATCCGGACGTGATCGAGGCCTACCTGGGGAGGGATCTAGATGCTGCAGATTAAGGGGCTCACCGTAGCCTACGGGAAGGTGGAGGCGGTACGGGGTGTCGATCTGACCGTCGAGGCCGGGGAGATCGTCACCCTGATCGGTGCCAACGGGGCAGGCAAGTCCTCGATTCTGCGGGCCATCTCCGCCCTGGTGCGTCCCTCCGGCGGGGTGATTGCGTTTGAGGGGCGGCCCATTCAAGGGCTCCGGCCCGACAAGATCACAGCGCTGGGGCTCGCTCAGGTGCCGGAAGGACGGGCAGTCCTGGGTCGGATGACGGTGCGGGAGAACCTGCAGATGGGCGCCTACTGCCGACACGACGGTGACGTGGCCCGGGACCTGGAGCAGGTGTTGGACCGTTTTCCCCGGCTCCGGGAGCGGTCGGGGCAGTTGGCCGGCACGCTTTCGGGCGGCGAGCAGCAGATGCTGGTGATGGGGCGTGCCCTGATGGCCCGGCCGAAGCTGCTGCTGTTGGACGAGCCGTCCATGGGGCTGGCGCCGCTGGTGGTGGCGGAACTCTTCCAACTGGTGAGGGCGATCAACCAGAGCGGCACCACGGTTCTGCTGGTGGAACAGAATGCCCGGCAGGCGCTGCGCATCGCCCACCGGGCCTACGTATTGGAGACGGGACAGATGCTGCTGTCGGGGAGCGCTGCGGATCTGGCGAAGGATCCGCGGGTGGCCGGCGCCTATCTGGGGGCTAGCGCCCCGTCCGCTTCACAATGTTGAAGTTGTCGGTCAGGAGCAGCCAGTTCTGCGGGAAGGGCAGGCCCAGCTTCCAGTAGCTGATGCCCCGTAGCCCCAGCTCCTTGATCAGGTCGAACTTGGCCTGGATGGAACGGGCATCCTCGAACCAGACTTCGTGGGTGCGGCCGGCATCGTCCGTATAGCGGAAGGTGGGGGCCTGTGAGCGGGTGTCATACTGGATGGCTACGCCCTGCCGGCGGGCCAGATCGATCGCATCCTGCGGGCTGACGACCTTGGCGATGGGACCGCCCTGGACGTACGGCAGGGTCCAGTCGTAACCGTACAGGTTCTGGCCCATCATGATCTTGCCTGCGGGAATCTCGGTCAGGGCATAGTTGAGGACCCGGCGCACTTCCGGCAGTGGCGAGACGGCCAGGGGCGGGCCGCCGCTGTACCCCCACTCATAGGTCATGATCACCACGAAGTCGACGATCTGCCCGTGCGCCCGGTAGTCGTGGGCCTCGTACCAACCGCCCTTCTCCGTGGCGCTCACCTTCGGGGCGAGTGCGGTGGAGAGCAGCAGATTGGCGGCGTGCAGCCGGGCGGCTGCCTCCCGCAGGAAGCGGGTGTAGGCATCCTTGTCCTCCGGGCGCAGGAACTCGAGGTCGAAGTGCACATCCCGCACGCCCAGTTCCCGGGCGGTGCGGAGGATGTTGTTCAGCAGGGCCTCCCGCACCTGCGGGTCGTTCAAAATGATGCGGCCCAACTCGGCGCTGAACTTGCCTTCCTCCTGGTTGGAGACAACCAGCACCAGGCTGGCGCCGCCGCTCCGGGCGATGGCGGGGAAATTGTCCAGGGGCAGCGGCTCGAGGGAGCCATCCCGCCGGATGCGGAAGCTGAAGGGCGACAGGTAGGTGAGGTAGGGGGCTGCCTCCTGGGCAGAACTGGTCAGTTCCGGGATGACCACCGGACCCATCGGCTCCACATAGGCGTTGGCCTCCGCGTTCCGTTTGGGGCGAGCGGGTATGTAGAGCCGGAATCCGACAGGCAGATTATAGGCCGGTGGAAGCCGGTTGACCCGGGCGAGCTGTCCGGGGGCAATACCGAAGCGGCGGGCGATCGACCACAGGCTGTCGCCGGGGCGGACCCAGTAGTATTCGCCGACAATGGGGATGACCAGCGCCTGTCCCACAACGAGCGGTTGTTGGGGATTCAGCTGGTTTGCCCGGGCGATCGTGGCAACAGACAGATCGTAGGCCTGGGCGATGCCAAAGAGGGATTGGTTGGGTTGCACGACGTGAATCTGCACGGTTGAACCTCCTCGGACGCGACTGACAAAGGCTGGCAGGTGGCCTTGTGCGACCATCTTATGCACAACAATGAAGGAAGGCGCCAACTCCTTGCGGAGAGGCGCCTTCTCGTTTGGCCTGTCGATGGATTTACAGGGAGAAGCCAGTCTCGGGGTCGAACCCGTTGCTGGACAACAGTGCTGTAAAAAGATCCTGAACCGTGTCGTGCTCGCCATTGAGCTGGCTAAGCTTGTCGGTGTCGAACAGCCTTTCCGGCAGGGCGGACTGGGCGCACTCGACCTGGCACGTGTCGGGCTCATCCTTGCACATGGCAAAGCGGGCCAGAATGGTGCCGTGGCCGCGACCGGCGCTGGCCCGGATGGCCCAGCAGAGGTCGGCCCGTTCCAACCGTTCTTCGTATTCAGTGGTTGAGATTCCCGGCTCCCAGAGCGTGCTCTGGTCGGGCGTCTCCACCACGGACTGGACCACCCAGCGGGCAGCCTTGCCCACGGGTTCGGCCCGGAAGGGCTTCATCCACTCCCGAACAAGAAGCGCGGCCACTTTCCGGTGTGTCCATCCCGCAGGAAGATGGAACCTTAACGTGGTGCCTGAATTCATAGGTAGTGGCCTCCCTTTCTGTTAACCGCGCCTGGCCCAAACAGGGAGCGACCTGGCGGGCTCGCACCAAGTCGCTCTCAAGAGCCACACGTATGGAAGTCTCTTTATTATAGCAGAGCAGCGAGAAATCCACAAGGTTCCGGGTCTGTCCAATAATCTCCACAAAATTGTCGCAGGCAAGAGCAAAACCCCTTGTTTTTTCCGGTACGTCCATGTATAATTAACGAGTCGCCAACGGATGCGAAGGGTTATCTCTGGGAACGGAGCATTTCTTCGTGCACGTGGGAACGATAGTATTGTGAGAACAAGGAGCACGAAGAACATGACCAAGACCCTTTATTTTGGCAACCTTCCCTGGGCTGTCACCAACGAGGACCTGACCAACGCTGTCGCTCAGCACGCTGAGGTCATCTCCGCCCGCATCGCCACCGATCGCGAGACCGGCCGCAGCCGTGGCTTTGGTTTCGTCGAGGTGCCGGCTGACGCCGCCGATGCCGTCATCGCCGCCCTGAACGGCGCTGAGTGGGAAGGCCGTCCGCTGACCGTTAACGAAGCTCGCCCCCGCGAGGAGCGCCCCGCCGGCGGTGCTGGCCGTGGTGGCTTCGGTGGTGGCCGTGGCGGTCGCCGGTTCTAATTTCACATTAGATCCAGAAAGCCCGGTGCTGCAAAGCACCGGGCTTTTTTTGTTGCGGCGCATACCCCCGGAATGGGTCAACTTTACGTCGGGTGGGGTGGGTGAACCTCAAACCGGCGTTGACAGTAGAATCGCAGATGAGAAGGGGACAACGGCCGCGCCCCCATGGTTCTATTTGTCTCCCAATCCGCGTAATCCGCGGCAATGTCCCATCTACCCGCGCATGGTGACCGGTACCCGAGTGGGCCCTGTCTCCTGGGGAATCCGTAGCGGAAAAACGGCGGGGCCGAAAAGCTAATAGCTGAAGAGGATCGCCCCTTCGGCGGCGTAGGTGCCGATGGTTGCGCTGATGGTCGACATGATGATCTCCTTCGGGTGGAAGCGGGCCCGGACCTGAGCGGCGAACGCTTCGGCCTCCTCGGGCACCAGGCCGTGGCAGACGGCCACCACCCGGTCGTGCCAGTCGCCGGCGCTTTCGGCCGCCATATCCAGCAGGCGGGCCAGGGCACGGCCGCGGCCGCGGACCTTGTCGATCACTTCGACGGCGCCGGCGTCGTTGACATAGACGATCGCCTTGATGCCCAGCACACCTGCAGCCATGCCCGCCAGGGGATTGACCCGGCCGCCTTTGATGGCGTTCTCCAGGGTGTTCAGCAGCACGACCGTCCGGCTCGGCCCTCGCAGTTCCCGGCAGCGATTCTCGATCTCCTCGGCGCTGGCCCCGGCACCGGCCATGTGCACGGCTTCCCGGATCAGCCGGGCCAGACCGCCGGAACCGGTCAGTGAATCGAACACCCGGATCGACGGGCTGATGCTCCGCGCGATGGAGACGGCCGTCTGGTAGGTGCCGCTCAGGGCGGAACTGAGATGCACGCCGATGACGGGGCCCTTCCGGGCCGCCGCTTCATAGGCGACCTGCATGTCATGTGGGCAGGGCTGAGCGGTCTGGGGCAGCTTCTTGCTGGCCCGCATCTTCTCGTAAAACTGCTCTGGCGTCAGATCAACGCCGTCCTTGTAGTTGACCCCTTCGATCAGCACCTGCAGCGGAACGACGGTTACCCCATGCTCTGCCGCAAAGCCAGGCGGCAGGTCAGCAGACGAATCGGTCACAATCTGTACAGTCATGCAGTTAGTTTTTCCCTATTCCTCGGTGTATTAGCCAAAATAGCCAAAACCTCCGAAGACCACGCCGGACTCCGGAGGCTTTGTCGTTCTATTCGCCGGGACGCGGGCTGGCACCTTCTGTCAGGAGTCTGACAAAAGCGTATTTGGACAGAGGGCGGAGGGGAGTTCCAGGCTGCGGCGGAAGGAGAGGGGGGGAGCATTGTGGAAAAAGCGGGAGGAGGGCTCATGCCCGGGAGGGAACGCCGTGATCAACCGCCGTCAATTTCTGATCGGTGGCAGCCTGGTTCTGCTGGCTGCTACCGGATGTAATAAGCTGAAACCGCTGGCCGACAAGCTGAAACCGTTGGCCGAAGCGCTGCCCTTTGGCCCCGAACCGCCGGCGATTCAGGAAGAGGGGCCGAGGCCGCAGCTGCGGGTGGTGCTGCTCTCCGATCCCCATACCGAAGCTTCCGCCGGCGGCAATGGCAAGCTGAGCCATGCCGCAGCCGAGTACCGCGCACTGAAGCCGGACCTGTGGCTGGTGAACGGCGACCTGGCCAACAATGGCAAGGTCGAGGAGTTGGAGGCCTTCAAGCAGGTGATGGCCCGGTATGCCAAACCGGAGCAGATGCTGGTCACCACCGGCAATCATGACTTCTACGATCAAGCGGCGACGGATGCCGAGGAGTTGAGCCGCTTCCTGAAGGCGTTCGGGCAGAAGACGCCCTACAGCAATCGGGTAGCCGGCGGGGTTCACTTCGTCCTGTTGGCCGATGAGCAGTGGAAGACGGCGCCCGGCTACAAGGAGTGGGCCTGGCTCAGCGCGGCACAGCTGCGGTGGTTCGAACAGGTTCTGGCGGCCAACCGGGACAAGTTCACGGTGGTCTGCCTGCACCAGCCGCTGCAGGAGACCGTGACCTGGTCCTGGGGCGGGAACGATTTCGCCGGCTGCGGCCAGAGCAAAGAACTGCAGGCGATTCTGCAGAAGAACCCGCAGGTGAAGCTATGGTTCTCCGGCCATACGCACATGGGCGCCGAGGTGAAGGGCAACGTCAACCGCAAGGGTGGGGTCACCTATGTGGGGTTGGGTTCCACTTACTATCAGTTTGTTGAGACCAAGGAGCAGACCGAGTTCGGCAACTTCCGGAAGGACCTGAGTGCCAGCCAGAGCAGGCTGCTGGAGGTGTGGCCGGACCGGGTGGTCATTCGGGCCCGGGACCACGTGGCCCATGCCTGGATGCCGGACTACGAATTGACCGTGAAACGGGGTTAAGGCAGGCCGCCCGCGGGGTACCCTGTATGGGGAACGGGAGGCGGGCAGAGTATGGAGAGGATGGAATCAGCAGCCGGCACGGTGGATCGGGTCAAGCAGAACACGCCCCGGCCGGTGAACCGCAGGTTTGAACAGCGGACCGAGGCGCGCGTCCGAAAGGCGGCAGGCGCCGGTCCGAACGCCATCGCCAAACGCCTGGCCCAATTGGATGATGAGTGGGATATGGAGCGCGTCCTCCAGATGACCGCTGCAGCAGCCACCTTGACTGGGTTATATCTGGCCACACGGGTCAGCCGGAAGTGGCTGGCGCTGCCGGCGGTGGCCGCCGGTTTCCTGATCCAGCATGCCGTGGAGGGGTGGTGCCCGCCGGCAGCCGTCTGGCGCCGCGTCGGTGTGCGGACGCAGCAGGAGATCAACGAGGAGCGGATGGCCCTGCGGGTTTTGCGGGGTGACTTCACGCCTACACCCGACCCGGAGTTGGCGCTGGAGCAGGTGCGGCGGAAGCCCGCGATCCGGCAGGAGGCCCGGCCCGAGTCCAGGACAGAACAGAAGGCGAAACCCAGGCCCAGGCCGGAACCGGGCCACGTGGAACCGGTGGCCGAGAGTGGCGCCGCAGCCGTGGGCTACGGCAACCAGGCCGAGCAGTTGGTCCCACCCGGGCACGTGGTGGTGTCGCCGGTCGACCGGACGGTTCGGCTGCGGGATCCGGGGCGCAACCTGCGTGGGGTGCTGGCGCCGTACTATCTCCAAAAGCACTGAATGACGACGGGAGGCCCCGCCATGGTGGCAGGACCTCCCGTTTTGCGTGCGTTCTCCTAAGCAAGCCGCCGCTTCACCCGCTCGATGACGGCATCGGTAAACTCCCGGGTGCCGTCGGAACCCTGCAGGTCGGTGGTGCGAATGCCGTCGGCCAGCGCATCCATGCAGGCATCGCGAATGGCTGCCGCGGCCCGGGCATATTCGTCACCCGGCATGTAGTTGAGCAGGCTGGCCCC
Source organism: Mycobacterium leprae (assembly GCA_050262655.1). GTDB lineage: Bacteria > Bacillota > Sulfobacillia > Symbiobacteriales > Symbiobacteriaceae > DASXVX01. The sequence continues at coordinate 2,256 of JBLNEM010000478.1, read as the reverse complement.
GGCCAGGATCATGGCCAGTGGGTTTGCCACGTTCTTGCCCTGGAGGCTGGGCGCCGTCCCATGGGGCGCTTCGGCGATCACCACCCTGGGCTGCAACGACTCGTCGAAGCCGAGGATGAGCGACTCGGCGCTGGCGATGGTGCCGTACAGGGCCATCACCAGATCGGACAGGATATCGCCGTCCCGGTTCAGTGCCGGCATCACCAGCGGCCTGCTGGCCCGGCCAAAGAGCAGGGCGTAGGCGGAGTCGATCAGCACCGGGTCGTAGGAAATCTCGGGGTGACGGGCGGCCGCCTCATCCAGGGCCTGCTTGAACAGCGCCTCGTAGACGGGCGAGATCGTGTACTTGGAGGCACCGAAGACCTGGGCGTTCATCTTGGCCGCCAGCAGGAAGGAGAACTCGGCGGCGGCCCGGCAGTTCTTCAGCGACAGGTGCGTGGTGCGGAAAACCTTGGTCTCATCCCCGTCGCCTTCCGACCACTCCCTGGCATCGTAGGCATCCTCCGTGGCCATGCGCACCACGGCGATCGGCGCACTGATCCCGCCGATGGTCGGCACTCCCGGGAGAGGCCGCCCGGTGCGCAGGATCACGGTGCCGTCCACTTCACGCCGCAGGATGGCGTTGGGGCTGCCAACGTCGCCCTTGGCCTCGGGCGTTACGGTGGCGGCTTTCAGGCCGTACCCGGACTCCCGAATCGCCTTGGCTGCCTCGTAGACCACCTGGTTCTTCGTGTTCCGCCTGTTGCCGAGGCTCAGGTCGTATGTGACAAAATCAACAGGCGCCTTGGTTACTGCCGGATCCAGCACCCGGAGGGCTTCCACAAGCAGCTCCTGCCCCGTTTGATCTCCTTCAAGCACAACGATTTTGGGCGTTCCCATTCAACCCATCCCCTTCAACCGTCTATTGGCAAGCTGAAGTTGGAGAACGCAACGTTAGTCTCTGCCGTCTTCCGGATCCTCACCCGGAATCGCAGGCGTCTGTTGCCTGTGCCACGTTGCCAATTCGTCCCGCCTCAGCCACCTCCATGATAGGTTGATGGTAAACATAAATCAAATACATATATGGAATGTCAAGCATAACGGCATGGAAGCGATGGGGGCGAAAAAGCAGGGAGTCGGCTGGTATAACTCGAACCTCTCTGGCAGTTTGACCCCCCAAGGAGGAAGCAGAGCATGTCGCAGTTTGAAGGCGTTACGGTCGTCAAGGCCGCAAACGTCTACTTCGACGGGAAGGTGACCAGCCGGACCGTCCTGTTCCCGGACGGCACGAAGAAGACCCTGGGCATCATGTTGCCCGGTGAGTACGAGTTCGGCACCGCTGCGGCTGAGATCATGGAGATTCTCTCGGGCACGCTGGACGTGAAGCTGCCCGGCGAGACGGCGTTCAAGCGGTTTGTCGGCCCCACCGAGTTCCGGGTGTCGGCGAACAGCAAGTTCGGCCTGAAGGTGCAGACGGTGACCGACTATGTCTGCTCCTACGGCAAGTGATCCTACATAGCGAAAGCGGACGGGGCATTCCCCGTCCGCTTTTTGTGTTTACGGTTGCAGCAGTTGTCGGAGGACGGCGGCCTGGCTCATGGCTGCGGCGTCCTGCAGCACGTCCCCGGGGCGGTCGCCTTCGCCGATTACATAGCCGCCGAAGGTGAGGCCCACGTAATCGAAGGCGTACTGGAAGGTCTGGATCAACGGCAGGCCCTTGATCCGGGGCTGATCACCGCCGGCGATCACCACGTAAGCCCGCTTCTGGCGCATAACCTCCCGGAATGCGTAGCGGGAGTCCCGCAGGCTCTGGGACCAGCGGTCGATGAAGTTCTTCATGAGGCCGGACATGGTGTACCAGTAAACCGGGGTGACAAAAACCAGCGTGTCGTGGGCCATGACCCGGGCAATCACGTCGTCATAGTCGTCCGCCACCGGCGAGAAGCCCTCCGGCGAGTGCCGCTTGTCGACGATGGGCTGGATGGCGTGCTCCATGAGATAGAGCCGGCTGCACGGCAGGTTGCCAATCACCTGCTCCGCCAATAGCTCCGAGTTGCCCTGGCGCCTGGAACTGCCGAGGATGAGGAGTATGCTCACGTTCGTTTCCCCCTGTCAGTTATCAGGGATATTATACTGCAGCTTTTGCCCCGACTGCTGCTCTTTGTGGGAATCGTTACCGAGTGGGATGGGGCGACTGGCTCGCCGAACCCTGGCAGGAATACCCCCGCACCTCCTCCGAATCTATACGCATATCGAAACTAAACTGGGGTGAGGCAC
>JBLNEM010000477.1:0-4885 GCA_050262655.1 Mycobacterium leprae | reverse complement strand
GGCGCTGATCCTGCGGAGCCCCTACGGGTCTCCTTGGGCGCCCGAACGGCGTCACAGACCCGCCGGCTGCGGGAACGCACAGCTTCGTTTCGCGGTCTTTTCGCCGCCCTGCCCTCAAATCCTCCCCCAGCCCGTGGAATCGACAATCTGACGAAGGTCAAAAAACGTCAGAGTGCCAACGTTGGGCACGATTGGGCCAGATATTGGGCCTTAATCCTGCAAAATCGGGTGGGATTGGTTTTGATGATCGATTGGCATTGGGATAGACTAACGGCGTAAGGTCAAAAAAGATCAAAGAGAAGGGATGACCAACCATGGCGAACCTTGCCGACGACATCGAGCAGTTTCTCAAACAGATGATCGGCGACGAGGGCGTGGTAGAGGTACAGCGAGCCATCATCGCTTCTCACTTCGGCTGCGCACCGTCGCAGATCAACTACGTGCTGGCGACACGGTTTTCACCCGAGCGCGGCTACCTGGTCGAAAGCCGGCGGGGCGGTGGCGGTTACATCCGCATCACCCGGCTGAACTTCGAGGTGGGCGACGACCTGCACGAGCTGATCGTGCAGCAGATCGGCGAGATGCTGAGCCAGGATGAGGCGCTGGGCTACATTCAACGTCTGCATGAGCAGGAGGTCATCGATCAGCGGGAGGCCGCCATTATGGCTGCGGCCGTCCGACGAGAGGTGATCAGCCTGGATCTGCCCTACCGGGACATCATCCGGGCCAATCTGTTGAAGGCGATGATCCTGGCCATTCTAAGTTTTTGACGGAGGTGTCACTTATGCTCTGTGACCGTTGCGGGCAGCGCGAGGCTGTCTATCATCAGACAGTGATCGTCAACGGGAACAAGCAGGAGAGTCATGTCTGCGAGGAGTGCGCCCAGGAGATGGGCTTCCAGGGCATGACCACCCCCAGCTTCTCGTTCCCGGGCAACCTGACCATCGGCGATCTGCTCTCCAGCTTCCTGGGCGGACTGGACTTCGGCCCGGCGATCGCCGCTCCCAAACAGGCCGAGCCACGCTGCAGCCACTGCGGCATGACCTACAGCCAGTTCGCCGAGAGCGGCCGGCTGGGCTGCGCCCACTGCTACGATGATCTGGAGTCGGCGCTGGTCCCCCTCATCAAACGGGTGCAGGGTACGACCAATCATGCCGGCAAGGCGCCCAAGCGGACGGGTGGCCTGATCCGCAAGCAGCGTGACCTGGAGGAACTGCGGCGCAAGCAGCTAGATGCGGTGCGCAATGAGAACTACGAAGAGGCGGCTCGCATGCGGGACGCCATCAAAGAGATGGAGAATCAGCTGAATGCCGGGGGTGACAGCCAATGACGTGGGAGAAGATCGTCAACCGGCCGGTCTCCCGTTGGATGGAGGCCACAGGCCCTGAATCGGATGTCGTGCTCTCCTCGCGGATCCGTCTGGCACGCAACCTGAGCGACCTGCCCTTCCCGGCCCGCATGAATGAGACGCAGGCCAACGAGTTGCTGCGCCAGGTCGAAGCCGGGGTGAAAGAGGTCAACCTGATGGGGCTGCCCACCCGGGTGGAGCTTTTCCGGTTGATGGACTCCAGCCCCTTGGCCCGGCACGTGCTGGTGGATAAACACCTGATCAGCCCCGACCTCGCCAAGGAGGCCACCGGCAAGGCGGTGGCCGTCTCCGAGGATGAGTCGATTGCGGTCATGGTCAACGAAGAGGATCACCTGCGGATTCAGTGCCTGCTCTCCGGGCTGAACCTGACCGAGGCCTGGCGGTTGGGTTCCACGGTCGATGATGCGCTGGAACAGAAGCTGAACTACGCCTTCCATATGCAGCGGGGCTATCTGACTGCCTGTCCCACCAATGTGGGGACTGGGTTGCGGGCGTCGGTGATGGTCCACCTGCCCGGACTGGTGCTGACCCAGCAGGCGGGCCAGTTGTTCCACAGCCTGGCCCAACTGGGCCTGGTGGTCCGGGGCCTGTACGGCGAAGGGACCGAGGCAGCCGGCCACATTTTCCAGATCTCCAACCAGACCAGCCTCGGCAAGACCGAAGAGGAGTATATCGAGCACCTGGACGCCGTGGCCCGCAAGGTGATCGAGGCCGAGCGGCAGGCCCGCCAGCATCTGCACAGCGAAATGAAGCTGCAAATCGAGGATCGGGTGGGTCGGGCCTATGGCCTGCTCTCGTCGGCCCGCATCCTGACCACCGAAGAGGCGATGAAGCTCCTCTCCGACGTGCGGCTGGGCATCAGCCTGGGTCTCTTCCCGGCGCTGAGCTACCGGAGCATGAACGAACTGATGGTGACGATGCAGCCGGCCTTCCTGCAGCAGCAGGCAGGGCGTGAACTGAACCCACTGGAACGGGACATCCGCCGGGCTGAGACAGTGAGGGACCGCCTTCGCTCCTAGGAGGGACGACAGATGGTGGCCTACACGCCGGCCGCTGTTGCGGTGGTTGCTCGGGCGCAGGTGGAGGCCAGGCAGTTAGGCTATCCCTTCATTCAGCGGGAGCAACTGTTCCTGGCGCTGCTGACGAACGAAGCGGTCAGCCGTATCTGCAAGCTGCTGGCCGTCGACCCAGAGAGTATCAGGGTGGAACTGACGAACCGTCTGCTGCCCGGCCTCGGTGCAGGAGACGAAGGCGAGGAGTTGCCGCTGCTGCCCACGGCCGAGCAGGTATACCGCCATCGGGCCCATACGGCGGCTACCCTTCTTGGGCATACTCAAATAGGACCGGTAGATATTCTGCTGGGTTTCTTACTGGAGCAGCATGGGCTCGTGGTCGAGGTTTTGCACGCCATGAATATCACTACGGATCGCGTAATCGGTGCGATCCAGGCGCTTGATTCCTGAAGGGGGTAGAAGTGAGATGTTTAGCCGTTACACGGAACGGGCCCAGCGCGTCATCGTTCTGGCGCAGGATGAGGCCCGCCGTCTGAACTACGATTATGTCGGCACCGAGCACCTGCTGCTGGGGTTGATCCGGGAAGGCGAAGGCATTGCCGCCAAGGCGCTGCTGAGCCTCGGCATCCAACTGGAGCAGGTGCGGGCGGAGATTGAGAAGATGATCGGCCGTGGCACTGTCTCCATCCGGGGCGAGATCGGTTTCACCCCTCGGGCGAAGAAGGTGATGGTGGAACTGGCGATCGAAGAGGCACGGCTTCTGGGTCACAACTATGTCGGCACCGAGCACATTCTACTGGGCCTGATCCGGGAGGGCGAGGGCGTCGCAGCGCAGGTGCTGCAGAACCTGGGCGCCGACCTGGAGCGGGTACGTAACCAGGTGATCCATCTGCTGGGCGGGGTGCCGCATCAGCAGGGCGCAGCGCCTCAGGGCAGCGCCAAGGGGAATAAGGGCGGCGGCAAGACCGCTACTTCCACCCTGGACCAGTTCGGCCGCGACCTGACCCAGTATGCCCGGGACGGCAAGCTGGACCCGGTGGTGGGGCGTGAGAAGGAGATCGAGCGGGTCATCCAGATCCTCTCCCGCCGGACCAAGAATAACCCCTGCCTGATCGGCGAGCCCGGCGTCGGCAAGACCGCCATTGCCGAGGGCCTGGCGCAGCGCATCTCCGATGGCCGTGTGCCGGAGATCCTGAAGGAGAAGCGGGTGGTCTCTCTCGATCTGGCCTCGCTGGTGGCCGGTTCCAAGTACCGGGGCGAGTTCGAGGAGCGGTTGAAGAAGGTGATGGAGGAGATCCGGCAGGCCGGTAACATCATCATGTTCATCGACGAACTGCACACGATCATCGGCGCCGGCGCAGCCGAAGGGGCGATCGATGCCTCCAACATCCTGAAGCCGGCATTGGCCCGGGGCGAACTCCAGGCCATCGGCGCCACCACGATCGACGAGTATCGCAAGCATGTGGAGAAGGATGCCGCCCTGGAGCGCCGGTTCCAGCCGGTCATGGTGGAGGAGCCCTCGCCGGAGGACGCCGTCGCCATTCTGAAGGGGCTGCGCGACCGCTACGAAGCCCATCACCGGGTGGAGATCACCGATGCGGCCATCGAGGCTGCCGTGAAGCTCTCCGATCGGTTTGTGACCGACCGGTTCCTCCCCGACAAGGCGGTCGACCTGATCGACGAAGCCGCCTCCCGGGTGCGTCTCTCCACCTTCGTGGCGCCGCCCGACTTGAAGGAGTTGGAGTCCCGGCTGGAGGAGCTGCGCAAGGAGAAGGAAGCCGCCGTGCAGGGGCAGGAGTTCGAGAAGGCTGCCCGTCTCCGTGACAAGGAGACCAAGATGAAGGAAGAGCTCGACCGGCAGAAGGGCGAGTGGCAGCAGAAGAAGGTTACGCACAAGTCTACCGTGACCGAAGAGGACATCGCCCAGATCGTCTCTTCCTGGACCGGCATTCCGGCCGTGAAGCTGACGCAGAACGAGTCCGAGCGGCTGCTCAACCTGGAGAAGGTGCTGCATGAGAAGGTCGTGGGCCAGGAGGAGGCGGTTACCGCCGTCTCTCGTGCCATCCGGCGGGCCCGGGCGGGCCTGAAGGATCCCAAGCGGCCCATCGGCTCCTTTATCTTCCTCGGCCCCACCGGCACCGGCAAGACCCACCTGGCCCGGGCCCTGGCGGAGGCGCTCTTCGGCGATGAGGATGCGGTCATCCGGATCGACATGTCCGAGTATATGGAGCGGCATACCACCAGCCGGCTCGTCGGCGCCCCGCCCGGATACGTGGGCTACGAGGAGGGCGGCCAACTGACGGAGGCTGTCCGGCGCCGGCCGTACTCGGTGGTGCTGCTGGACGAGATCGAGAAGGCCCACCCGGATGTGTTCAACATCCTGCTGCAGGTCCTGGACGATGGGCGCCTCACCGACAGCCAGGGCCGCACGGTGTCGTTCCGCAACGCAGTGCTCATCATGACCAGCACTGTGGGCTCGGACCTGATCGGCGGTGCCCGCCAG
>JBLNEM010000476.1:0-3380 GCA_050262655.1 Mycobacterium leprae | reverse complement strand
AACCGCTTCAACGCTGCCACCGGTGCTTCCAGCCGCATGAGGCAGGCGGCGTCAGGTAACTCCACGATGGATGCCGCCGGCACTTCCATCGCCGCCAGTTCGGCCCGCAGTTCCGCCTCGCGCCGGCTGATGGCGTCCAACTCGAACTGGAACTCGGCCTCGCTCATCCGCCCCTTGCGCAGCTCTTCCCGGCGGAAGAAGCGGGCTTCCGCCAGATCCTGCAGGTCTGCTGCCAATGCGGTGGCCGAACGGACGCCCGTCCTGGCTCTGGCGCCGCCGCGGGCCATTCGCGGCAGTGCCAGCCCCGCCAGTTCCTGCCGCAGCCGCTCCAACACCGCCTCCTCCAACGGAGTTGCCCGGATGTACTCTCCAGGGTGCAGTCCCAGCTCGCTGCTGCCCCGACACAAATAGTAGCCTTTGGGCTCACCGCCCCGGCTGCCGGCCCCCCGGCCCACTGCGAGTGCGCGCATACGGTTGCCACACCGGCCGCAGGTGACAAGACCAGAGAGGAGGAAAGGCGACGAGACGGAGCGTCGGGGCAGCCTGGACCTTTCGTGCGCGACCCCCTGCGCCTTCTCCCACTCCTCCCGGGTGATCAGAGGCGGGCAGGGGATGGTGATCCAATCGGCCTCCGCCTGGGGCCGCCGGTGCAACCGGCCGTGCAAGTGCCGCTCGCCGGTGGTGCGGTTATAGCGCAGCTCGCCGCAGTAGGCGGTATTGGCGAGAATCAGCCGGACCGTGCGGGGGTGCCAATGAAAGGAGCCGACTGCGATGCGCTGTCTGATCACCGTGATGCGGGCCTGCAAACGGTTGTCCCGGTCAGCCTCCCCCTTCGCCTCCAGTTGGCGGCACTGGGCCTGGAGGTGGTGCCACCTTGGGGCTTTCACCCGCAGGTCGTGGTTCAGATGGCGGGCGATGGCGGTCAGCCCCCAGCCCTGCAGGCGGAGTTGGAAGATCAGGCAGACCAGCGGCGCGGTCATCGGGTCGGCTGCCACGTCGAACCGCCCGGTGCGCTGGAACCCAAACGGCAGCCATCCGGCCGGCCAGATGCCCCGCCGGGCCGCCTCCCGAATGCCGGCCCGGACGTTCTTGGCGATCTCCTGACGACCGGCCTGCGCCCTTTCCGCATGGACCAGGAAGATCAACTCCGGGTCGCGGCTGCTGCGATAGCCATCGTTCAGGGCAATCAGCTCGATGCCGAGGTCATCCAGCATGCGCTTCACCATCAGCAGCCCCAGGGTGTCGCGGCCGAGCCGGGAGATCGACTTCAGCACAATCGCATCGAAGGCGTGTGTGCGGGCGTCGGCCAGCATCCGCTGAATATCCGGCCGGCTCAGGATGACGGCGCCGGTCAGTTCCGCCCTGTATGTGCAGCCTGTGTCCACCCAGCCCTGCCGCTCCACTTCGGCGGCGATGTAGCTGAGTTGGTGCTGCGGCGAGTCGGCCTGCTCCACGTGCTGGGTCGAAACCCGTACCAGGGTGGCCACCCGCAGTGGCAACGGAGCATCCCCCCTCGCATACCCTCAACCGAGGGATCGCCATGAACGTGAAGGTGGTGTACGCCACAGAGAGCAAGGGTGCCATCGACCGTTTCCGTGATCTGGTCCGGCGCATTGCAGGCGGAGAGGCGGACCCGGCGGCAGGTGCGCCCGCCCCCCCTCCCCCCAGACCTATGCGGCAGCCGCCGCACACAGAAGAAGCGCCCCGGCAGACATGAGGCTGCCGGGGCTCTCCTATACCGTTCAGGCTAAACGAGGATCAGCGTAAGGATGGCCACCCAGACGATGCCGACGACGCCGGTGATCAGCGTGCCGGTAGTCTGTGCCTTGTAGGCGGTGGGAACATCCATGTCGGAGAACTGGGAGACGACCCAGAAGTAGGAGTCGTTCGCGTGGGAGACCACCATGGAGCCGGCGGCGATCGCCATGACTACCATGACCCGGCCCAGGTCGCTGGCGAAGCCGAGGGAGGCCATCATCGGGTTCAACAGGGCAGACGTGGTGACCAGGGCGACCGTGGAGGAGCCCTGGGCTGTCTTCAGTGCGGCGGCGATGATGAATGGCAGGAAGATGCCAAGCTTGTACTGGGCCAGGGTAGTGCCCAGGTAGGCGCCAATCGGGGTGGCCGACAGGATCTTGCCGAGGGAGCCGCCAGCGCCGGTGACGATCAGGATGATCGAGGCATCCTTCAGGGCGATGCTGATCCAGTCGGACAGGGTGCTCTGGTCAAGCTTCTCCACCAGGAAGTAGCAGAGGACAATGCCGATCATCAGTGCGGTGAAGGGCTGGCCAAAGAAGTCCAGCACATACTTGAGTTGGCCGTTGCCAAACGGATGGGAGGGGAAATCGGCGATGGAAGCGATCGCAATCAGCAGAATGGGGACGATCAGGGGAGCGAACGCAGCCACCGGATTGGGCAGGTGCTTGTACTGGGCCTTCAAGGCCTCCCAGGCAGCAGACGGGTTCTCCGCCGGTGCGGCAGGAGCGGTGCCCTGAGTGGTCGTTGCTGCCGCGTGCTTCTTGCCGACCCGCTGGGCCCAGATCAGACCGGCGATTGCCGGCGGAATGGCGCAGACCAGGCCGATCATGATCACCAGACCGAGGTTGGTCGCGCCGACGTTGGCGGCGGCAGCCAGCGGGCCGGGGGTCGGCGGAACCATTGTATGCGTGGCATAGAGGCCGGTGGAAAGCGCAACCGCCAGGGTAGTCAGGGAGACACCCGACTTCTTGGCCAGTGCCTTGTTCAGGGAGGAGAGAATGACGAAACCGGAGTCGCAGAAGACCGGGATGGAGACGATGTAACCGATGATCGTCATGGCCAGCGCCGGCCGCTTCTCGCCGACCCACTTCAGAATGGTATCGGCCATGACGATGGCGGCGCCGGACTTCTCCAGGAAGACGCCGATGATGGTACCGGCAATGATGACGAGACCGATGCTGGTCATGAGGCCGCCGAAGCCGTCAGCAATCGTCTTGACCACGTTAACAGCGGGCATCCGGGCCGCGAGACCTACACCATAGGCCGTGATGATCAGGGCGAGAAACGGATGGAGCTTCAACTTGGCGGTACTGAAGACGATGAATGCGATGGCCAGGAGCAGAATCAGCAGCAGAATCGGTCCTGATGTAACCATTACCGGAACCTCCTTCTACGCTTTCTTCTGCGGGAGCCCTATGCCAACGCCCACCAGCCGAAGCGCCTGAGCGGTGGCCCGCTCCAGCAGTTCGGCGGCGTGCGCCATGGCCTCGTCCAGGGAGATGGGTCCATTTGCGATGCTGAGCAGTGCGGCAACGTTGTGCTGCAGCAGTGCGTCGGCATCCGGCGTCACCGCACCGGAGATCACCACCGCCGGCGCACCATATTGCGCCGCCCGGCGGGCG
>JBLNEM010000475.1:0-4771 GCA_050262655.1 Mycobacterium leprae | reverse complement strand
CCACCCCAATGGGGGTGGCTCCTCTTCGGTAGCTGCACTATGGCAGCCGTTTTAGCCCGTCGGGCGCTGTCATCACGGCGTAGACCGCTGCGGAGACCCGGGCGATCGCCGCGTCGGCCTCGCTTTCGCCGCCGCCACCGGTCATGACCACCAGTACATAGGGTTTGTCGACGTAGATGATGCCGCCGTCGTGGAAGTTGCCATCGTAAGAGCCGAATTTGTGCAGGTACTTGACGCCCTTGGGCAGCCCGGCCGCGATGCGTCCGTCATAGGCGACCTGACGCAACGGGCTCAGCAGCAGTTCTGCGCTCTTGGGGTCCTGCTCGGCCACCTGGTTGAGGTGGAGCCACCAGCCCAATTCGGAGAGGGCGGTGACCTCCGGCCGTCCGTCTTCCCCAGCGTACAGTTCCCCCTGGATGGTTCTGGACCATGAGCGAATCTTGTCCCAGTCCAGGTAGCGGCCCAACATGTTGACCGCTACGTTGTTGCTGTACATGAGTGCACGGTTGACCAGGTTCTCCACCGGGTACTTGCCGCCAAAGGGGGCCGTCTCGAAGGCTCCGCCCCCGGGTGATTCAAAGTCAGCGGGGGTATAGGGGATCAACTCCTGCCAGCCGAGCTTGCCGGCACGGTACTGCTCCAGGGCGTAAAGGGTTACCGGCATTTTGATCGTGCTGGCCGGATGATAGCGACGATTGGCGTCCAGCTCCCAGCGCTGGCCGGAACCCAGTTCCTGCACCACGACGCTGTAATGGCCCGAGAAACCGGCCATAGCCTTCGCCACGGCCTCGGCCAGGACAGGCCCCTTGGCCCAGCCTGCCGGGAAGGGGGAAGCGCCGGCAACGTCTGCGGCTGGCGTGGTGGCGATGGGCTCTGCCACCACCGGGGAGCGGTCGGCCACAGGGATCGCAGGGGGCGTGTCGGCCAGTGCTACGGCTCTTGTCGGGACCGGGGCCAGATCCATACCGTCGTTCCACTTCAGGGCGACGGCGGGGAGTAGTACCAGGATGGCTTCACAGGCAACCCCCATGGCTTTCACGGTGAAGACCTCCTCCAGGTGCTGGTTCACCATGAATAACGGTCTACCTCCCGGAAAAGTTTCAGGGGACAAGCATGCGACAATGGATGTAACATTCCTTAAATAACTTCGTAAGGAAACAGAAAGGCGGCTGAAAGCCGCTGGCTGACTGGCGCCCTTTTAATTCCAGAAAGGCTCCAGGCCGATGACCCTTAGCAGGGGGCTGCTAGTACCAAATTGGTAAGACGTTCTGCCCATAAATCTGGCTGCTATTCACCGGAAGTCCTCAACAAACTGCGACCTTCGGCGGATAAGACTGTCTAGTCATGCACTGCGCAGCGGATTCTTTCAGATTTCTCACGGCTGATGATGCCGAAATGGGCCGCGGCCCCCGGCAAGGCATAGACCCTTGGTGACATGAGCGGTGAGGTACCCAATTTCGAAAGGATTATTCAGAGAGGTTATAGAGCTAAACAGGGTCTTACTGTTAACTAGTGATGGGGAAGATTTGACACACCTGCTTAATGTAACTCTGCAAGTTCTGGTATTCACGTGATCTAATCGATCCATGATTCCAACTCGCACCAACAACCTTACCGGTTCCTTTCAGCGCGATGAGAGCAAGGAGGGTACCCCCATGGCTACTTGTCAGAACTGCGGTAGCGAGATGAACAGCCAGTATTGCCCCACCTGTGGGGCCCGTGCCCAGGCGGAGACTGCGGCGTCCAGGAAGGCTGCGAAGGCCCCCAAGGCGCCCCCCAGCGGCTACGTCTCGAGGCGGACCCGGAATCAGCGGAACCTCAGAATGGTGGCCCTGGTCTGCTTCGGCCTCGTACTGGTCGCTGCAGGCGCATTGGGCGGTTCCTTCTTTCTGAACGGCAGTTCCATCGCCGGGGGCCTGTCCTCCACCTCGGTGGACGCCTCGGGTGGTTCCAGCGACGCCGCTCAGCCCACGACTCCGATCGGCAAGGCCCAGGACCTGATGGATCAGGGTGTTTCGCTCATGTCAAGCGGGGATCGGGCTGGCGCAGTCGCCGTGTTCCGCAAGTCGGTGGCCCAGTTCGAGGCCGTGCTGAAGGATGAACCAAACGATCTGTACGCTCGCTCCTACCTGGGCCTGACCTACTACTACGCCGGCGACAGCACCAAGGCGGTATCGAATCTGCAGCAGGCCCTGAAGCAGGACCCGAACTACCTGTGGGCCGTCTTCAACCTGGCCTGGATTTACGAAACCGGCGGCAAGAACGCCGAGGCCATTGCCCAGTACCAGCACTACCTGGACGTGGTGGACAAGGAACAGCAGGATCAACTGAAGTATGCCGAGCAGCTTGAACTGATCCCCACGCAGATTCAGGCCGCAAAGGATGCCATTGCGAAACTGCAGGGGAGTGGCAGCAAATGACCGTTGAACAGATCCGGTATCCGGCATACAAGCGCATCACCTCAGCGATCATCCTCGGACTGATGGTGTTCTGGGCCGGATACCTGCTCTTGTGGCCCACCAACCCATCCAAAGCGGCCGGCACAGGGATTGCGATCGGCAAGCCTGCACCGGACTTCGAGTTGAAGACGGTTGACGGGCAGAGCATGAAACTGTCCGACCTGAAGGGCAAGGCGGTGATCCTGAACTTCTTTGCCACCTGGTGCCCGTCTTGCAAGGAAGAGACGCCGCTGTTGCAGCAGACTTACCAGGACAATCAGAGGAACCTTGTGGTCCTCGCGGTCGACTTGGATGAATCGGACGTGGCGATCAAGGCCTATCAGACGGGCTACCACGTCACCTACCCCATCGTGATCGACAAGAACGACCGGGTGATGAAGCAGTACGATATCGTTCCGCTGCCTACTACGTACTTCATCGACAAGAACGGCATCGTCCGCGACCGCTGGACCGGCGGCATCACCAAGGCGAAGATGCCGGCCTTGCTCAAGAAAATCCTGCCATAGGAGGGGACTGACGTGGCTGAAAAAGACGTAGCCCCTGAACTGGAACAGCAGGGTGCAGTGGTGGAAGAGGCTGAGGAAGAGGTAGAGGTGGAAACAGAGCCGGCGAAGCCGACAAAGGGGCTCCTGGAGCGGACCTGGGACTTCTTCGCCTCGGTGCCGGTTGCCACCGTATTGTTGTTCGTGATCGCAGTCGCCAGCGTGGCCGGCACCCTGATTGAGCAGGAAGGCACCTACTCCGACTGGCGCACGCCTGACCAGTATTATCCGGTCCGTTACGGGCCCATGTTGGGCAAGTTCTTGTTCCGCACCGGCATGACTCGCATGTACACCTCCTGGTGGTTCATGACCCTCCTGCTGATGCTGGGCGCCAGCCTGGTGGTCTGCTCGCTGGAGCGGTTTGTGCCGTTGTGGCGTGCGGTGCAGCGGCCGAATCCCAACCCGCCTGAGGGCTTCATCCGGCACCTGAAGCATCGCTTCACGTATGAACCCGCCGAGGGCCAGGCGCCCCTGAGCGTTCTGGCTGCGGCCCTGAGGGCACGCCACTACAAGCTGATCGAGAAGGATGGCCGCCTGTATGCCGACAAGGGTCGGTGGGGGCGTTGGGGGCCTTACATCACCCATATCGGGCTGTTGCTGATCTTGATCGGCGCCATGATGCGGGCCATTCCCGGCTTCTACCTGGACACCTCCATCGCCATCCATGACGGCGAGGTCTCCGTGGTGCCTACCACCAACTGGGCGGTGCGGAACGACCAGTTCGTCATGGAGTTCTACGAAAACGGCCAGCCCAAGTCCTATACCACGCACGCGACCGTGCTGGATGGCGGGCAGGAAGTGAAGAAGTTCAACATCACGATGAACTACCCGCTCCAGTACAAGTGGATGGAGCTTTACCAGTCCAGCTACGATATGGAGTTGGGTAAGGCCACCGTCGCCATCGTGGAGAAGAACGGCGGCAAGACGCTGGGCACCTTCGACATCAACCTGTTTAACCCAGCCGACAGCTATGCGGCAGCGGGTTACACCCTCAAGACCCTCGCCTACTTCTCGGACTTCACCATCGGCCAGGACGGCAAGCCCACCTCGGCGAGCAGCAAGGTGAAGAACCCCGGCATTCAGTTCGAGGTCACACCGCCCAGCGGGCCGGCCTACCAGACCTGGTACTTCCCGGCTTACCCCGAGATGCACCTGGATGAGAAGGCCGCGGTGACCCTGAAAACTGCGGATCAGCAGGCGATCTGGACCACTTACCTCAAGGTGAAGAAGGACCTGGGGCTGCCGGTCATCTACCTGGGCCTGATCATCGTCTCCCTGGGCGTCTTCGCTACCTTCTACATCGCACACAAGCGCTACTGGGCCTATGCGGACGGCGATCGGGTTGTGGTTGGCGGCTGGACGAACCGGAATCAGGGCAGTCTCGCCCGGGAAATCGCTTTCCTGGGGAACATGCTCGATCCGAAGACGAATCCCAAACAGGACCTGACGGAGGGCGAAGAGCGATGATTAAGGCCAGTGGCTTCCTGTTTCTCCTGACATTTGCGGCCTACCTGGTCTCTGCCTTTCTCTATATCGGACGGATCACGCTGCGGCGGCGCAAGGCGGCACAGGCCTCCCTGGCGAACGTCGCTGGTGCAGAGCAGGTTGCGGCTGCGGCCATGGCAGTCGAGCCTCGGGACGCCAAGCGGTTGGCGCTGGCAGACCGGTTCGGCACCCTGGGCTTCTGGCTGGCCACTGCCGGCGTAGTGATGCACGCTACCGCCATGGCCCTGCGCTGGATCGGGTCCGGTCATGCCCCGGTGACCAACA
>JBLNEM010000474.1:0-4885 GCA_050262655.1 Mycobacterium leprae | reverse complement strand
TGGCAGCACTATTCCCCCATGACCGGGGAGGAGATTCTGGAACTGGGCCGCTACTGCCAGGAACGGTTCATCGACCTGGTGCCGAACCAGAACTCCTTTGGCCACCTGAAGGAATGGCTGGTGCACGACCCATACAAGCATCTGGCCGAGGTCGAAGACGGTTGGATGGGTTGGGGGCACTGGTTTGAGGGGCCCTTCTCCCTTTCCCCTGCAGTCCCTGAGACGATCCCATTTCTGGCCAGCCTGTACGATGAACTGCTCCCCCACTTCAACAGCCCGTACTTCAACGTCGGGTGCGACGAGACATTCGACGTGGGGCAGGGAAAGAGCAAGGAGACGGTGGCACAAAACGGCGGTCACCGGGTCTACCTGGATCAGCTGTTGAAAATCCACCGGCTTGTTCGGGAACGGGGCCGGATCATGCAGTTCTGGGGCGACATCATCATCCAGGCTCCAGAGTGCATCGCCGAACTGCCCAAGGATCTGGTAGCCCTTGAGTGGGGCTATGAGGCCAACCATCCCTACGACGAGCATTGCCGCCAATTCGCCGCTGCCGGCGTGCCGTTCTATGTCTGCCCGGGCACCTCCACCTGGCTTACACTGGCAGGGCGCACGGAGAATGCGCTGGGCAGCATGAAGAACGCAGCGCGGGCGGGACTAACGCATGGCGCCATTGGCTTCCTGAACACCATTTGGGGCGACCGCGGCCATCAGGATTACCAGCCGGTCACCTACCTGCCGCTGGCCTTCGGCGCTGCGATTAGCTGGTGTACGGCGGCCAACGAATCAGTGGATGTGACGCCGTACCTGAACCAGTTCATCTTCGGTGATCACTCAGCCCGCATGGGCCAGTTCCTGTTCGATCTCGGCAACGTCTACCGAGTGGCCGGCAAGCGTCCCGGCAACGCCTCGATCCTGGGACTGATTCTGCTGGACTCCTGCGACCGGCCGCAGATTCTGGATGGCGTTACCGCCTCCGACCTGGACCGTGCCGCCGCTGAAATCCAGCGGGTGGCGCAGGATCTCTCTCTGGTGGAACTGACCTGCCAGGACGGCCCGCTGGTCCTCGCCGAGATGCGCAACACCGTACGGATGCTGTTGCACGCCTGCGAACTGGGAAAGCTCCAGTTGCGTATCAGAACCGGAGAGACGATCCCGGCCGAGCAGGTGAGGGCACTCCTGACCGACCTGGATGGCATCGTGGCGGAGCACCGCCGGTTGTGGCTCCAGCGAAACCGGATCGGCGGCCTCATGGAGATGTCCCTGCTCCCCCTCCTGAAGGTCCGCGCCCTGTACACCAGCCTGCTGAAGGCATAAGAAAAAGGCGACAGCCCTCTGGCTGTCGCCTTTGTCACCCGTTGCGGGCTATTTTTCGTGACTGTCGCGGGCCGCTGCCTGCCGGAAGACGGTTTCCAACAATGCGATTCCGTCGGTCACGGTCTGCAATTGTGCATCGGACAGATGGGCCAGCGACGCGATCACCTGATTGCGCGTAACGGTGCGTGCTTGCTGTAACAGCCCCGCGCCTTCGGCGGTCAGCGTGAGGATCACCCGCCGGCGCTCTGCCGGGTCCGGAACGCGGTTCACCCATCCGCCCTGCACCAGGCGGTCGATCAGGGTGGACCCCGCGGCGCGGGTGATCCCCAGGTGATCGGCCACATCGGTAAGCGAAGCGCCAGGATGCCGATTCAGGTAGGCCAGCGCCCGAAACTGCGGTACGGAAAGGGCGTGGGCGCTGCTCTGGCGCATCTCTGTCCGGATAAAGCGCATCACCTGCGGCACGGTTTCCATGATCGCCTGGGCGCTGCGTTCCAGATCAGAAGGGTTGGGCACGACGATTCTCTCCTCTGTGAAATCCATCCTGCTAATAGTTAGGATAGCTAAGTATCGGACTAAATGCAACAGGTTTCTGGGCAAAGGCAAAGCCTGCGGTGTATGGCCGCAGGCTTGGGCAGAACTAACTGGGGCGTCCTTCAGCCGCAGGGGCTACGTTGCCGTTGGGCGGAGCCCCTTGAGGCGCACCCTGCGCCCGGTGGGCCGCCGGCTCCCAGGTGCTGAGTCCGCTGCGCAGCAACATCAGCACGGCCACGGCAAACATGGAGAACCCGTTGATGCGGATGGCCAGGGCGGGTCCCACCTTCTCCGCCAGGAAACCAACCCAGAGGTTGGCGACGGGCTGGAGTCCAAAGCTGAGCATCAGATAGAGGGTGACCAGGCGGGCACGCATCTGCCCCGGGGCCAGTACCTGAATGAGACCGCCATTCGTGGTCATCACCAGCGGAATCGGGAGGCCGGAGAAGAAATAGGCCAGCATGGCCGTCCAGGCGGCATGGCTGAATGAGGTGGCTGCGAAGCTGAGACCGGCGAGCGTGACCGCCGCTACCAGCATGAGCCCGGTCCGCTTCACACGCTGCCCCAACGGTACGATGAAGAGCACGCTGATCAGGGCGCCAATGCCCGAAGCCCCCATCATGGAGCCATAAAGCCCGGCATCCCCGTGCAGGACCCGGTCAGCAAAGGCCGGAAGAATCTGGCTGTTGGAAAAGCCGAAGCAGGTGATCAGGGCAGTCAATAGCATCAGATCCAGAACACGTGGCTGCCCCAAGGCAAACCGCACGCCTTCACGGAAATTGCCCTTGCCCTGATCCTGAGCCGGGCGGTGCACCTGATTGGCCCGGACAGCAAACAGACTCACAATGACCGCCACGAAGCTCAATCCATTCAACCAGAATGCCGGTGCGGCACCAATCGCCTGAACGACGAGTCCGGCGAGGGTCGGGCCGAGAATCCGGCTGACCTGTACGATCATGCTATTGACCACAACGGCTTTGCGGATCTGCTCCATGCCTACCATGTCGCCGATGAAAGCCTGCTGCGATGGCATATCCAGTGCGCTGACACAGCCCAGCGTAAATGCCAGGATGTAAACGTGCCAGAGCTGCACCCAGTGGAACTGCACCAACACGGCCAGGATCATCGCCAAAATCATGGCGACGGTCTGTGTGTTGATCAGGATCTTGCGGCGGTCCAGCCGGTCGGCCCAGACGCCGGCAATCGGCCCGAGCACCAGGAGCGGCAGGCTCCCCATCATGCCCACCAGACCCAGGGCTGCCTCAGATTTACTGAGCTGCCAGACCACCCAGGACTGGGCAGTGATCTGCATCCAGGTGCCAATTAAAGAAATAGCCTGCCCACTCAAGTAGAGCCGCAGGTTACGGTTTTTCAAGGGAGAAAACGTCTCCGAAAAAGCGCCCACAGTGATCCTCCCGTATAGTATATGTGGCTATCATGGACCGGAAGAGGGTTATTGTCAAGTAGACGCAGACGCCGAGCTCGGCCATAGGGCACCGAGCCGCGGCGTCTACTTCAGAGTTCCGCCGGAAGGTTCTCCCTTCCCATGGGTAGTCCACCACCAGCCGATCAGCAGCAGCGCACCCAATAGCCCCACGCCGCCTGCCACGAGAAAGCCCACGGAGCCGTTGGAGTGTTGAATCACGGTCCCGGTAAACAGTGCGCCAAAAGGCGTCACGCCGGCGAAAACCAGTTGGTATACGGACATGACCCGCCCCTGTAGCCCATCGGGCGTGGCGAGCTGCAGCACGCTGTTGGTATCGGCCGTGTAGAGGATCTGCATCAGGCCCATGAGGGCCAGGTCCGCCAGCGCCAGCCAAAAGTTGTGGACGAAGTACATGAGCCCCGTCGCCAGGCAGAGCGCCAAACCGGCCCCGATCAACGGGTTGATGTTCACTTTATGCGAGCTCTTCTGCGCTGCCATGGCGACCGCGCCGACCAGAGCCCCGGCTCCCAGGGCGGACATCAGCATGCCGTAGCCCTGCGCATCTAGTCCAAGCACGCCGGATGCCAGCATCGCAATGAGCACCGACCAGTTAATCACGAACATGCCGATGACCAGAAGCAAGAGGTTCAGGAAGAGGATGAGCGGCGTCCGGTAGATGAAGAGCAGCCCTTCTCCTACATCCTGAAGGATCTTCCGCTGCCGCCGAGCAGCCGGCATCCCCTTGGCCCGCACCATCAGGAGAGCGCTGATTACTGCCAGGAAGCTGACGCCGTTCAGGAAGAAGGCCAGGGCTACACCATAGTGCGCCACCAGCAGGCCCGAGAGGGCCGGCCCCAGCAGCCGGGCGCCATTGTTGGTTGCGGAATTCAGAGCGATCGCGTTGCGCAGATCCTCGCGTCCCCCCACCATGTCGACGGTGAATGCTTGCATGACGGGCGTGTCCAGGGTATTCGTCAAGCCCAGGAGAAGCGCCAGCACGGCCACATGCCAATACTGCACCCGGTGTGACCAGACCAGAGCCGCCAGTATGAGCGCCTGAAGCGCCATTGCGGACTGTGTAAAGATCATCGTCCGTCGTTTGGGCAACCGATCGGCCAGGGCGCCGCCAAAGATGGCAAAGATCAGGATGGGGAGAAACTGAAGCGTGGTGATCAGCCCGAGCAGGAAGGCGGAACGGGTCAACTGCATGATGAGCCAGGACTGCCCAATGCGCTGCATCCAAGTGCCGATCTGTGAGATCAATTGGCCGAAGAAGAAGAGCCGGTAGTCCGGGTGATTCAGGGACCGGAATGCACTGGGAAAACGGACCCGTGCCGCACGCCCCTCTGCCGGATAGGCCATTCACCCGTCTCCCCCTCATCCACCGCGTTCGAAACCAAGTATCTTGAGGATACTTCGCAACCCTAACTATTTCAAGAGGGAAACGGTTTTCCCGCAGCGCCCCACTCTCCCCCGCTCGAAGCGTTTTACTGCTCGGGCGGGCGATCACGGCCACCAACGCAAAAATACCGCTGCGGCAATTCGCAGCGGTATTTTCGTAAGGCCCCAGGCCAAAAAACGTCACTCTCTGGTTGCGGGGGCAGGATT
>JBLNEM010000473.1:0-6497 GCA_050262655.1 Mycobacterium leprae | reverse complement strand
GCGATCACCATGGTGCTCGTCGCTCTGGGCTTTATCTTCACGTTCCCGAAGTGGTTCGATCTGTTCTAAGGCTTCTCCCACGGATGGCACAAGGAGGCTGGGCAACCAGCCTCCTTGTGTTTTGCGGCTTCTGAAAATAATTCCGGTCGATGTTGTCGAAGAATGTAGGATCTGCTATTCTCAATATAGGGTGTTATTTCCACAACACTTATGTCAAGGAAGTGGGCAACGCATGAACTGGCCTTTCCGCAAGAAGACCCCAGCTACTCTCCCCGTGCCAAGTCCCACTTCAGCGCCTTCCCCTGCTGCGGTGGCTCCGACCCCTGAAGTCAGCGACCCCATTGCTGCCGATTTGCTGACGTTGGCCGAGTATCTGGCCCGGGGCGCCTACGATCTGACCCAGGCGCCGCCTGAGTTGGATTCCCGCGCTGTGCATGAGCAGCTGACCGAGCTGACGAACCGCATCCGCCATACCCTGACGGAACTGGAGGGCGTGGTGACCATTTCCGCCAGCGGCGCGGCCCGCAACTCGGTCCGACTGAAGCGGGTCGCGCAGCGGCTGGAGGAGACTCGGGACGAGCTCTCCACCATCAGCGCCGCCATGACCGAATCGGGCGCGGGCATCCAGCATGTGGCCAGCGCCGCTGAGACCACGGTCCGGGCGGCCTATCAGGTAGCGGCGCTCTCCGAAAAGGGCCTGCAGGTCAGCAACCAGGCGATGGCGGCCGCCAACAGCCTGAACAACCACATGCATGAGACTGCCGATCGACTGGATGGGCTGATGGAAGGGATCCGTGGCATCATTCAGGTTAGCGACGTGATCGGTGCCATTGCCGCACAGACCAACCTGCTGGCCTTGAACGCAGCGATCGAGGCGGCCCGGGCAGGAGAGCACGGCCGCGGCTTCGCGGTCGTGGCCGAGGAGGTACGGCGGCTCGCCGAGACCACGGCTGGCAAGACCAAAGAGATTGGCGCCCTGGTTCGCAGCGTGGCCGGGAACCTGGATCCGGCCCGGGCCGCCATCACCGAAAGCCGGACGCTGTCCGAGGAGAGCCACCTGCGCAGCGCCGAGGTCAGCCGGTCGCTGCAGGAGATGCACACCCTCACGCGGGAGACCACCGAGAACATGGAGTCCATCGCGGCGGCCGTCGAAGAGCAGACCGCATCGGTCGAGTCGGTCACGGCCTCCACCTATCGCCTGGTGGAGCATCTGACCGCGATCCAGGCCGAGGCCGACCAGACGGCCCAGGAGTCGATGAAGCTGTCGGCGGTCACCGAGACGGCGCACGCTGCATTGGGCACGTTCCAAACCGGCTCCCAGTTCCACCAGGGCCTTGCGCTCTGCCGGGAGTTGAACGACCGGTACCGGGCGGTCATTGAGCGGGCGATCGATGCCGGCAAGGTGCGCCTGGCGGATGTGTTGGACCTCCGCTACACGGAGATCAAGGGCACGGCGATCCGCAACCTGAGTCACCTGTTTGACGTGAGCCGTGTCCCGGCCGAAGGGTTCCAGCCGCCCAAGTACACGGCGGGTTATGACCTGGCGGTCGACCTGGAACTGCAGCAGGTGATGGATGAGATCTTGCAGCGGGACTCCCGGCTGCAGCTGGTCGCCTGCACGGACCTGAACGTCTATGTCCCGGTCCATAACAAGATCTATTCGCAGGCCTGGACCGGCGATCCGGCCCGGGACCTCACCGCAAACCGGGTGAAGCGGTTCTACGACGACCAGGCGGTTCTGGTGCGGGGAGCCCGCTCCTTCCTGGGCGGTCGGGCAGCGGGGGTCGCCCCCAGGGCCAGCCGCCAGCAGTTTGTCAGCGCCGGCTGCGAGTTGCGGGAGCCGGCCGGCGGCAGCAACGAATTCCTGGTCCAGACGTACGCCCGGGATAACGGCGTGGTCACCACCATGGTCACGGTACCGCTGTACGTCAAGGGCCAGCGGTTTGGCATGGCGGCAGTGGCCTGGGCAGTCCAGGAGTAGCGCAAACGATCGGCAACGGCTGGTCCTATCCGGGGCCAGCCGTTGAACCTTTTTGACGGATGGCGCGTCTCACCAGTGAATAAGCTAGCCTGCGAAGGAGGCCTTTTCATGTCGTTAGGACGCCGTATTCTGCTCTTCCCGCTGACCCGGCTGGCCATCTGGCTGGGTGTGGCCGGCATTCTCTACCTGCCCCTCTCCCGGTTGACGGCAGCACTGCCGATCCGGTTCATCCACGGGCGATTCGCCGAGGCGCTGACCGTCACCCTGGCCCTGCTGCTGGTGGCCTGGCTGGTGGAGCGCCGCACGGCCGCAGACGTGGGGTTTCGCCTGGAAGGAGCCGTGCAGGAGACGGTCTGGGGCTTCCTCCTTGGCGGCGTTTTGCTCACGGCCGTGATCGGCATCATGGCCCTGGGTGGGTTGTACATAGTGAAGGGCACCAATGTGGGGGCGGCGGGGATCTGGTCCCGCTTGGGCTGGAACCTGGTCGCCTATCTCTGGGTGGGCGTATCGGAGGAGGTCGCCCTGCGTGGGCTCTTCTTCCGGCTGATCGAGGAGTGGCTGGGCTCCGGGATCGCCCTGTTCCTCAGCGCCTTGCTCTTCGGCCTGCTCCACATCTTCAACCCAAACGCCACGCTGCTGGCCGCCATCGCCGTTGGCGTCGAGGCGGGGGTGCTGTTGGCGGGGGCCTACATGCTCACCCGCAACCTCTGGCTGGCCATCGGCATCCACTGGGCGTGGAACTTCTTCGAGGGGCCCATCTACGGTACTGCCGTCTCCGGCAGCCTCGACGGTTCGGGGGTCATTACCAGCGGGCTGCTGCGCCCGGAACTGCATGGCCCGGTGCTCTGGACGGGCGGCGGTTTCGGCCCTGAGGCCGGGCTGGTCACACTGGTCGTCTGCACGATCGCCGGCCTGCTGATGGTACAGTACGCCGCTCGCAGCGGGCACTGGGTGGCTTTGCCGTGGCGCCGGAGGTAACAAACGGAGGGCGGCACGTCTTGCATAGGGAGCGTGAAACGCATGCAGCAGAACATGCAGGATCGAGTAACCCCCGATATTCTCGCCGAGTCTGCCGCTCGGTTTGGCCTGAAGCCGGATCAGGTGCGGCCCATCGGCGGCGGCTTTCAGAACGTGGTGTATGAGTTCGACCGCGGCATCCTCCGGCTGACCCATGACTCCCACCGCACGCCGGCGGCTGTGGCCAGCGAACTGAATTACGTTTGCTACCTCCGGGAGAACGGCGTCCCAGTGGCAGCGCCCGTTCCGTCGGTGCGGGGCGAGTTGGCCGAAGTGGTGGGGGAGTTCACGGCTGCGGCCTTCGAAAGGGCGCAGGGGCGCAGGCCGGGCCATGTGGAAGGGCTGGGCACCCTCGGGCGCATCACTGGCCGGATGCATGCGCTGGCGAAGCGGTATCAGGCCCCGGCGGGGTTCACCCGCTTTGTATGGCACGAAAACAGCTACCTGCAGCACAACGTGCGGGCCTACATACCCGAGTCCGAGATACGCGTGCAGGAGACCATTGCCCGCACACTGCAGCAAATCCAGCGGCTGCCCAAGGACCATGATTCCTACGGCCTGATTCACGGCGACCTTTTCCCCGGCAACTACCTGATCGATGACAACGGGCAGTTCACCCTCTTTGATTTCGATGAATGCCAGTACTGCTGGTTCATCAATGACATCGGTGTGCTGCTCTTCTACACGGTCTCCCACCCTGATGAGACGAGCCAGGCGGACACAGCCCGTTTCATGACGGAGTTCATGGCCGGGTACAGTGCCGAGAATGCGCTGGATCCCTTCTGGGTGAAGCAGTTGCCGCTGTTCGTGCGGCTGAGGCAGATCATCCTGTATGCCAACATCCACTACATGCTGGCAAGGGCCGGGGACCTGGGCAAACTGCACCCATGGAACCAGGCGGTGTTCAACCACGCCCGGCACACGCTCGCACATGACTTGCCCCCAATCGATTACCCGTTCTAGCGGGGGGGCGGCAGGTGTTTCGTGCTTCCCCTCGAACTCTAGGGAGCACCTCACGCACTACTACAAAGGAAGCGATTACCCATGTTGAACGATACAGTCAAGAGCGTGCTCGCATCAGAGGGCCCCGCCACCTTCGTCACCACCGGCAGCGAGGGGCCGCATCTGGCGGCTACCTGGCAGAGCTATATTGAAGTGATCGATGAGGAGACGCTCCTCTTCCCGGCCGGCGGCTACCGCCAGACTGAGGCGAACGTGAACGCCGGCAGCGCCCTGCAGCTAATCCTGGGCGGCCACGTGAACGGTAAGGGCCTCGGCTTCCGGCTCACCGGCACCGCCGAGTTCCAGACCGGTACGCCGCTGTACGAGCGGGTGCACGGCCGCTTCCCCTGGAGCCGGGCTGCCGTGGTCCTGCATGTGACCCGGGTCGAGAAGGTACTGGGTTAGCCCGAGGAGGAGCCGCCATGTACGACATCATCGTGGTAGGCAGCGCCAGCATCGACTTTAACGTAACGGCGCCGCACCTGCCGGCTCCGGGCGAGACCGTGCTGGGTACGCGTTTCTTCCAGGTCTGCGGCGGCAAGGGCGCCAACCAGGCCGTCGGCTGTGCCCGGTTGGGCGGGAAGGTGGCCATGGTGCTGCGGGTCGGCGCAGACCCGGCAGGCCAGACGATCATCGCCGCCCTGCGGGAGGCCGGCGTCGGCACCGACTACGTCACCGTCGACCAGGAGCAGGCCAGCGGCACGGCCCATATCAGCATTGCCGAGACCGGTGAGAACGCGATCATCGTGGTGCCCGGCTCCAACGGTGCGCTGAGCCCTGCGGATATCGACCGGGCCCGTCCCGCGATCGCCAGGGCGAAGCTGCTGATGGTCCAGTTGGAGATTCCGCTGGCCACGGCGCTCTATGCGCTGCAGGTCGCCCAGGAGTATGGTGTGCCCACCATGCTCGACCCGGCGCCCGCCCCGAAGGCGGCGCTGCCGGAGGCGTTCTACCGTTGCAGCACCTGGGTAACCCCCAATGAGTCGGAAGCGGCGGCCCTCTGCGGTGCAGCGGTCGACAGCCCCCACACGGCCGCGGCGGCTGCGAAACTGCTGGCGGAGCGGGGCGTGGCCAACCCGGTGGTGAAGCTGGGCGGCGGCGGCTCAGTCTATTTGGCTGGTGGACGGCCCATCCATGTGCCGGCGTTTGTGGTCGAGACCGTGGACACTACCGCGGCGGGCGATGCCTTTGCCGCCGGCCTGGCGGTGGCCCTGGTGGAGGGGCAGATCGCCGCTGATGCGCTGCGGTTCGCCTCGGCGGCAGGGGCACTGACTGCCACGCAGTATGGCGCCCAGCCTGCACTGCCCACCCGGGCGGCACTGGAGCAGCTGCTGGCAAGCGGTAAGGTGCGGGCGGCGACAACAGACCTATAGCGATGGCCAGCGACTCAAACGAGAGCCGGATCAAGCTAAGGCTCTCTCGCGGGCCGACAGCCTTGGCATCGTCGGCCGGCCCCCGGCTAGGCGGGTCGGGTACCGTTGGTTAGTCCATCGCCGAAAGTGCAGTTTTGGGCACGAGTCACGGCGCTGGCCCGCGTCAAAACTGCCGTTTGCCCTCCGATTTTCGCCACTTTCCTACCCCCACCCGTATTTTTGATACGGTCCCCGGTATCCAGCGGGGCCTTAGGGCGCCAAATCCGGTCCGAGGCTGGCGTTTTCCGTGTGAAACCGCAATTTTGGACACGGGTCACGGCGCTCGCCCGCGTCAAAATCACCGTCTCCCCCTTTCGCCGCCACGAAATCGCTCTTAGCCACCCCGGAGATGGCCTGATTCTGCCAAAAGCCCTACCCGGCACGGTACCAAGTCGTTTCCGCCGACGGCCTCTCTGTTTCGATAGCCGATCGGCGCGTGATGCCGATTAGCGAGTGGCTGCAGAGAGACTGATCACCGCTGACACGAAAAACCCTGGAAGCAGCCGTGCTTCCGGGTTTCTACTCAAGGCGAATGAATCCAGTCGGAGGTGTGAACCACATGGCCCGCAAACCGCTCATGGCTCTTTCGGTGCTACTGGCGCTGCTCTTTCTGGTGAACCTGTTTAACCCCATGCACAGCAACCGCATCCAGCATGATTGGAGCCGAATCCCGCCGGCAGCCGACTTCAGCATCCTCACCCGCCAAAAGGTCTCCTTCACTGGCCCGTTCCCACCCGGTAATGCCTTTGCGCTTGACCTGCGCCAGCATGACCTGTCCGATCAGGACCTGAGCCAGTATGGCGAAGCGCTGCGTACATATGCCTCCTTTGACGATGGCACCCGTTGGCCCGCCAATCTGCCCGCCGGTTTTGATCCCGCACGCTATATGGCCCTGGGCAAGGATCCAGGGCTGGGCGTGCGGGCACTCCATGCGCAGGGGATCACCGGCAAGGGGGTGCGGGTAGCCTTCCTGGACCAGCCGCTGCTGGTGAATCACGAGGAGTACACGGACCGGATCGAGGTTTACCGGGAACTGATCCGTGACTGGGACGGCAGCCAGGCGGCGATGCACGCCAGTGCGGTGA
>JBLNEM010000472.1:0-7740 GCA_050262655.1 Mycobacterium leprae | reverse complement strand
TACCGTCGGCATGGGCCTCTATAGCGCCGCAGCGGCCCGGACCCTGGAGCGGAACACGGCCGACCGCATTCAGTACCAGGACGGGGCCGATGTGACACTGAACGAGCGGTGGGATTATGTCAGCGGGGCTGATGGGAACCCACTGCCCTCTGGTGCGCCGCCGCAGGCCGGCGGCGGCGGTGGTGATACCCAGGACCAGGGCCCGGTGGTGATTCAGCCGCCGCCCTGGAACATCCACTACGACCTGCCGGGGGTGGCGCACGCCGCTCAGGTGCGCAACGAGGAAGTGACGCCCAAGGTCGGCGGCAAATCGTTGCCAAAGGCCAAGCTGATGGCGATCAACCCGCAGGACTTCGGCCAGGTGGCCTGGTTCCGACCGGATCTGGCGCCGTATCACATCAACGAGTATTTGAACCTGCTGGCCGAGCACGAAGACGCGGTCCTGGTGACGCCTGCCTTCATGGCGAAGAACAAGTTGAGGCCGGGCGATCAGATCAGCCTCTACGGGCAGAACTTCCAGGAGGCTCCGTTGATCGTCTACGCCGCGATTCCCTACTGGCCTACTCTTTACCCGCAGGACGGGGACTTCTTCATCGCCAACCTGAGCTATATCGAGGATCAGTTGGGCATCAAGCCTTACGAGGTCTGGCTCAAGATGAAGGATGGCGCCACGCTTCAGCCGGCGGTGAACGAACTCCAGAGCAAGGAGATCGTGGTCACCTACGTCAGCGACCACCGGCAGGAGTTGATTCGGGCCCGGCGTGATCCGGAACTGAACGGCCTACTGGGAGGCCTGACCAGCAGCTTCCTGCTCTCCGCCCTGATTACGTTGTTGGGCTTCTGGCTTTACGCCGCCCTCAGCCTGCGCTCCCGTGTGCTGCAGTTCGGCATGTTGCGGGCCATTGGCCTTTCGGCCCGCCAACTGCTGAGTGCGGTGGCGCTGGAGCAAGTGCTGACCGTGGGGCTCGGCGTTGCGTCTGGCACCGGTCTGGGTCTAACCACGGCCAATCTGTTCGTGCCGTTCTTGCAGCAGGGCGATGCCAAGACTGCCCACGTCCCGCCGTTTGTGGTGATGGCGGACCCCAGTGACCGGATTCGGCTCTATGTCGTGCTGCTCTTGATGTTCCTGATCGGTTTGGGCGGCCTTATGGTGGCGCTCTCCCGGCTCCGCATACACGAAGCGCTGAAGTTAGGTGAAGATCAATGAGCGGCTTCATCCGGTGTGAAAACCTGGTTAAGATTTACAAGGTGGCCGACCTGGAGGTCTTCGCTTTACAGGGGCTGGACCTTACAGTGGAGGCCGGCGAGGTGATGGCGGTCATCGGCAACAGCGGCTCCGGCAAGTCCACCCTGCTTAACATTCTGGGCGGGTTGGACGAGCCTTCGGCCGGCCGGTGCACCGTGGGTGAGTATGACCTGCAGCGGCTAACGGCCAAACAGCGGGTGGAATACCAGCGCCATATGGTCGGTTTTGTTTGGCAGAACAACGCCCGCAACCTGATTCCCTACCTGCCGGCCGTGGAGAATGTGGCACTGCCCATGCTGCTGGCCGGTATGGTGGGCAGGGAGGCCCGGGAACGTGCCCGGGAACTCCTGGACTCGGTGGGTCTGCTGGATCGGGCAGATCATAAATTGGTGTCGCTGTCGGGCGGCGAACAGCAGCGGGTGGCGATCGCCCTTGCACTCTCGAACCGGCCCAGAATGCTCCTGGCCGACGAGCCAACCGGCTCGGTGGACACGGCGACCTCGGCCCGGATTCTGGAGATCTTCCGCACGATCAACCGGCGGTTCGGCACCACGATCATGATCGTTACGCACGACCGTTCCCTGGCCCAGGCGGTGGATCGCTACGTACTGATCCGCGACGGCAAGGTGGCCCAGGAGGCGGTCCGCAAGGGGGTTGAACCGGCGGCCGACCCTGCAGCGGCGGAGACGGCTGCCACCGCGGCGCCGGAGCAGACACACGAGGAGCTGTCGGTCCTGGACAGCGCCGGACGCATTCAGATCTCCCGGGAGATGCTGGAACAGGTGGGCCTGACCGACCGGGCCCGTGTCGAGGTGGACGGCGACCGGATCATCATCCGGAAGCGATGACGAAAAATATAACCCCACCCGGGAGTACGGGTGGGGTTATCGTTTTGGCTATGTGGATCAGGCGGAGAAACGGGGCTGGTCTTCCAGGTTCCCGGCGGCTTCCACCTCGGTGCGGACCTTGGCGGCGCACTCCTCGCAGACAAAAGCGATCTGCTTGGTGGCATGCGCTTTCCGATGCTCCTCGTTCAGCGGCAGAATAGACTTTGGCTGGCCACACAGGGCACAAAGCCGAACGATCGGATGGAGACGACTAGTGTTGTCAATCATGTCCTTTTTAGGTTCCATTGATGGTCCCCTCCTTGTACTGGCGGAAGGACCGGGCCCGTGAAACAAAAGTGGACGGCCCCCAAAGGGGCCGTCCAGTGGACGTCTCACTGAGCGGCTCCTTCGACCTTCGCTTACGAGGTTAGCTGTCGGATTCGGGCGGTCAAAGTTTGCCCTACCTGCCGTGGCCAGCAGGATTCACCCCAGAGATGGTTCCCCCGTTCCCTTTCGGGATTCAGCGTTTCCATGGTCATCGTACACCACTGCACGGTTTCTGTAAACCACTGCGACTACCGAAATCATTTGGAGGAAATTGGGCGACAATGTGCCGCTGATTATGCTTTCCTGGCGTGGTAGCCGGTGGTACGGTCGCCGAGAATCTCATCGATCGCCGCGAGCTCTTCGGGTGCCAGCTGCACCCCAACAGCCTTCACATTTTCCTCGACCTGCTCCGGACGGCTGGCGCCGATCAAAGCGCTGGTCACTTCCGGACGACGGAGGACCCAGGCGATGGCCAACTGGGCCAGGGTCAGCCCGTTCCGTTCGGCGATGGGCGTCAGTTGCTGCACTTTCGCCCAATCCTCCTGATTCTGGTTGAACCAGGAGACGAAGGTTGGGCGTGATCCGGCGGGTGGCGCAACGTCGGGCCGGTACTTGCCGGAGAGGAGCCCCTGCGCGAGGGGCGAGTAGGCGATGATACCCATGCCGGCTCTGGCCGTGACCGGCATCACTTCGGCTTCAATGGCACGGGTTAACATGTTATAGTGCGGTTGGTGCGACACAGGTCGGTGCAGATTCCGCCGGTCGACGATGGCCATGGCCTCCTGCACCTGGGCTGCACTCCAGTCGGAAATACCCCAGTACAGGATCTTGCCCTGGCTCACCAGGTCATCCAGCGTGCGGAGGGTCTCCTCCAGGTCCGTGTCGGGGTCGAAACGGTGGCAGTAGAAGAGATCAATGTAGTCGAGTTGGAGCGCCTTCAGGCTCAGATCGATCTGGTCCGTCAGGGTCTTGCGGGAGAGGCCCCGCTCGTAAGTGGAGGAGCCGATGGGCCAGAACATCTTGGATGTTACGGTGTATGTGTTTCGGGGAAACTCCCGGAGAATCTTGCCCAGGGCTGCCTCCGAGTCATGCGGGTAACGACCGTAGTTGACCGCACTGTCAAAGTGGTTGATCCCCAATTCGTATGCACGGCGCACGGCCTGGCCGGCACGTGCCGCGTCGGCTTCAGAACCGCGGGTGATCAACCAGCTGCCCAGGGAGAGTTCGCTCAAACGTAAGCCAGAAGTGCCGAGACGCCGGTATTGCATGGTGCGATGGTCGCTCCTTTGGGTGCAGTTCCCTCTAAGCATACAGGATGGGTTCAAGGAATGGGAGTGAGACGTCGTGACGGAAGAGGAAAAGCTGGAAGTCCGGCCGCCCGTGAAGGATGTGAAGCGGATCCGCCGGGAAACCCGATCGGAGACGGCGATTGGCGTCAACATTGAAAGGGCGGCGTCGGAGGCCAATAACCGGGCCTTCCGGGCCTTGAGCGGCCCACCCCCCACCGCGGCAGAGCAGGCGCTGATTGCGGCCAGCAAGCATGAACCGGTCCGCCTCTTCAGCCGGGTATTGGTGGCCGATCTCGACGAAGGGGAGCAGGCACGCTACACGATTGTGCCGCATGGCGAGGGGAGCCTGGCGGCAGGACGGCTGGAGGTGGGCTCACCTCTGGCCCGGACGTTCCTGGCCGAGTACCCCGGCGCCGTCGTACGGGTCAAGACCCCCGGCGGGAACCGGCGTTACCGAATTCTCCAGGTGGAGTGACGTTTCAGCGCCCCCGGATCTCCAGATCGATCGCACGGGGAAAGAGCACGTCGTTCTCCTTGTGGATATGCAGGCGGGTGTCGACCACCAACGCGCTCAGGGCGGAGATCACCGCCTTGTAGTCATCGCCCACGTCAGGCAGGGCGGCGTGGCTGAACGCGAATGCCTCCACCTCGTCCAGATCCCGGCTGGTGGCTTCGTGTTCGACCGTCATCGACTTGACCGGGTAGACGATCGAGGCAAAGGGAAAGGAACCGGGCCGGCCTTTCCCTGCTTCAATCTGGCGGATCGCACTGAAGACAATGCTCTCCTCTTTGGGCAGATGGCCCAGCAGGTCGTCGGCCATGCCGGCATAGACCTCCTGCAGGTGGTAGAGCTCCGGCTGGCGGTGGCCGTGAGTCTCCGTCAACTTGTCCAGCAGCAGGCCAATGCGGGGGAGTTCGGCGTTGAGGTAGCGGTGGTGGGTTTGCTCAATGTGGTCGCACAGGGCGGTCAGGCTCAACTGCGACCAGTCTGCGTCGGTTGCACGGCTCAAGTGGGTTCCTCCTATGGGTGGGGCCGTGTTTTATGGGTGGGGATGGCGGCGGTAGGATCTTCCGGCCAGTAGTGTTTCGGATACCGGCCCCGCAGATCCTTGCGCACCTCGAAGTAGGCGCTGCGCCAGAAGCTGGCCAGGTCCTGCGTCACCTGCACCGGACGGTGGGCCGGCGACAGGAGGTGGAGCGTAAGGGGCACCCGACCGCCGCCGATGCGGGGCGTCTCATGCAGTCCGAACATCTCCTGGAGCCGGACAGCCAGGACCGGGGCTGCCGGGTCGCTGTAATCCACCGGAATGCGGGAGCCGCTGGGCACCACGATATGGGTGGGAGCCGCCTCTTCCAGGAGCCGGCGCTGCGCCCTGGTTAGCGGGGCCGAGAGCACCTCGGTAAGATTCAGGCGCTGCAAGTCGTTTCGGCTCTTCATGCCGTATAGATGGGGGCCGAGCCACTCCGCCGCCGTCGTCGCCAGGGCTGCATCCGACACATCGGGCCACTCCGGGTCTGCGTGGTGCAGGAAGTTGAGGCGCTCCTGCAGTTGGCGGGCCGCCTTGGTCCAGGGCAGGATCCCAAGCCCCTCGGAGGCGACGCCGGTAAGCAGTGCGGCCAGCGTCTCTTCCGGATCCGGTTCGGGAAGCGCTGTTTCGTTCAGGATCAGGGCGCCCAGGCGGCGGCGTTCCTTCGCCCGCACGGCCTGTGCGGAGCTGTCCCAACAGACGGTTTGCTCTGTCTCGATCTGGTCGCCGAAGAAATCGTCCAGTTCGGCCGGGGAGACCGGCGCCGCCAGGAAGATGCGGCTCTCGGCGCCCTGATCGGCCAGTTCAGCCGCGACCAGATACGGCTCGGCCGCAAGCAGCTGAGGTGTTGTGAATACAGCGCCGCGCCCGTTTCGCATCAGGAAGCGGGCCTCGCCCCGGCCTTTCGCAATGCGATCGGGGTAAGCGAAGGCCAGGAGGAGTCCGCACGCATCCACGTCGGGGGTGGAATCGGGGCTGATGCGGAACTCTTGCTGCAGACGGCGGGCCTCGGCCCGGACCAGGTGTCAGGCGCCGGTGTCCACGGCGTAATCACCGACTCCCCGGAGGGCCAGAACCCGAAGGCGGAGATCCGCGTCCGGGGCGAGGGCATCGTTCCGGAAGATGTCCCGTTCGCTGAGGAGGGCTGCCAGTTCACAGGCCAGGGCACCATGGCCCAGGGGAATCGCCCGCAGGAGCATGTGTGCCAGGCGGGGGTGAAGCCCCAACTCCGCCATCTGGCGCCCGTGCGGCGTAACGCTTCCGTCACGGCTCAGCGCACCCAACTCTTGCAGGAGTGTGCGGGCCTGGGACATGGCTGCGGCAGGAGGAGGGTCGAGCCACCGGAGGGCCTGCGGATCTGGGACTCCCCAGATCGCCAACTCCAATGCGAGCGGCAGCAGATCGGCCGCCAGAATCTCCGGCGGGCTCTGTGGCAGGAGGTGCCGGTCGGCCTGTTCCGGCCAGAGGCGGTAGCAGATCCCTGGAGCGACTCGTCCGGCGCGCCCCCGTCGTTGGTCGGCGGCTGCCCGGGAGACAGGCACCGTCTCCAGGCGGGTCATGCCGGTGCGGGGGGAGAAACGGGGAAGGCGCATCAGTCCGCTGTCGATGACGACCCGAACCCCTTCGACGGTGAGGCTGGTCTGGGCGATGGCAGTGGCCAGCACGACCTTGCGCGAGCCCGTGGGCGACGGCAAAATGGCCGTGTCCTGTGCTTCGGTGGACAGGTTGCCGTAGAGCGGGGCGATCCGGACATCCGGGCCAAGGCCAGAACTTCGCAGTTCTGCCTCGACACGGCGAATCTCCCCGGCCCCGGGCAGAAAGATCAGGAGATCGCCCGGCTCCTGCCGGAGGGAGTCCAGGATTGTGCGGACGACCACCGGTTCAACGCGCCCGGTGACGGGTAGCGGCAGATAACGTGTCTCTACCGGGTAGCTGCGCCCCTCGCTGACGATGACAGGCGCATCGCTCAGGAGCGCGGCGACCGCTTCTGCCTCCAGGGTGGCGGACATGACCAGCAGGCGCAGGTCCTCGCGTAAAAGGCTTTGGCTCTGCAGGGAGAGGGCGAGCCCCAGGTCGGCCTGAAGACTCCGCTCGTGGAACTCGTCGAAGATCACCAGGCCGACACCCTCCAGGGCAGGGTCCGACTGCAGGAGGCGAGTCAGCACCCCCTCCGTGATCACCTCGACACGCGTCCGTGGGCTTACCTTGCTGTCCAGGCGCACCCGGTAGCCGACCGTCTCGCCGACCGGCTCGTCCAGGCACTGTGCCATATACCGGGCCGCGGACCGCGCAGCCAGCCGGCGGGGTTCTAGCAGCAGAATGCGTTGCCCCCGGAGCCAGGGTTCGTTCAGCAGAGCCAGCGGCACTCGGGTGCTCTTGCCGGCTCCAGGCGGCGCCACCAGGACGGCGGCGTTTTGGGTAGCCAGGGTGGCTGACAGGCGGGGAAGGATCGGTTCGATCGGTAACGGCACCGTGATATCACCCACCGTCATGGTTTAGGTTGCTCTCCCGTATTCTTCGCTCTGCGAGGCCGGTTTCCTTGAGGCGATCGCTCCTGGATGGAGTCGCCAATACAGCTTGATCTATCCGTTTCTGCCATCCTATGGTACTCTATAGGTTGAAGTAGATGTGCGTGGTGCGGAGGTCTGCCGCTTGGTGAAAGAAAATACGCGTCAACGTTCCGTCAAAGCGGCCGAGCGTCGCAGTAAGAGAGCTAAGCCCCGAAGATCGGCGGGGATTTTGATAACGGGCGCCGGCGCCTTGGGGTTGCTGGCGTTGTTTGGCGAGGCCAACCTCTGGACGACGGCCGCGGTCGCCTCCGGCACGGCGCTGTGGTTGTGGTCGGGCCGCGGGCGACAGCCGCGCAAGAAGCCATCGCACAGTACGGGCCGTCGGGGCCCCCTGCGCCGTGGCCGTCCGCCGGTCCTGCCGGCGGAGGAGAGTCTGTCGTCGGGCAGGCCGAACGCCATCAGTGAAGACTACAATACATTCCTTCCGGCCGTGTCTGAGGCCGAGGAGCGGAC